>CAISWF010000077.1 GCA_903889135.1 Candidatus Omnitrophota bacterium | reverse complement strand
TAATAATTTACGTCAGGAGGAAAGTATGACAAAGAAGGAGATAGTACTGCAGATAGCCAGCGAATCCGGCTTGAAACAGGTCGACGTCAAGCTTGTGGTCCAGCGCACTCTGGATATCATAGTAGAGGCCCTGGCGACCGCCGAAACCGTTGAGCTGAGGAATTTCGGGATATTCAAGGTCAAATCCCGCCGCGGAAGGACAGGCAGGAACCCGCGGACCGGCGTCACCGTACCCGTTCCGCCAAAGAAGGTTGCGGTATTCAAGCCGGGGCTCATAATGAAACAGAAGGTTAAATAAATCCGCCATAAGGCGTTGGCGGACTTACACCTACCTAATCATACCATATGAAAGAACAATTAAAGGCATTGCGGGGGACTAAAGATCTCCTGCCAAAAGAAGCTAGATTATGGACGATCCTGGAAGAAAAAGCCAGGGCCGTCTTTAATCATTTCGGCTACAGCGAGGTCCGCACGCCCGTGATGGAGGAGTCGGCCTTATTTGTAAGGTCGCTGGGGCAGGGGACCGACATTGTCGAAAAACAGATGTTCATGTTCCTCGACAGGGGCGAGCGGTCGATCACCCTTCGGCCCGAGGCAACGGCTTCAGTGGTAAGGGCGTACCTCGAGAACGGCCTTGAGAACGAGATGGGGTTCGCCAAGCTTTTTTATATAGGGCCGATGTTCAGGGCCGAAAGGCCGCAGGCCGGAAGGATGCGCCAATTCCACCAGATAGGCGTGGAGGCCATCGGCTCATACAGCCCCTACCTTGACGCGGAAGTGATAGCGCTGCTTGCTTCATTGCTCGATTCATTCGATATCAGGAACTACGAGATAAAAATTAATTCCCTCGGCTGCGCTAAAGACAAAGAAGCCCTTGCTAACGGGCTGCGCCAGGCGCTCGGGAACCATATAAAGGACCTTTGCGATGACTGCAAGGTCCGTTACGAAAAAAATATCCTGCGGGTCCTCGACTGCAAGAACGAAACCTGCAGGAACGAAATGAAAAAAATATTTAAAGGGACTAAAGAATACCTCTGCGCAGAATGCCTTTCCCATTTCGAGACAGTAAAGAAGGCGCTCGACGGCCTTAAGGTCAATTACAATGTAGAGCCTTACCTGGTAAGGGGCCTCGACTATTACACAAAGACGACTTTCGAGGTCGTCCACAAAAAACTCGGCGCCCAGGACGCTATCGGAGCCGGAGGAAGATACGACAACCTCATCTCAGAGTTGGGCGGACAGCCGAAAGGCGCCTGCGGTTTCGCCATCGGAATGGAGAGGAGCATCATGGCCCTCCAGGAGGTCCCGGAACTTGACGGCGGGCTGAAGATCTATATCGCCACGATGGGAGATGAGGCGTATAAATTGGGATTCTCCCTCGCCATGGCCTTGCGCGGGCAGGGGATCTCGGCCGAAGTTGATTTTGAAGGCAAATCTTTAAAGGCACAGATGCGGACAGCGGACAGGCTCGGCGCAAAATATGTCGCTATAATAGGTGATAACGAGATAAAGGACCATTCGATAACTTTGAGGAATATGGCGACCAAGGAACAGACCGCGGTGCCGGAACGCAGTTTCGCCTCGGAAATGGAAAGGAAGCTTCTTAAGTAAATGTACAGGACTCACACCTGCGGAGAATTGACGTCTAAAGACCTCGGCAAAAAGGTCATACTGGCCGGATGGGTACACAGGAGGCGCGACCACGGCGGGCTTATCTTCATAGACCTCCGCGACAGGTACGGCCTTACGCAAATCGTATTCAATCCCGCCAAATCGAAAGAACTCCATGACACGGCTGAATCGCTGCGCGGCGAATACGTGGTCATGGTCGATGGAGAAGTTTCTTTGAGGCCTAAGGGCACCGAGAACCCAAAGTTAAAGACCGGCGAGGTCGAAATAGCCGTTTCAAAACTTACAATACTTAACACCGCGAAAACCCCGCCGTTCGAGATCGATGATGAGGCGCAGATATCGGAAGAATTAAGGTTCACCTACAGGTTCGTAGATCTCAGGCGCAAATCCTCGCGCGATAAGCTGATAATACGGCACAAGGTCTGCCATATAACAAGGAACTTCCTTGAAGTCGAGGGTTTCATCGAGGTTGAGACGCCTATATTGACTAAATCCACACCCGAAGGCGCCCGGGACTATCTCGTGCCGAGCAGGTTAAGCCAGGGGAAGTTTTTCGCGCTGCCGCAGTCGCCGCAATTGTTCAAGCAGATACTCATGGTCGCGGGGATGGACAGGTATTTCCAGATAGCCAGATGTTTCAGGGACGAAGACCTCAGGGCCGACCGGCAGCCTGAGTTCACCCAGCTCGATATCGAGATGTCCTTCGTGGATGTAGATGACGTGCTGGGCCTTACAGAGCGCCTCATAAAAGCGATATTCAAGGATGGGATAGGAGTGGACCTGAAGACCCCGTTCCCGAGGATAAAACACCGTGAATCGATAGAGAGGTTCGGCACCGACAAGCCCGACATCAGGTTCGGCATGGAACTCGTCGACCTCACCGATACCTTGAAGGGCGGCCAATTCCAGACCTTTGAAAAAGTCATCGCCGGAGGCGGGATAGTAAAGGCGTTGAATTTGAAAGGCAGGGCGGATATCTCAAGGAGCGAGATAGATGGGCTCACCGAAACGGCAATAAAACTCGGGGCAAAGGGCCTGGCGTATTTCAAAGTCGGTGACGGCGCCGTCGATTGCCCGATCGCGAAATTTTTCGATGAAACCCGCGTGAAGGCGATGCTCACAAAGATGGACGCCGTAAAAGGCGATATGATCCTCGCGGTCGCCGACAAGAAGGAGACCGTAAACGATGTCCTCGCCCGCCTCAGGGTGGCGCTCGCGGAAAAATACGGCCTGATAGATAAAAATAAATTCAATTTCCTGTGGGTGGTCGAATTCCCGTGGTTCAAATACAACAACGAAGAGAAACGCTGGGAAGCCGAGCATCATCCTTTCACGGCGCCATATGACGAGGACATCAAGCTCATCGAGACTCATCCGGAAAAAGTCAGGGCAAAAGCATACGACCTGGTGCTAAACGGAACAGAGATCAGCTCCGGCTCGATAAGGATCCACGACAGTGAGACGCAGCTTATGATATTCAAGGCGATAGGCCTGGACGAAGAGGAGATCAAGTCCAGGTTCGGCTTCCTTCTCGAGGCTTTTTCGTACGGCGCCCCGCCTCACGGCGGCATAGCGCCCGGCCTTGACAGGCTGATAGCCATGATGACAGGATCTGAAAGCATAAGGGATGTGATAGCGTTCCCGAAGACGCAAAAGGCCGTCTGCTTCATGACCGGCGCGCCGTCGGACGTATCGGAAAAACAATTAAAAGAGCTTGGATTAAACCTCAAAAAATAAAGGAGAAGGGGAATGAAAAAGTTATTTGTATTTTTGGCTTTGGCGGTCATGATCACGGTGCTGACCGGATGCTCGGTCACTACAAAGATGGTGACCAGGGAGAGAGTCGACCAGGACCTGTCAAGTTCAGCGGGCAACCAGGGATATTTGAAGGGGACCGCGCCTGCCGTCGGAGAAAGAAAACCCACAAAGACCTATATAGAAGTCCAGGTTGAAGCGCCGGCAATAGAGAAGGAGAACAGGGTGCCGCAAAAAGTAGCGGAAACACCGGAACCCTCTCCCGCGCCGGTAACTAACTTCGAGGCCGCGTCTGTCGGACAGCCTGCGCCCGTAGTAGAAACAAAAGAGGAATTGACCGATTATAAAGTCCAAAAAGGCGAGACACTGCAAAAGATCTCGTTGAAGTTGTACGGGACCACCAAGAAATGGAAGAAACTCTTTGACCTGAATAAAGACATGCTCAAATCGCCTAATAAGATACGTCCGGGAATGGTCATCAAGGTCCCGAAGGCAGGGGTAAAAGAAACCAAAGGGAACGAATATACAAAATAAGGATATATGGACAAGGCCTTTAAGCTATTAAGCGACGAAGAGGCGCACGTCCTCTTCGGCCGGCACGACGAGAACCTCAAGGCGATCGAGCGGGAATTCGATGTGAAGATCACCGCCCGCGGTGAGAACTTGACCATAGGCGGCGAAGCCAGGAACGTCGAAAAAGCCTCGAGGCTGTTCGGACAACTGCTGGACATAATCAGGATGGGCCGGCCTATCCACCAGCATGAGATCCTTTACGCGGTAAAGGCCCTGCGCGATAATACTGTGTTGGACCTCCATTCCATCTATCTCGACAAGATAGAGATAATGTCCAAGAAACAATTCGTAACTCCGAAGACCTCCGGGCAGAAGAACTACGTCGACGCTATAAGACAATTCGATATCGTCTTCGGGATCGGGCCTGCCGGAACCGGCAAGACATACCTGGCGATGGCTATGGCGATCAACGCGTTAAAGCTCGGACACGTAAGCCGTATAGTCCTGACCAGGCCCGCCGTAGAGGCGGGGGAAAGCCTCGGGTTCCTTCCGGGCGATATAGAAGAGAAGGTATCGCCGTACCTTCGTCCTTTATATGACGCGCTCTACGAGATGATGGACCTTGACAAGGTTGAGCGTTTCCTGGGAAGGGGAGTGATAGAAGTGGCTCCGCTCGCGTTTATGCGCGGCCGGACACTAAACGACTCTTTTGTGATCCTTGATGAAGCCCAGAACGCGACCGCCGAACAGATGAAGATGTTCCTTACGAGGCTCGGCTTCGACTCAAAGACGGTCATAACCGGAGACTTGACGCAAAGCGACCTCCCGGGAGGAAAAGCGGTCGGCCTCTTGCAGGCGCAGGAAGTCCTTAAGGATATCGAAGGTATAAAGTTCACGTATTTTACCGGAGATGATGTAGTACGCCATGAGCTGGTGCAGGATATCATAAAGGCGTACGAGAAATATAACGGTAAATAAGGTACAGCGTATGTCTATATTCAAAAGACCTAGATCTATGCCGCGGGAGATAACGACGAGGTGGCTTATAGCCGCAGCGACCTGCGTGGCCCTCGTATCGGTCATATATATAGGCAAGACCCCTTACGGCGGCCAGCCGCAGGTTGGGAAGGTAGCGGACAGGGATGTGTATGCCCCTGTTGACTTTTCGTTCAATGCCGGCGTGGATACGGAAAAGACCGAGCAATTTAAAAAAGATGCCGCCCTTTCGATAAAAGATATCTACGATATCGATCCCGCCATATCCGAAAATGCCGCACTGAACGTCAAGGCCCTCTTCGGCGCGCTCAAAGAGGCAAAAGCCTCGCAGAATCTCGGAACTGAGGAAAGGCTGGCTAAACTTAAACCGGCCAATAAACTCGAACTCTCTGATAATGACCTTAAAGCGCTGCTGTCTTCCCCTGAATCCGAAAAGATCGAACCGGTGGTCCTCAGCCAGCTTGAGGCGGTATTCTCCCAGGGCATCGTATCGGCCGATGAGAAAGATAACCTCAAAAAACAGGGTAAGACAGGAATAAAGATCAGGAACTCCTCGGCAAAGATCGAATATGACACCGACACGAAAGGATTGAAGACGTCGGCAGATATCCAGAACCTCCCGCAATCGCCATTCGCCGACTCAGCCATAGCGGACAACAAGCTCAAGGGCATGATAAAAGATATTTTCTGCGCCGCCGTATCGGCCAATTTAAGATCTAACGTGGTCGAGACCTCGCGCAGGCGCGAAGAGGCTATCGCAGCAGTCCCCCCCCAGGAAAAACTTATAGATGTCGTCAAGGACGAACTGATAATAAAGAGGGGGGAAAGGGTAACCCCGTTCCATATAGCAAAATTCGAAGCTTTGCGCGCGGCCTCGGTATCCGAACAGAAATTCGCGCTATCTATACTGGGCATCTTTTTCATCGTGATAATACTTGTTCTCATAACAGGACTTTACTTTAAATATTACGAACCCGCGGTCTACTCAAACAACAGGCACCTCATCCTTATAGCGCTCATGGCCGTCGTGATCACGGCAATAGGGAAAGCCATCTCCCTTTCGAACGGCCCGGCATATTTTGTGCCCGTCGCGATAGTGCCGATATTGATCGGGCTATTGCTCGGCGTAAGGCCGGCCATAGTCACCGCCGTGGTATTGAGCATCCTCGCCGGATTAGTGGTAGGTGAAAGGTTCGATTCGACCCTGACTTTCATCGCCGGAAGCGTGATCGGCATATATACGGTTAGGGCCGTAAGGAAAAGGTCCGAGCTCTTTAAGGCGGGCATGGTCGTGGGCATCTCAAACGCCGTTTGCGTCGTAGGGCTCGGCATACTTAATAATCTTGAAAGCAGCGTCATATTC
>CAISWF010000076.1 GCA_903889135.1 Candidatus Omnitrophota bacterium | reverse complement strand
CTGTGACGGGTTTGGGCGAGCAGTACGTCTACGCTCGGCTCAACCAGGAGAAAGGTTTCATTTGGATCAAGCGCAAATTAAGCCCCGCGGAAGCCGCCAGGATAAAAGTGTTGAATATCAAAGGCATAGATTTTTTGAAAGAGTCGAAGAGGGTATACCCGAACAATTCCCTCGCCAGCCAGATAGTCGGCTATGCCGGCACCGATAATAAAGGCCTCGAAGGGCTCGAGCTTAAGTACGATTCGTACCTGAAGGGTTCCGCAGGTTACAGGGCGACTTTCAGGGACGCGCGCCGCCGCGAAATAGCCTCTTTTGAGTATGAATATTATCCCTCGGTAGACGGCCTCGACCTCGTCCTCACCATAGACGACATAATACAGAATATCGCTGAACGCGAGCTCGATTGGGCCGTCCAGAAATTCCATCCGATAGGAGCGTGCATAATCGTCATGGACCCCAGGAACGGCGACATACTAGCTATGTCGAGCAGGCCGACATACGACCTTAATTCTTTCCAGCGCGCGAGCGCCGGGAACAGGAGGAACCGCGCCGTAACCGACATGTATGAGCCCGGCTCGATGTTCAAGATTGTCACGGCCTCTGCTGCGCTCGAAGAAAATAAAGTGGATCTGAACGACAGGTTCTTCTGCGAGAACGGAGCATGGAACCACGGCGGAGGGAGAATTTTGCACGACCACACGCCGCAAGGCTGGCTCACCTTTAGGCAGGTCATCGAGAGATCGTCTAACATAGGCACTGTCAAGGTCGCTTTCAAGCTCGGCGGGGATAATCTCTATACTTATATTAAGAGATTTGGTTTTGGCGACATGACGAATATTGACCTGCCAGGGGAAGTCGCAGGGTTCATACGCCCGCCCTCGCAGTGGTCCGGCACTTCGATGTACGCGATACCCATGGGCCAGGAGGTGAGCGTCTCCGCGTTACAGATGGCCCGTGCCATGTCGGTCATCGCCAACGGCGGAAAGCTCGTGAGGCCGCGGATAATCCAGTCGGTACAGGATAAGCACGGCGAGATAATAAAAGAGTTCCCGCCCGAGGAATTGAGGGATGTCATATCCGAGAAGACGGCCGCGACGATGCGGGATATCCTGAGCGGGGTGGTGACCGACGGTACCGGCCAACTCGCCAAGGTAGATGGTTATGATGTCGCGGGAAAGACCGGGACCTCCCAGAAGATCGAGAACGGCACATATTCGCATTCGAAATTCATCGGCTCATTCGTCGGGTTCGCGCCGGTAAAAGACCCGAAGGTCGTAGTCGTGGTCATGCTCGATGAGCCGTACCCGCAGTATTACGGAGGCGTGGTCTCCGCCCCGGTCTTCAGCAGGGTGGTAAAGGATACGTTGAGATACTTGGAGATAAAGCCGGAAAATATAACCGAGGTCAAGAGGGAAGTCGAACTTCAGAGCATAGAGGATTGATGAGACTCAAAGATCTGTTGAAAGATGTGGAATATAAAGCGCAGTCGGCATTTCCGCGCGGCCCCGATATCGATATTAAAGGCGTCTCCAGTGATTCCAAGAAGGCAGGGAAAGACCATCTTTTTATCGCTGTCCCAGGGACTAATTTCGACGGACATAAGTTCGCGAATGAGGCCGTAGACAGGGGCGCCGTCGCCGTCATCCTGGAAAAAGATATCGCGCTTCCCGATGATGTCGCCAGGATATTCGTCAGGGACTCGAGGGCCGCGGCGCCAAAGATAGCCGATAATTTCTTCGGCAGGCCTGTCGGGAAGCTGACCTGCATCGGGATAACCGGCACCAACGGCAAGACGACCATATCGTATCTGATGGATTCCATCATCTCGGCCGCGGGCCATAAGGCCGGCGTGATCGGGACGATAAGTTACAGGATAGGGAAACGCCTCATACCCGCGACGAACACCACTCCCGGCCCGGTCGAGCTTTTCGGTTTCATGGGAGAGATTGTAAGGAATTCCAGCGATTACCTGGTGATGGAAGTATCGTCGCACGCCCTCGACCAGAACAGGGTGGGCGGCATTGATTTCTCCGCGGCGATATTCACAAACCTCACCGGCGACCACCTCGATTACCATAAGACGTTTGACGGATATTTCAAGGCGAAATCCCGCCTTTTCGAAGGGCTTAAAGACAGCGCGTACGCCGTGATAAATATTGACGATGAGTGGGGCAAAAAACTGGTCAAGGTCTCAAAAGGGAAGATCGTGACATACGGGACGAAGCTCGTCGCCGATCATCTCGCCTCGGATATAAAACTTTCGTTGGACGGTACGAGATTCACTGTAAATTCGCCGAAGGGCAGCCTGGCGGTGAACTCGAAACTTATCGGCCTGCATAACGTCTATAATATGACCGCTGCCGCTGCATGCGGCATGAGCCTTGGGTTCTCCGCCGGGGAAGTAAAACGCGGGCTTGAGGATATGAAGTCGGTTCCGGGCAGGCTCGAGCCGGTAGACTGCGGGCAGCCTTTCAAGATATTCGTGGATTACGCGCACACGGACGACGCGCTGTATAACGTGCTCTCAGCGTTAAAACCCCTTATCAGCAAGAAGATAATCGTCGTCTTCGGCTGCGGCGGGGACCGCGACAGGACGAAACGTCCGCGGATGGGCAAGGTTGCGAGCGAGATGGCGGATCTCGCCATCGTCACCTCGGACAACCCGCGCGGCGAGGAACCGCAGGCGATCGCCGATGAGATCACGGCAGGCATAACGAAAAAAAATTATAAGGTCATATTGGACAGGTCGCGCGCCATCGAAGAGGCGCTCTCCCTGGCCAGGGAAGGCGATTGCGTCCTTATTGCCGGGAAAGGGCATGAGGCCTACCAAATATTCAAAAATACTACGATACCTTTCGATGACAGGGAGGTTGCGAAAAAAATATTCTTAACGTAAAAGATATCTTAGAAGCTACAGGCGGGAAACTGGCGAATGGCGGTTCGGAAACCATCTTTTCGCATGTTTTGACCGACACCAGGAAGATAGAGAAGGGCTCGCTCTTCATAGCGATAAAAGGGCCTAACTTTGACGGTCATGATTTCGTAGGCGAAGCCGCCAAAAAGGGCGCCGCCGGGGCGATAGTAAGCCGCGATCTACCCTCGCCTAAGCCCGGTTTCACGGTGATACTCGTAAACAACACAGTCAAGGCGCTGGGCGGTATCGCGAAATTCCACCGCAGCAGGTTCGATATACCGGTCATCGCGTTGACCGGCTCGAACGGGAAGACGACCACGAAGGAGATGCTCGCGCTCATCCTGTCCTCTAAATACAAAGTCCTGAAGAACGAGGGGACGGAGAACAATTTCATAGGCGTACCGCAGACGCTCTTAAAGTTGAACGAAAGGCACGAGATAGCGGTCATCGAACTGGGGACGAACCATCCCGGCGAGATCGGCTACCTGGCCGACATAGTCCAGCCGAATTGCGGTATTATATTGAATATAGGGCCGTCTCATTTGGAGTTCTTCGGTTCCGTAGAGAACGTCAGGAAAGAGAAGCTGGACCTGTTAAAGAGGATCGGGGAGGACGGCTCGGCCGTGGTTAATGGTGATGACGAAATACTCGTCATCACCACCAAAAAGATGTGCGAGGAGACCGTAACTTTCGGTTTCAATGAGGATTGTGATTTCGTCGCAGAGAACGTGCAGGAGAGCGACTGCGGGATAAATTTCGCGCTGAACGATACGTATCTCGTAAAGCTCAGGATGCTCGGAAGACATAACGTTTACAACGCGGCGGCAGCCATTGCGGCAGCTTCATTATACGGAATAGAGGTAAGGTCCGCGTCGAAAGCCCTTGAGGATTTCATCCTGCCTAAGCTCAGGATGGAATACGAGAAATGCGAGAGGATAGATTTCATATTCGATTGTTATAATTCCAACCCCGCTTCGCTGAAGAGCGCCATCGGGACGCTGAGGGACATGCAGCCGTATAAGAGGAAGGTGCTCGTGGCCGGCGATATGCTCGAGCTGGGCGATGCCGGGCCGGACCTCCACCGCGATATCGGCAGGTTCGCGGCGAAATCCAAGATAGATCTTTTCGTGAGTGTGGGCACGCTCTCCGGGTATATCCTGGAGGGCGCACAGGAGGAGGGCATCGGCGGTATGTCCCTCCTCCGTTTCAAAAATTCCGTAGAGGCCGGTAAGGCCTTGAAAGGCATATTGAAGGAAGGGGATCTGGTGCTGGTCAAAGGTTCGCGCGGTATGAAAATGGAGGAGATCAAGAAGTGTTTTACCACCTGCTCTACCCGCTGAAGGATATATTCTTCGGTTTCAACGTATTCAAGTACATCACTTTCCGGGCCGCCGGCGCGGCGATTACCTCATTCCTGATCTGCATGGTATTGGGGCCTTTTATAATTGAGAAACTGCGCGAATTAAAGATAGGGCAGGTCGTGCGGACCTCTGACGACGCGAAAGGCATCTACGAGATGCACAAGAACAAAGCAGGGACGCCTACGATGGGCGGGCTTTTGATAGTCACCGCGGTCGTTCTCTCGACCCTGCTCTGGGGCGACCTGACGAACAAGTACGTCCTCCTCGCGCTCGTATCGATAATTTGGCTCTGCGTCGTAGGTTTCCTTGACGATTACCTCAAATTAAGGCTGATGAAATCAAAGGGGCTCACCGCGAGGTCGAAATTCATCGGCCAGATAATGCTCGGTTTCCTGATAGG
>CAISWF010000075.1 GCA_903889135.1 Candidatus Omnitrophota bacterium | reverse complement strand
GCGCGTAGTGAGCGTCGAAGATATCTCCAGGGAATTATGCGGCGGTACCCATCTGAATGCCACAGGCGAGATAGGGATATTCAAGATAACCGGAGAGTCGTCTGTCGCAGCCGGAATACGCAGGATAGAGGCAATAGCCGGAGAGGCCGCTTACAAAAAAATAAAGGAATCTGAAAGCGACCTGAAGGCCGTGGCCGAGATGCTGAAGATAAAACCGGAAAACCTGCCGGCGCAAATAGAAAAACTGGCTAACCAGGTAAAAGAGCTTGAAAAAAAGCTCAAGAATTACGAGGCGGCCAACCTCTCGGAGAAGTCGAAAGAACTTGTTTCGAAGAAGGAATTATTGGATAATAATATCACCCTCGTAGCGAGAAGGATGGACGGTTGCGCGCCCGATACCCTCGTTAGCCTCACCGACGCGGTAAAGGCGGCCCTGAAAGAGAAAGCGGTCTCGATCCTGATCGGCGCGTTTGACGGAAAGGCTTTTGCGGTCGTGGGAATGTCCCAGGACCTTGCCAAATCGGGCCTTGATTCGCGCGCGATCATAAAATACATATCAAAGATCATCTCAGGCGGCGGCGGGGGAAGGCCTGACCTTGCCCAGGCCGGAGGCAAGGATATCTCTAAGTTGGACGAGGCATTGAAGGCCGGCATCTCGGCGGTAAAGGAACTTAAAATATGAAAGTGATAAAGCTCTACAGCAAGGAATTCGAAAAACTCTGCAACAGGTATAACAACCGCAAAAAACGCGTCACCGAATGCGTCAGCAGGATAATCGAGGACGTCAAGGCGAACGGCGATGATGCGGTCATAAAATACACTCGCAAGTTCGACAAGGTTAAGCTTTCAGCCAGGCAGCTCAGGGTCACCGAAAGCGAGGCGAGCGGCGCGTTCCAGGACATTGATTCCGAATTCATATCCGAACTCAAGAATATTATCGATAACGTCACTAAATTTTACAAGAAACAGGTGAAAGGCAGGAAGTCATGGAGGATCGTCGATGGTGACGGCGTGGTGCTGGGAGAGAAATACTCGCCTATCGAAAGGGTCGGGATATATGTCCCGGCCGGCACAGCCCCGCTCATATCGACGGTATATATGACGGTCCTCCCGGCTCAGGTGGCAGGAGTTAAAAACATAGTGCTCTGCACGCCGCCGAATAAATACCAGAGCGTCGACCCGCATATATTGGCCGTCGCGAACCTGCTCAAGGTCGACGAGATCTATAAGGTCGGCGGAGCCCAGGCGATAGCAGCGCTCGCCTTCGGCACGAAGACGATCCCGAAGGTGGATAAGATAGTCGGTCCGGGAAACGATTACGTCACCGAGGCAAAGCGGCAGGTCTTCGGTTACGTAGACATAGACATGATAGCGGGGCCATCCGAGGTGGTCGTCCTGGCTAACAGGTCGACGAACCCGCTCTTCGCGATCAAGGACCTCGAGGCGCAGAGCGAACATTTCAAGGGATTGCCGATATTGGTCACGACATCAAAGCCGCTGGCGAAGATGCTAAAGAAGGAAGTCGCGAACGGTTATATAATACTGGCGAAGAACCTCGATGAGGCGTGCGATATAGTAAACCGCCTCGCGCCCGAGCACTTGCAGATCATGGTAAAGAACCCGCAGAAGTGGCTTAAAAAGATAAATAACGCCGGCGCGATATTCCTTGGCCAGTATTCACCCACTGCTATAGGAGATTATGTTGCAGGGCCCAGTCACGTCCTGCCTACGAGCGGGACAGCGAGGTTCTTCTCCGGACTCGGCGTGGAAGATTTTGTAAAGTCATCCCACATCATATCGTATTCGAAGAAGGCGCTGGAGAAAGCGAAGAAATCTATCGAGAAGATATCTAAACTTGAGGGACTTAATAAGCATATGGAATCCATTAAAGTGAGGTTCTAGATGAAAAAAAGGACCGTAAAACACCAGAGGAAGACAACAGAAACTAACGTGAAAATAGAACTGAACATAGACGGGACCGGCAGATTCCGCGTATATACCGGCGTCGGGTTCCTCGACCACATGCTCTCCTTGTTCGCAAGGCACGGCTGTTTCGACCTTAAGATCATAGCGAAGGGCGACCTCGAGGTAGATATCCATCACACGAATGAAGACGTGGGCATCGCGCTAGGCGAGGCCTTCGCCAAGGCCATCGGGAACAAGAAAGGCATACGCAGGTTCGGCTCGATGAACGTGGCGGTGCCGATGGAAGAAGCGCTCGCTCGTATCGCCCTTGACATAAGCGGCAGGCCGTCGCTTTATATGCGGTGCGTGGGAAAACCCGTCCCGCCGACTTATATCGACAGGCAGGGATATTCCCTGAACAGCGCCAAACAATTCCTTGAAGCATTTGTAAGGAACGCGGGCATAAACCTGCACATTGAATACCGCGGAGAGGACCTGCATCATGTCCTCGAGGCGATATTCAAGGCATTGGGCCGGGCCCTGTGCGATGCGACAAGGGTGGATCCGCGAATCAAAGGGGTTCCGTCAACAAAAGGGAAGTTATGATCCCTTTTGGGGATGCTCAAGCTATATGAAAAACACTAATAACGCTATCGTAGTAGTCGATTACGGGATGGGAAACCTCCGCAGTGTCTCCAAGGCGCTGGAGAAGGCCGGCGGGAAAGTAAAGGTTTCGAGCGCCCCGAAAGACATCTTGCGCGCGGATAAAGTGATCGTGCCGGGCGTAGGCGCGTTCAAAGACGCTATGGCGGAGCTTAAATCGCGCCGCCTAATAGAGCCGATAAAGGAATTTATCGCCAAGGGAAGGCCTTTCCTTGGTTTGTGCCTCGGCCTCCAGCTTATATTCTCTAAAAGTGAAGAGGGCGGGCTAAATAAAGGCCTGGGCATGGTAAAGGGAGATGTCGTGAAGTTCAGGTCTAAGAAATTAAAGATACCGCATATGGGCTGGAACCAGTTGAACATAAAAGGAAATTGCCCGCTGCTTAAAGGCGTGCCTGAAAATTCGTACTTCTATTTCGTCCATTCTTATTACGCGGTGCCGGAGGATAATAAATGCGTGGCGGCCTGGACCGGCTACGGCGTCAAATTCCCGTCGGTTATTTGTTCGGATAATATTTACGCGACCCAGTTCCACCCGGAGAAGAGCCAGGATCTGGGCCTGAAAATATTGAGAAATTTCGTAAAACTATGATAGTCATACCTGCGGTAGACATAAGAGGCGGCAAGGTCGTGAGGCTTTTCCGGGGGGATTTTTCCAAGGAGACTGTCTATTCGAACGACCCGGTCAAGATGTCGCTCAGATGGCAGAGCGAAGGCGCGAAACGCCTTCATTTAGTCGACCTCGACGGCGCGCTCGAGGGAAAATTAAAGAACCTCGATTGGATACGCAAGATCACCGCCTCGATCGACATCCCGGTGGAGGTGGGGGGCGGAATAAGGACCGAGTCCGACCTCCAAACTATAATCAGGGCCGGCGCTTCATACGCTATCCTCGGCACCAAGGCCTGCGAGGATGAGGCATTCTTGAAAATAGCCGTGGACAAATACAGGGATAAGATTATCGTGAGCCTCGACGTAAGAGACGGGTTCCTGCAGACAAAAGGATGGGTTAACCCGACTGAGATAAAAGCGGTGGACTTCGCGCAAAGGATAAAGACTCTCGGCGTGCAGACGGTCGAATATACGGATATCTCCCGCGACGGCACTCTTCAGGGCCCGGGTTTCGCGAATATCCTGAATTTCATAGGAGACGTGAAGATGGATATGATCGTCTCCGGAGGCATTTCGAGCCTCGCCGACCTGAGGATATTGAAGGAATATAACAAGAAAGAGATAATCGGCGTCATAGTCGGCCGTGCGCTTTATGACGGAAAGATACTAATAAAAGATGCCAATAAAGTATGTTTATCCCGTTAAGGCTTCTCTAACGGGACTCGCAAAAAGAATAATACCCTGCCTCGACGTAAAGGACGGGCGGGTCGTAAAAGGCATTAAGTTCCTGGACCTGCGCGATGCAGGGGACCCGGTATCTAACGCCTCATTTTATGAAAAAGCAGGCGCAGACGAACTGGTCTTCCTCGATATAACCGCGAGTTACGAGGACAGGGACATCATGCTTGAGGTCGTACGGCGCACGGCTGAAAAGGTTTTTATGCCTCTGACAGTCGGCGGCGGAATAAGGAATATCGGTGATATACGCAATCTGTTAAAGGCCGGCGCCGACAAAGTTTCGATAAATACGTCCGCGGTCAATGACCCCGGGTTCATCTCCGAATCGTCGGACAGGTTCGGTAACCAGTGCATAGTCGTCGCAATAGACGCTAAGCGCAAGGGAAAAAGCTGGGAGGTCTATACGCACGGCGGAAGGACACCCACGGGAAAGAACGCTATTAGGTGGGCGAAAGAAGCTGAGAGGCGCGGCGCCGGCGAGATCCTGTTGACCTCAATGGACCGCGACGGGACGAAGATCGGCTACGACCTGGAACTCACCCGTAGCGTATCTGAGGCTGTAAGGGTGCCCGTAATAGCCTCGGGCGGGGCAGGAACTCTCGACGACCTCTACGAAGGATTGACGAAGGGAAAGGCTGACGCGGTCCTGGCCGCGTCGATATTCCATTTCAAGGAATTTACGATAAAGGAAGCCAAGCAATACTTAAATAAAAAAGGAGTCGCTGTCAGGCTATGAAACCAAGAATCCCTCACCTTCTTATCACGAAAGTGTGATGGGTATCTTGGAAACAGATAGAAAGGAAGGTGAGGGGTGAATAAATTTATCTCCGGGCTTAAATTCGACAAGAACGGGCTTATACCTGCCGTCATACAGGACCACAAGAATAAAGAGGTCCTCATGGTGGCTTATATGAACGACGTCGCAGTAAAGAAGACTATAGAGACTAAGAGGGCGCATTTCTATTCCAGGTCGAGGAAGAAATTGTGGCTGAAAGGCGAATCATCCGGCCACGTGCAGAAAGTAAAGGAGGTAAGGTTCGATTGCGACGGCGACTGCCTGCTCGTCAAGGTCGAGCAGGTCGGCGGGGCCTGCCATACCGGTTACCGTTCGTGTTTTTACCGCAAATTAAAAGACAGGAAAGGAAATACCGCCGTATCCGGCAAGAAGATATTTGACCCGGATAAGGTCTACAAAAAATAATGGGCTACACACCTTCAAAAGAGGAATTTATAAGGCTTGCCAGAAAGGGCAACCTGATACCCGTTTTCAAGGATATCACCGCTGACCTCGGTACGCCGGTCTCGGCCTTCATGAAGATCGACAAGAGCGATCATTCGTTCCTGCTCGAATCGGTCGAGGGCGGCGAGAAGATAGCGAGGTATTCATTCCTTGGCTCCGGGCCGTCTTTGGTATTCAAGAGCAAGGGCCGCAACATCGAGATCATCGAGAATGGGGAGACGAAACGGTTTGCCGCTTCCGGCGACCCGCTCGAGGAGATGAAGAAGATCCTCGGCAGGTACAAATTCGTCCATACGGCCGGATTGCCGCGTTTCTGCGGGGGGCTTGTCGGTTTCATGGGCTACGATATGGTGAGGTTCTTCGAGGAACTGCCGTCGAAGAATCCCGACGACCTTAAAGTGCCGGACTCGGTCTTCCTGCTCACCGACACTATATTGATATTCGACCACGTAAAGCACAAGATAAAGGTCGTATCGAACGCGCATGTGGAAGGGAATCCTTCAAAAGCGTACGACAAGGCCATAAAAAAGATCAATAACCTGGTAAGACTTTTGGATGCGCCACTTTCCGTAAAGGCGAAAAGGGCCGCGAAACCCAAAGATTTCCGGCTCGACGTAAGATCGAATCTCACAAAACCCGAATTCGTATCCATGGTTAAAAAGGCGAAAAGCTATATCAGGATAGGCGACATAATACAGGTAGTACCTTCCCAGAGGTTCAGCACGAAAATAACCTCCTCCGGGATAGACCTCTACCGCGCGTTGAGGATGATAAATCCTTCGCCTTATATGTATTATCTCAAGTTAAAAGACTTGTCGCTGGTCGGCGCTTCTCCCGAGCTTATGGTAAGGAGCGAGGACGGCGTAGTCGAACTGAGGCCGATAGCCGGCACAAGGCCGCGGGGCAAGGACGAGGATGAAGAGAAACGGCTTGAAAAGAACCTCCTTTCCAGCGTAAAGGAGAGGGCCGAACATATAATGCTCGTCGATCTCGGCAGGAACGACATCGGCCGCGTCTGCAGGTACGGGACGGTAAAGGTCTCCGAGCTTATGGTCATCGAAAAGTATTCCCATGTGATGCATATAGTCAGCGAATGCACCGGAAAGCTCAAGGCGAACAAGGATATGTTCGACGTAATAAGGGCGACTTTTCCTGCAGGGACGGTTTCAGGCGCGCCGAAGGTCAGGGCTATGGAGATAATAGAGGAATTGGAGAATACGAGGCGCGGCCCATACGCCGGTCTCGTAGGATACTTCAGTTTTTCGGGAAATACTGACGCTTGCATAAATATCAGGACGATCGTTATAAAAGGCGATAACGCCTACGTCCAGGCCGGAGGCGGGATAGTCGCCGACTCGGACCCGGAAAAAGAATACCAGGAGACGGTAAACAAAGCCAGAGCGACCATGAAGGCGATAGAGGCCGCCGAAAAAGGGATTTCATAAAATGATCCTGATCATCGATAATTACGATTCGTTCACGTATAACCTCGTCCAGTACCTGGGCGAGATGGGCCAAAACCTTAAAGTCGTAAGGAATGACAAAATGACCCTGGAGAATATAAAAGCGCTCCGTCCTAAAAAAATAGTCATCTCGCCCGGCCCGGGATTCCCCAAAGACGCGGGCATCTCCAACGACTTGATACGCGAGTTCGCGGGAAAAGTCCCTATCCTCGGCGTCTGTCTCGGCCATCAATGCATAGGCGAGGTATTCGGCGGGAAGATCGTAAAAGGAAAAAGGCCGATGCACGGAAAGACCTCGAAGATATACCATAACGGCAAAGATATATTCAAGGGGATAAAAAACCCGTTTGACGCGATAAGGTACCATTCGCTTGTCGTAGAACGGAAGTCGTTCCCTAAATGCCTGGAGATAACCGCCCAGACTAAGGATAAGGAAATAATGGGGCTGAGGCATAAAAAATTACCTGTCTGGGGCGTGCAGTTCCATCCCGAGTCGATATTGACCGCCGACGGGAAAAAGATATTGAAGAATTTCCTGGAGCTAAAAGGATAATGATAAGAGAAGCGATCGCCAAGCTTGTTAAATGCGAGGACCTCTCCAAGAACGAGATGGAGCTCGCGATGGAGGAGATAATGACAGGCCAGGCCCTGCCTACGCAGATCGCCGCTTTCCTGACCGCGATGCGGATAAAAGGAGAGACGATCGATGAGATAACCGGCGGGGCCGAAACAATGCGCAGGCATGCCACGAAGATAAAGACGAGGCATCCGGTAGTCCTAGACACTTGCGGGACCGGCGGCGACGAATGCCAGACATTTAACGTCTCTACGATAACGGCTTTTGTCGTAGCAGGCGCCGGGGTCATTGTCGCGAAGCACGGGAACAGGAGCGTCTCTTCCAGATGCGGGAGCGCCGACTTGTTGAAGGCGCTCGGAGTAAATATCGACGCGGAGGAACAGACCGTCTCGAAGTGCATTGATGAGACGGGGATCGGATTTCTTTTCGCGCCGGCTCTGCACAAGGCGATGCAATACGCGATAGGCCCGCGCAAGGAGATAGGGATAAGGACAATATTCAATATATTAGGCCCAATGACCAACCCGGCCGGCGCCACAAACCAGTTATTGGGCGTGTACGACCCCGGATTGACTGAATTGATCGCGAAAGCTCTCGGAAGACTAGGCTCAAAACACGCGCTCGTGGTCCACGGAAAAGACGGCCTCGACGAAGTCACCACGACTGATAAGACGATGATATCCGAACTCAAAGGCGGAAGGGTAAAGACTTATGAAATATCGCCACGGGATTTCGGGATAAAGAAGGCGAAAGCCGGGGACCTTAAGGGCGGCGAGCCCGCAGAGAACGCGAAGATAGCGATGGATATCCTGAGCGGTGAAAAAGGGCCCAAGTATGACATCGTCGTGTTAAACGCCGGCTGCGCCATATACGCGGCCGACAAAGCCTTGAGCATTAAAGAGGGTATACGGTCGGCCGAAGAATCGCTAGAGTCCGGGTTGGCTCTCGAGAAACTCCAGGCATTGAAGGAGGCGGCAAGTTCATGATAGGTCTTGATGATATAATCGAACACAAGAAACATAAACTCGAAAAAGCGCAGGAGACTTTGCCGCTCGACGAGATCGAGAGGATGGCTTCCCCTGTCAAGAACCGGGGCTTCAAGAAAGCGATCTCCAAAAGCGGCAGGATGAACCTGATCGCCGAACTGAAAAAAGCGTCGCCGTCGCACGGCGTCATAAGGCATGATTATGACCCCGAGGCGATCGCGAGGATATACAAGAAGAGCGGGGCGGCCGCGTTATCGGTCCTGACCGAGGATAAATACTTCCAGGGAAGCCTGGACCATCTCAAAGCTGCAAGACAGGCCGTCGACCTGCCTATCCTGCGCAAAGATTTTATCTTATCCGAATACCAGATCTATGAGTCGGCTATAGCCGGCGCGGACGCCGTCCTTCTTATAGCCGCTTTACTCGACAGGGGAATGCTCAAAGCGCTCTTCCATGAAGCCAAATCTCTCGGTATGGACGCCATCGTAGAAGTCCACGACCAGCGCGACCTCGACAAGGCGCTGGGCATAGAAGCGGAAATAATCGGGATCAACAACCGGAACCTCAGGACTTTAGAGACCGACCTTAACATAACGCGCGAATTGATCGCGAAGGTCTCGCCCGGGAAGATCATCGTGTCCGAGAGCGGCGTCAGGGAACCGGAAGACGTGCAATCCCTCGCTTCGATGGGAGTAAAGGCGGTCCTTATCGGGACGGTCTTAATGGAGGCCGCCGACATCGGCGCCGAGGTCAAGAGGGTGATGGCTTGGTAAAAGTAAAGATATGCGGGATAACCAATTATAAAGACGCCGAGGCGGCATGCCTTTACGGGGCCGATGCCCTTGGTTTTGTTTTCGCCAAAAGCCAGCGAGGGATCACCCCGAAAAAAGCGAAAGATATAATAGCGAAATTGCCCCCATATGTGATAACGGTGGGGGTTTTTGTCGACGAGAAAAAAGAAAAGGTGCTCAAAATAGCCCGCTATTGCCGTCTCGACCTGCTCCAGCTGCACGGCAACGAGTCTCCGAACTATTGCAAAGGGCTCAATAAATATTATAAAATAATCAAAGCTGTACGAGTCGGCGGCCCCGGCGACCTGAAGGAATTAGGCAGTTACGCGGCTGACGCTTTTCTGCTCGATTCGTGCGTCAAGGGAAAGAGCGGCGGCACCGGCGTGAAGTTCGATTGGGCCTTGGCCGTAAAAGCGAAAAAGTTCGGCAAGCCCGTGATACTGGCGGGCGGACTGGACGCCGGGAACGTTGGTGCGGCGATAAACAAAGTAAAGCCTTACGCTGTGGACGCCTGCAGCAGGCTTGAAGCCGCTCCGGGCAGGAAGGACCACGGCCTGGTGAAAAGGTTTATCAAAAAAGCGAAGAATACAAACTAGCGAAAGGATCCGAAATGGCTTCCAACAAGAGATTGCACCGCCGACTGGCGCTGGACGTCGAGGTCAAATGGCACCGGAAGAAGGACAAGACCGCGAGCAGCAAGGCGTACCTTTTCAGGACTAAAAATTTCGCGCAGCACGGGCTCTTTCTCAAGACCGATAAAAAATTCAAACTCGGAATGGAGATGGACCTGGAGTTCACCCTGCCGACAGTCTCCCACCCGATAGAAGTGATGGGGCGCGTCGCCTGGATAGCCGATAAGGACAAAAATCCGACATATTATCCCGGCATAGGCGTAAGGTTCATAAAGATAGACTCGGAAGAAAAAAAGGAATTGGTAAAATTCCTTCACAGGAAGTTCAGGAACTATCAGGATGCCCAGGAACTCAAGAAGATGTACCTGACGCTCATAGATATGGGCGCGCGTTTAGTAGAACTCGGGGAGAGGCATCCCGGGGCCATTTACTTCAAGAAAGCAGTTGATAACGCCATCAAAGAGATCTCTGAAGTCGCGCACCTTATAGACAGGGAAGTATCTGAGATAAAGAATCTTTAGGAGGTAGTTTAAACATGAACGTGTTCAAAACGGTACTTTTCCTGACGTTATTGACGCTCCTGCTTATTTTTGTCGGGAGTCTCATAGGCGGGCGGAACGGAATGATCATAGCTTTCGGGCTCGCAGTCCTGATGAATTTCTTCTCATACTGGTTCTCGGACAAGATAGTCCTCATGATGTACCACGCGAAGGAGGCATCACCGCAGGATTACCCGAAACTGCACAGGATAGTCCAGAACCTCGCGACTAAGGATGATATACCGAAACCGAAGATCTATATAATACCTATAGAGACACCGAACGCGTTCGCTACGGGACGCAGCCCGGCGCACGCTTCGGTGGCCGTGACCGAAGGCATAATGCGCCTATTAAGCGACGACGAGCTCGAAGGCGTCATCTCCCACGAACTTTCCCATGTCCACAACAGGGATACCCTGATCATGACGGTAGTCGCTACCGTCGCCGGCGCAATATACATGCTTTCCGATATGGCGAGATGGGCGGCGATCTTCGGGGGCAGCGGGAGAGACGACGACAGAGGAAGAGGGAATATCTTCGCCCTGCTTGCGATAACGATCCTCGCTCCCATCGTCGCGACACTCATACAATTGGCCATCTCCCGTTCGAGGGAGTATATGGCCGATGAGGCCGGCGCCAAGTTGTGCGGGAGGCCTCTCTCGCTCGCGAACGCGTTAAGGAAACTCTATAATTATTCGCGTCAAATCCCGATGCAGGCGAACCCGACGACCGCGCACTTGTTCATCGTCAACCCCCTTACCGGCGGCGGATTCACTAACCTCTTCAGCACGCATCCGCCTAT
>CAISWF010000074.1 GCA_903889135.1 Candidatus Omnitrophota bacterium | reverse complement strand
TGCTGATCGTGTCGGCTTTTTTTGCCCTGTCAGAGACGGCGCTCATTTCCCTGAACAAGATACGCTTGCGCAACCTGATGAACAAAGGTTCCAGGAACGCCAAGCTGGTTTATTCGCTCCTCTCTAACCCGGACCGCCTCATCACCTCCATCCTCGTGGGGAATAATATAATAAATACCGCCATATCGGTCCTCATCGCTTTTGTGCTCATCCATATATACGGTGAGAACACCGGGATGGTGCTCGCGACCGTGATAGGCGCTACGGTGATCGTGGTCTTCGGCGAGATAGTGCCCAAGGTCTTCGCGGTCCAGCGCGCTGAGAAGACGTCGCTGGAGATCGCCGTGCCGTTAAAATTCGTCCTCGACGTATTAGCTCCCGTCGCCAGGGTATTTTACGCCATCGGTAACGGCATAATAAAGATATTCGGCGTCGAGGCGAAGCGCGGGCCACTGATAACCGAGGAAGAGATAAGGCTCATGATAGAGCTGGGCAAGGAGGAGGGCGTCCTCGGCGATGAAGAGCGCAAGATGCTCCATAAGATATTCGAGTTCGGCGATACCCTCGTGAGCGAGGTGATGGTGCCGAAGGAAAAGATGGTCGCGATAGATATCGAGGCGTCCGCCGAAGACCTGCTCAACCTCCTCGTAGAGGAGGGACACTCGAGGGTCCCGGTCTACAAGGGTTCCCCGGATAACATCGTGGGGGTCATTTACGCGAGAGACCTGCTCTATATCTGGCAGAATAAGGGCCTCGTTATCATACCGGACCTGGTCCGCCAGGCGTATTTTGTGCAGAAGAACAAGAGGGTCAGCGACCTGCTCAAGGATTTCCAGCGCATGCGGGTGCAGATAGCTATAGTGACGGACGAGAAGAAGCAGGCGATAGGCCTCGTTACCCTCAAGGACCTGTTGGAAGAGATTGTCGGAGAGATGGACGAATCGATAGGGTAGTTCCGCCTGCAGTCCGCCTTGACAGACGAAGGCAGGTGTGGTAAACTACCCGTATTCCAAACCTAAGAGGAGGTGTTCTATGGAAGGGTATTGTGTGAAATGCAAGAAAAAACAGGAAATAAAAGACGCGAAAGAAGAAACGATGAAGAACGGCCGTAAAGCGATGAAAGGCAAATGCCCCGCTTGCGCCACCGGAATGTACAGGATATTAGGAAAGTAAGATAGATACCAGATCAAAGGCCGTCCTTATAGCTGATGCAGCTAAAGAGAAGAAGGCCGAGGATATAGTCTTAATCGATGTGGGTAAGGTTTCGGCGTTCTGCGATTATTTTGTCGTGATGACCGCGGCCAATATCCGGCAGGCAAGGGCTATATCGGAAGAGATAGAAGCGAAGTTGGAGGAAGAAGGGCTAAGGCTCTGGCACAGGGAAGGCGACAGGGAGTCGAATTGGGTTTTGCTGGATTTCGGCAATTGCGTCGTGCATATATTCGAACCCGAAGCCCGGAAATTCTACGACCTGGAGAGTCTTTGGGGCGATGTGCCTCATGTCTCACCAGAAATCAAATAATGAAGTTTTTTAGCAGGTAGGATATCTTTATTCCGAAAAGCAAATTCCTATCAATTATCAATCAGTTATCAGTCGCCTTGGAGTCGAAAAAAACTTAAGTAGG
>CAISWF010000073.1 GCA_903889135.1 Candidatus Omnitrophota bacterium | reverse complement strand
TAAGTTCTTGCGGGATTAAATTCGGCCCAACGGAAAAAGCGGTGCGAGCAACTTATGTCGCTATCGCTCCATAAGTTGTGGCCTCATTTAAGGAGGGAAAATGGAAGTTTCTCAGGATAAGATAAAGCAAAGTATAGCGGACCAACTTGGCGTTAAGAAAGACGAAGTCACCGATAACGCGAAATTTGTGGATGATCTAGGAGCAGATTCGCTCGATACAGTCGAGCTTGTGATGGCTTTAGAAGAAGAGTTCGGTATAGAGATACCGGACGAGGAAGCGGAAAAGCTCATAACTGTCGGAGACGCCCTCAGATATATCGAAGAGAAGGCCGGGAAATAGACCCCTTACAACGATGCTTAAAACAAGACGTGTTGTTGTAACGGGCCTCGGCGCCGTAACTCCGGTAGGTTGCAGCATCGATGAAATCTGGAAATCCATCCTTGAAGGCAAAAGCGGCGTCCGGCGTTTGGCCTGTTTCGACCCCACCAACTTCACAACCAAAATAGCGGCAGAAGTCCGAAATTTCGACCCATCCCCGTATCTCTCCCCGAAAGAGATAAAGCGGATGGATCGCTTTGTCCAGTTCGCGGTATGTTCCGCCAAGATGGCGATGTCCGATTCCGGGATACACCTTGATAAAGAAGACAGGAACAGGATAGGCGTGCTCATCGGCTCCGGGATAGGCGGGCTCCATACCGTTGAGGCGGAGCACAGGCAGTATCTTGCCCTGGGGCCGGTTAAAGGGCCATCGCGGATATCCCCATTTTTAATTCCGATGCTGATAGTCAATATGGCTTCGGGCCAGACATCGATCACTCTCGGCCTGAAGGGCCCCAATTCGACGGTCGCGACGGCTTGCGCTACCGGCAATCACGCCATAGGCGACGCATTCAGGATAATCCAGAGGAGCGAAGCCGATGTCATGGTCTGCGGCGGCTCAGAGGCGGCAATCACATATATGGGTTTTGGAGGTTTCTGCGCGCTCAAAGCGCTCTCCTGCGCGTATAATGACCAGCCAGAGAAGGCTTCCAGGCCGTTCGATAAGAATAGGGACGGTTTTGTCATAGGTGAAGGCGCTGGTATAGTAATATTAGAAGAAGCTGAACGTGCCATCAAGCGTAACGCTAAGATATACTGCGAGCTTGCCGGCTACGGCATGAGCTCGGACGCGTATCACATGACCGCTCCGGATCCGGAAGGGGACGGCGGCGTCAGATGCATGGCCGCGACCTTGAAGGACGCAGGCATGAAGCCTCATGATGTCCAGTACATAAACGCTCACGGCACATCCACTATCTACAACGATAAGATCGAAACGTCCGCCATAAAGAAAGTGTTCGGTGACCATGCCAGGAAACTTGCCGTCAGCTCGACGAAATCCGTTATGGGCCATCTCCTGGGGGCCGCGGGCGGAGTTGAATTAATAGTTTCCGCCCTTGTCATAAAGAAGGGGATAGTTCCTCCTACGATAAACTACGAAACGCCGGACCCCGATTGCGACCTCGATTACGTCCCGAATAAGCCCAGAGCCGCGAAAGTGAACGCGGTAATGTCGAACGCGTTAGGTTTCGGCGGGCACAACGCGGCGCTTATCGTGAAGAAATTCAATCCTTAATTAAAATG
>CAISWF010000072.1 GCA_903889135.1 Candidatus Omnitrophota bacterium | reverse complement strand
TAGCGGGCAGAAGCCCACTTCATGATCTTTTCGATGAATTTTCCCAACCTGGTCGTATGCCCTACGGTAAGGAATTGCGAACACCTCATGGGCGTTATGGTGATCGCCTCGATCAACGAGAAGAATACCGCTACGGAAATAGTGACCCCGAACTGGAAAAAGAATTTTCCGACGATACCCTGCATGAAGATGACCGGTATGAAGATCGCAAGGATAGCCACCGATGTCGCGATCGCGGCGAAAGTTATCTCCCTCGCCCCGATCAAAGCCGCGTTTACGCGGGACTGCCCCTGCTCCTGGTAGCGCGAGATGTTCTCCAGGACCATGATAGCGTCATCGACGACGATACCTATGACCAATGAAAGGCCGAGCATGGTGAAGGTATTGATGGTAAAATCCAAGAAATAGAGTACCAAAAAGGCGCCGGCAAGAGAGAACGGTATAGACAGGAGGACGTTGATATTCGCGCTCCATGATCCGAGAAAAATGTAGCAAACAAGGGCGGTCAAGATGATGGAAAGGAGCAGGTTGCGTTTCAGCTCGTTTACGGAATCCTGGATGAACTTGGTCGTGTCAAAGACAACATTCAGATGCATGTCTGAGGGCAAGGTTTTTTGCAGCTCCGCCATCCTTTTCCTTACGCCGTTAGCGACATCAATGGCGTTCGTGCCGCGCTGCTTGATAATTCCCAATCCTATCGCGGTCTTGCCCCAACTGCGCGACATCCTGCGGATATCCGCCAGGCCGTCTTCGACCTTGCCGACGTCCCCTATCCGCATGCTCTTCCAAATAGGCCCGCCACGCACGCGTTCCGGTATCGTTATTTTTTCGAATTGTTCCGGTGTTGAGGCCTCGCCATAGACGCGGACATTGACTTCCTTAAGCCCTGTGTCGATGTAGCCCGCCGGAAGGTCGGCGTGCTGGAAACCGATGGCGTTGAGTATATCCTCAACAGTGAGCTGCTGGTCCTGCATCTTCCCGGCATCCAGCCAAACCCTCAGGTTAGGATCTACATACCCGCCCAGCCGGATATCGCCGACGCCGGGAACGGTCGTGAACTGGTCCTGAAGGGTTTCGTTGACATAATGGATCATGTCTCTAAGCGGAAGGTCGCCGGAAAGCGCCACGAACATGATCGGCTGGTCTTCGGGATTGGTCTTGGTCACAACCGGAGGATCGATATCGTGCGGTAAGTTCCTCTGCGCCTGCGCGATCTTTGTCTGGACTTCCTGCAGGGCGACGTCAATATTGCGGTTAAGGTTAAATTCTATCGAGATCTGCGTGACGCCCTGCATGGATACCGAAGTGATCTCCTTAAGGCCTTCCACGCTCATTACGGCGCCTTCGACGATGTCGGTGACATCGGTCTCCATTACCTCCGGGGCCGCGCCTTCCCAGGTTATTGTCGCCGTCACGACCGGGAAATCCACGTCCGGAAGCTGGCTCACTCCCAAACGCAGCAATCCTATGGCGCCGAATACGATGACGCCGATCATCAGCATCCAGCCAAACACCGGTCTCTTAATTGATAGGTCGGAAAGTGTCATATTACTCGCCTAAATCGATGATCCCGGCAGCGACCTGCAGCTGCCAGTAAAAACGTTTACCCTCATATGAGGTATGGACAAAATTCCTCCGGATATTTTCCAGGTCCGATATGGCGGCCAGGACATCCAGGTTGCTCACTACGTTCAGCTTGTAATCCTGGGTCTGCAGGTCATAATTCTGCTCGGCAGAACTTAACGCTTTTCGCAGGATATCGGTCCGCGTAAAAGCGGCCTGGACTATCACGTACGAATCATGGATATCCTGGACGGCTTCCCTGCCGATCCTGCGGAAAAGCAGTCCGCCCTGATTAGCTTTAGCAGTAGCTTCCTTGACCTGCCCGTAAGTCGTAGTCCCTTCAAAAATAGGCACGTTGACCGAAAGGAACGCATCCCAATTGCTATCCGTAGGCGTGGATGCCCGGTGGCCGTAGATATCGCTTTGTAAACTAACCGTGGGGAGAAAACCGCTCCTGGCTACGACTATATTTTCTTTATCCGACTTCCAGGCGAAACTGGCCGCTTTCACGTCAGTACGGGAAGGCGCCATAGCCAAGTATTCGGATTCGAGTTTCAATGTAAAATCCGTGTCCTGTTCCGTAATATCCTTAAACGGCCCGCCTATATAAAATTCCAGGAGTTCCCTTGCTACAAGTTCCTGGCTCTTTGCCAATTCGATCTGCTCCTCTATGCTATAAAGCTGTACTTCGGTGTTAACCACTTCGCTGGTCCTGGATTTGCCCAAGTCCACCCGTGTTTTGAGTTCTTTAATGCGGTCCGAGAAGGCGCTCTGGGTTGCCACCAGAGATTTAATGTCTTCCCGTTCTTCCAAGACAAGATAAAAGGCATCGGAAACGTTCGCGAAAAGCAGCTGTTCTGCGCGTATCTTCTCGTTCTCGTTCTGCTTCTTTTCATATTTACTGGCCGCCATTTGGGCAAATTCCTTGAAACCCGTAAAGAGTTCCTGGGTAAACACAAATTTTTGCTCGAAACTCCTGTCATATTGAGGGGCGCTCGGCGAGTGCTGCCTCAAATCATAGCGGGAAAAAGAGGCTTGCGGCATCAGCGTCCCGAAAGCCTGCAGGAAATGGGCTTCTGCTATTTTGATCTGTTC
>CAISWF010000071.1 GCA_903889135.1 Candidatus Omnitrophota bacterium | reverse complement strand
GTCGCTATCGTCATAGTTTTAGGGTTAACTGCAGGCGGGTTACTTTTCTATTTAATAAGGCATATGAGTAGAAGTCGGTATGACAGTTGATGCCGTTTTAGAAGGTAAGCTAGATGGATTTAATCGTTCAGCTTTTTTGTTTGACAGCCCTAAAAAAATCCCTAAAAAAAATCCTTGACAGGGTTGCAGAAATGCCTAAAATGTGTTATGGTTGAAGTGTAAGAAAAGATTATAATCCGAACGCCAGTAGGCTGGCATAATGGGCTCTCGCCGAAAGGTGGGAGCCCTATCCATTGTGCGCCCGGCAGGGCGCATTTACTTGAGGGTGTAAGTCCCTTACAGGCCTGATAGGAGGAACTGTTAGCTGGACGGCAAGGGTGTCTATCGCGAGGTGGAATCTGAAGGAAGCCGCAGGCAAAACGCTGGCCCGACGAACAGGAATCACATAGAGGCGGACGTGCCGGGTGAGGAGTCAATTATCTCTAAAGCCCTAAACCTATCCGGAAAGCATGGACGTAGATGTGGCGGGCATAAGCGGGAAGGTAAGTGCGCATTACCCGGGGAGGTCTGCATGTTTGCCGCAAGGCTACTATTATCGTGAGGTGGTGGGATGAACATGCAGAAGTCAGCCGAGGGCATAGTATCCGCTGAAGGCGGAGAAGGCCCGAACATAAAGCGAAGCGTGATGAGACCTGGCTTTCGATGGAGCTAAAGATGCCGATAACAGAAGATGAAAACTCTTTGACCAGCCCAGGAGACAAGCAGCGGAACTGCCCATTGCCTGAAGCAGGTGCGTCTAAATCCACGGCAAGTCAGGAACACTCAGAGCCGAGGGAATATCAGTTAATGGAGGAGGTGCTAACCAAGGAAAACATGACTAAGGCCTTAAAGAGGGTAGAGCAAAATCAAGGATCCGCAGGCATAGACGATATGACCGTCGGCGAATTGAGAATCTACCTCAAGCAAGAATGGCCGAGGACAAAAGGTGAACTGTTGGAAGGACGGTATAAGCCAAAGCCTGTGCGACGGGTCATGATACCCAAAGCAGGCGGAGGCGAACGAGCGTTGGGAATACCGACGGTCGTTGACCGTTTAATTCAGCAGGCGGTACACCAAGTCATAAGTCCGATATTCGAAGAGGGCTTCTCAGAGTCAAGCTATGGCTACCGGCCAAAGCGAAGCGCACAACAGGCGGTCGAATCCGCCCGCCAATATGTGAGCGAAGGACGGCGTTGGGTAGTAGACATAGACTTGGAGAAGTTCTTTGACCGGGTTAATCATGACATCTTAATGGCACGGGTAGCTCGAAAGGTAAAAGACAAGAGAATACTTTTACTAATACGACGTTACTTACAGGCAGGGATAATGGAAGACGGATTGACAAAAACGAGCATGGAAGGAACGCCGCAAGGTGGGCCGTTATCACCGCTTTTGTCGAATATTCTGCTCGATGACTTGGATAAAGAGTTAGAAAGCAGACAACACAAGTTCTGCCGGTATGCGGATGACTGCAATATTTATGTGCATACGCAGAGGGCCGGAGAACGAGTGAAAGAATCCATAACCTTATTCTTGAGCAACAGGCTAAAGTTGAAAGTCAACGGAGCCAAAAGTGCTGTTGATCGTCCGTGGAGGAGAAAGTTCTTGGGGTATACGATGACGATGGACAAAAGCCCTAGATTAAGGGCATCGATACAGTCCATTGGAAAGTTAAAGGATACGCTAAGGGCAATATTCCGACGTGGGCGGGGGCGCAACATAGGACGGCTTATAACGGAGGAACTCAATCCGGTCATACGAGGCTGGGGTAATTACTTCAGCCTCACGAGGGTTAAGAAGATTCCCGAAGAGCTGGACTTTTGGATACGGCGAAAATTACGCTGTATCATATGGCGCCAGATGAAGAGAGCAAAGACACGGGGCAAGCGGATGATGCAGCGAGGGCTCGATAAACAACGAGCCTGGGAATCCGCGACGAACGGACAAGGGCCGTGGTGGAACGCCGGGGCTTCGCATATGAATCAAGCGTACCCGATAACCTACTTTAACAAACTTGGATTAGTAAACCTCATGACAAAACTGGGGAACTCTTAAAACCTTCATGAACCGCCGTATACGGAACCGTACGTACGGTGGTGTAAAAGGACAGCAGGAGTAATCTTGCTTCCTATTTTAATTCGAAGAGGGCAAAGTAGATCAGGCTATCGTTGATTACAACAAAGGAATAGCTATTAATCCTAACTTTGTTGAGGCTTACAAAAATCGCGCCATGGTTTATCAGAAAAAAGGCGATCTTGATCAGGCTATTTCTGATTATGGTAAGGTGATCGAGATGGAGCCTAACCAGGCCCAGGCCTATATGAGCCGAGCCTACCTTTATTTGATCAAAGGCAATTT
>CAISWF010000070.1 GCA_903889135.1 Candidatus Omnitrophota bacterium | reverse complement strand
TTTCCTATATATCCGGTTATCCCGCACATTTTTAATCCGTAGAGACTTTTATCTCGTCGACATAGAGAATGCCGTTTTTATTATCGACGGTCATCCCGTCGAAAGTGATATCCATTTCCAACATGCTGCTCATGTCCCTCATCGTCCCCGAAGCTCTGAACCCCTGCATCGGTATGGATACCAATTGCCAGTCACTGGTTATCCCTTTCAGAACACAGGATGAGCGCCGGCCCGTGGAATTCGTCAAAGTAATTGTGAATTTCGTGGTAAACCCGTAATCCGCGTCGCCCTTTATCATCATGCTCATATTTTTATACGGCGTGAGGTCCAGGTGGTTTAGCATTATATAAAAACCGTTAAACGCCGGCCCGTTCGTGGCCACTTTATAGGTTATCTTGACGACATGGTTATCAGCGGCTTTCTTCCCCGGGACACCATAATACATGGGGATTACCTCCATCGTAGTCCCCTGGCTGGTGTCGAGGGGGTTGGAGCTCCATGTACCCATTTCCGTACCCAAATCGCTGACGTGTGCGCTTTCAAAACTGGCTATCAAGAAATCTTTGGCAAATGAGGTGTTTAATATAAATGTCATGCACAAAAAAAAGAGCGCGGAACCGGCTATCCTGACCTTCTTTCCCATGATGGCCCTCCTATTCTTTATTTTGGCGTCCCCACGGGGATTTGAACCCCGGTCGCAAGCTTGAAAAGCTCGTGTCCTGACCAGGCTAGACGATGGGGACGCTGTATTTTTTACCGCTATTTCTTCTCCTCTTCGGCTCCGGTCTCTTCCACTTCCGCGACCGAGGCGATAGAGGATACCCTGTCTTTATCGTCGAGTTTTATGATCTTTACGCCCTGCGCGGCGCGTCCGGTCGACCGGATGTCCTTGACCGGACAGCGGACTATTACTCCCTTCCCGGTCATGATCATTATCTCGTCTTTTTCCGAGACGGTCTTGAGCGCGACGGCTTCCCCGTTCTTCGCTGTGACCCTGATGTTTATGATGCCTTTACCGCCCCTGCTCTGCGTCCTGTATTCCTTGAACTGCGACCTCTTGCCGAACCCTAGCGAAGTGACTGTAAGTATCGTCGCTTCCGGGTCGGCTACAGACATCGCGATGACCTCGTCTTTTTTAGCCAGGGTTATGCCTTTGACGCCTTTTGCCGAGCGCCCCATGTCCCTGACCTGCGACTCCGGGAATCTTATCGCCTTACCTTCCCTCGTGGCGAGCAAGATCTCTTTCTTCCCGTCGGTCATTTCTACGCCTATGAGCTCGTCACCTTTTTCAAGCGTTATCCCTATTATACCGCCTTTGCGCGGGTGGCTATAGGCTTCCAGCGTCGTCTTCTTTATTATACCCTGTTTCGTCGCCATGACAAGGAAGCAGCCTTCTTTATATTCCTTAACGGGGATGAAGGCGCTCATCTTCTCGCCTTGCTGCATCTCAAGAAGGTTGATAATGGCTTTCCCTCTTGCCTGGCGTCCGGCCTGAGGTATGTCGTAGACTTTAAGCCACAGGACGCGGCCCTGGTTGGTGAAGAATAATATATGCTCGTGCGTGGTGGCGATGAAGAGATGCTCGACAAAATCCTCTTCTTTTACGTCCGCCCCTGTCACGCCGTGGCCGCCCCGGCGCTGTTTCCTGTACGCCGAAACCGGCAGGCGCTTGATATATCCGGTATTACTTACGGTTATCACGACGTCCTCTTCGGCAATAAGGTCCTCGACCTCGAGGTCCTCTACTTCCCCGACGACATCAGTCATCCTCTCGTCACCGTATTTCTCTTTTATCTTAAGGACCTCTTCTTTTACTATCTGGTAGACCTTCTTCTCGCTCTTTAATATGGATTCGTATAATTCTATCTTTTTTATGAGTTCGAGATATTCCGCCTCGAGCTTATCGCGCTCCAAGGCCGTCAACCTGCGCAGCTGCATCTCGAGTATCGCCTGGGCCTGGACGTCGCTGAAATCGAATTTCTTGATGAGGGCTTCTTTCGCCTCGGCCTCTGATTTTGACTTCCTTATGAGCTCTATTATCTTGTCGAGATTTGCGAGCGCTTTTTTCAACCCCTCGAGTATATGAGCCCTCTCCTTGGCCCTGGCCAGGTCAAATTTAGTCCTGCGTATTACTATTTCTTTCCTGTGCGCTACGTAACATTCGAGCATCTGCTTGAGGTTC
>CAISWF010000069.1 GCA_903889135.1 Candidatus Omnitrophota bacterium | reverse complement strand
GGCGTACGGCTGCTATTATATCGTTTATGAACACGGGCCGAGCGCCTACTGGTTCAACACTCCCGAAGGATGGCATGACGGCGGCGGCACACCGCGGCCGACCAAGCCCGAGCAATACCAGCGCGCGCGCGCCGTCTGGGAACTGCTGTTGGAGATAGACGACCCGTACGAGAATATCCTTAAGTCCCTCTTCCGGCGCATAAGGGCAGGCAGCGAGGCTAAACTATTTCAAGGATGAAGCACTTGAGACAAGTCGTCTCAAGTACAAGCACTTGAGATAAATCGTCTCAAGTACAAGCACTTGGGATTAGATAATCTCAAGTACAATGCACTTGAGATAATTCGATTCGGGGAAGTTGAGCAGAACCGGGTGGTCGGCAGGCTGGATGCGTTTCTCGATGAGGCGCGCGCGCCTGCGAGACTCAGAAAGCGCCTCAGCCAGGATTTCCATGAATTGCCCCTCCGAAAGGTTGTAAGAACACGAGCAGGTCATAAGGTGCCCGCCCTTTTTCAATAATTTCATAGCCCTGAAGTTTATGTCTATATATCCGCGCGCCGCGGCCTGAATGTCTTTCTTGGACTTCGCGTAGGCAGGCGGGTCGAGTACGATGAAATCGAACTGCCTTTCTTCTTTCTGGAGGGATCTCAATATCTCGGATACTTTACCCTCGACCGTTCTTATCTTCGTGAGGCCGTTAAGCAGGGCGTTCTCTTTTAAAGCTTCGAGCGCCGGGCCCGAGGAATCGACGGCGGTCACTTCGTCGGCTGAGAGCGCCATATGCAAAGAGAAGAGGCCCTGGTATGCAAAGCAATCAAGAGCTTTTCCTCTTGCATATTTTTCCGAGGCGATGTGGCTCTCGCGCTGGTCGAGATACGAACCCGTCTTCTGTCCGTTCATGATATCCACAAGATATTTTATATTACCCTCGCGGACCTCTACCTTCTCCGGCGGCTTCCCGTAAAGGACCTCTTTCTTCTCATCGAGGCCTTCGAACTTTCTCATCGCCGAGTCGTTCCTTGCGATGATAGATACCGGCTTAAGCAGGCCCTGCAGCGCCTCGACGACGGCATCTTTTATATTGTCCATGCCCAGGGATAACGTCTGTATGGACAGGTGCTCCCCGTATTTATCCACGATTAGCGAGGGCAGGCCGTCAGCCTCGGAATGGGCGATGCGGTATGCGTCAGAATCTTTTACGGCCTTCTTCCTGTACTCTATGCATCCGGAAAGGCGGCCGCGCCAAAACCCCGCGTCGACCGGCAAGTTATCGTAAGTGATTATCCGCAGGGCGATCTTCGACTTTTCGTTATAAAAGGCCTTGGCGAGGAAATTGCCGCTGTTGTCCAAAATGGAGACTATAGCGCCGGACAGCGAGGGGTCGCCCCTTTCGAGGTCGTCCTTATATATCCACGGATGGCCGGTACGGAACCATGCGGCGCCTTTTCTTGTGATCTTCAGGGACGGATCTGGCATGGACTGATTCTAACAGGCGATATACTTGCATGTCAACCCCAGATGTTTGAAATATACAAAGGCCTGGGGCTGGTTATGATATAATATCGCCGTAATGGAAAAAAAGGGGAAGATAAGACAAAGCCTCAGGAATTCCTTCATCGACGGCTCGTTCTGCTCGGCGATGGTGGGTTTTGCCGACCAGTATATAACTCCGTTCGCGGTCGCGCTGAAGGCGACGAGCGAGCAGATAGGCATGCTCACCGCTTTCCCGAACCTCATCTCAGCGCTCATCCAACTGAAGTCCGCAGACGTCACCGAGAAGTTCAAGAGCCGCATGAGGATAATAAGGATATTCATCTTCTTCCACGCGTTCATATACCTGCCGATATTCCTCATACCGGTCCTTTTCAAGACGAACAGGGCCTTGTGGCTCATCCTCTTCATCACGTTGGCGGCGTCGTTCAACGCCTTCCCCGGGCCGGCATGGACGAGCCTCATGGCCGACCATATACCGGCGCGCAGCAGGGGAAAATATTTCGGCTGGAGGAACAGGCTTATGGGGATGATCACCGTCGCGTGCGCGTTCCTGGCGGGTTTTATCCTTAACTTCTTCGGCAAGGATAAACTCTATGGTTTTATGATCATACTCGGGCTCGCCTTCGTATCGCGGTTCATATCGTGGTATTTCCTGAGCAAGATGTACGAACCGCCGATAAAGGTCACTAAGGAGCACTATTTCACGTTCTGGGATTTCATAAAAAGGACGAAACAATCGAATTTCGTGAAGTTCGTTATATATGTGGCGAGCATTAGTTTTGCCCAGAACATCTCGGCGCCGTTCTTCGCCGTATATATGCTCAGGGACCTTAATTTAAGCTATGTGACTTATACGGTGATAGTGCTGGCGTCCACGATTGCCACGCTTGCTACCATGGGCATCTGGGGAGCGCACGCCGACCGCATCGGGAACATAAAAGTGATAAGGTTCACATCGTTCTTCATCCCGGTCATCCCGGTCCTGTGGCTCTTCTCGCAGAACATCGCGTATCTCATAATCATCCAGCTCTTTGCGGGGTACGTCTGGGCGGGTTATAACCTCTCGGTATTCAATTTCGTATACGATGCCGTGATGCCGGAGAAGAGGACGCGCTGCGTCTCGTATCTTAACGTGATAAACGGCACCGCGATCTGCTGCGGCGCCCTTTTAGGCGGTTTCCTCGCCGTGAACCTGCCGCCCATATTCGGCTACCGGCTGATGACCTTATTTTTGCTTTCGGGGGTCCTGCGCGCGATATTTGCCGCGGCCGTACTTCCCATGATAAAGGAGGTAAGGCGGGTCGAGCACGTGAAGAACATCGACCTCTTTTTCAGCGTGATAAGGCTGCGGCCGATCGAACTCGATGGCGAGAGGGATATCTAAAGCGGCCCGGGTTGACTTTTGTATAGGCTTGGTCTAATATTGTAGCAGGAGAACGCGAAATGAAACTCGCCAAGATATATTCGTTGATATTTATTCCCCCCTTAGCGCAATACGTCATCACGCTAGAGGAAGTGGACGGGTCAAGGCTGATACCCATCTGGATAGGCGTGAGCGAGGGGACGTCGATCGTGATGGTCCTCGAAGGCGAAAAATTCAAAAGGCCGTTGACCCATGACTTGGCTGTAAACTTCATCAAGACGCTCGGCGGCTCGCTCGAGAAGGTCGTCATAAGTGACCTTAAGGATAACGCCTATTACGCCACCATCGTCCTAAAACAGGATGATAAGGCGCTTGAGATAGATTCGCGGCCGTCCGACGCCATAGCCCTTTCGGTAAGGACCGGCGCTCCGATATTTATCGAAGATAAAGTGCTCGAGATCTGCCCGGTGATCAATAAACCGATAAGCGAGGAAGAGGTCAGGAATTTCGAAAAAGAGATAGAGATCCTCAGGCCGGAAGAGTTCTTTAAGAAGCTGGACAAGGAAGGCGGCAGGGCAAAAGGCGGATTATAATAGCATGTTGATCACGAAAGACGCGCCCAAAGATGTGTTACCCGGGACCGACGGGGCTATCCGTTTCGGAAGGGAAGTGTGCGGTGATTTCCAGGCCGCTTCATCCAAGGAGTGGCTCGAGACCAACGGGCTCGGCGGCTACGCGTCATCGACCATAATCGGCACCAATACCCGCCGTTATCACGGCCTCCTTGTGGCGGCGGCAGGGCCTTCGCTCGCGCGTATGGTGATGCTCTCTAAACTCGAGGAGACCCTTATACTGAAGGACGGCAGCCGGTATAATCTCTCCTGCAATAATTACCCCGGCGGCATAATCCATCCCGAAGGCTATAAGTATCTCGAGGAGTTCAGGATCGACCCGTTCCCTATATTCACCTATAAGGCCGGGGATGTGACCATAGAGAAGGCGGTATTCATGGTCCATGGCGAGAATACGACCGTGATCACTTATAAAATACTGAAATCGCCGGGTTATCTCGAACTTGTGCTGCAGCCGCTTATAGCCGCGCGCGATTACCACTGGGTATCGATGGAAAATTCGGGCTTCAACAAATCCGTCGAATGCCTCGACGGATATATCAAGATGAAACCGTACGGCGAATCCCCGATAATATACCTGGCCAATAACGCCGACAGGTTTGAGCGGACAGGGTATTGGTATAAGTCGTTCGAGTACCAGCGCGAAAAAGAAAGGGGCCTCGAATATCACGAGGACCTCTATAGCCCGGGCGAGCTCGGGTTCCTGCTCAAAGAAGGGGATAAGGCATATATCATCGCCTCGACCGGGGGGCGTAAGATGCGTTCGCTCGAAGTCCTCGAGTCGAGCGAGGTCCTGCGCCACAGCGAGATCGCTGACGCGGTCGACCTGAAGGACAATTTTGCCGTGCAGCTCGCGAACGCGTCCGACTCCTTCCTGATAAAACGGGCGGACGGTTTATCGACGATAGCCGCGGGTTATCACTGGTTCTGGGATTGGGGCAGGGATGCCCTGATATCTCTGCCCGGCCTCACCCTAACCCTGGGCAGGTATGATGAGGCCAGGGATATCCTGCTGACATTCGCGAAATACTGCGACGAAGGCATGATACCCAACAGGTTCCCGGAGAAGGCGAGGGAGCCCGAATATAACAGCGTGGATTCTTCCCTGTGGTTCTTCTGGGCGATACATAAATTCCTCGAATATACCAACGATTATGATTTCGTCGAGTCTAATATGCTCGATTGCCTCGAGGAGATAATCCAGTTCTACATAAACGGTACGCGATTCGGAATAAAGATGGACAGGGACGGCCTCATCGGCACTGAGGACCCCGACGTTCAGCTCACCTGGATGGACGCGAAGATAGGGGGATGGGTGGTCACGCCGAGGAACGGAAAGGCCGTGGAAGTCAACGCGTTATGGTATAACGCGTTGAGGATAATGGAAGATATTTGCGAGAAGCTCGACCTTAAATACCGGCACGAATGCGCGCGTCTCGCCCAACTTACGAAAAAGAGCTTTGAGATAGTCTTCTGGAACGAGGCCGGGGGCTACCTATACGATTGCGTAAATGAAGGGGGCCCGGACGCCTCGCTCCGCCCCAACCAGATATTTGCCCTCAGCCTCCCGTACCGGCTGATCGGGAAAGAGAAGGAGAAAAGGGTCATCGATGTTGTGGGGAAAGAGCTCCTTACGCCTTACGGTTTGCGTTCCCTGTCGCCTAACGACAGGAATTACCGCGGCGTATATTCCGGGGACCAGCGCATGCGCGATGCCTGCTATCATCAGGGGACGGTCTGGCCGTGGCTGTTGGGGAATTTTATTGAAGCATACCTTAACGTTTACGGCAGGAATAAGAACACGAGGCAGGAGGCGAAGAGATTCCTGGCGCCTCTTATGGAGCACATAAAGGACGCCGGCCTCGGCACTATATCCGAGATCTTCGATGGCGACCCGCCTTACAATCCCAGGGGCGCCATATCCCAGGCGTGGAGCGTGGCCGAGATATTGAGGATATATAAGGAAGAGCTGCGGTGAATACGGAGAGGCCGGACTTTAAAATAGATCCGACGGATTTCGCTTTCGCGCTGGTTAAATTATTGGCGGTTTTCGGGGCGTTGATCTGGGTATCCTACCATCCGATGACCCCCAATGATAAACTGTTATTCCTCATCCTTCTTGGGGCCTACTTCGTTTATAACCTGGTCTTATATTTGTGCGTATTCAAGTTCTCCGATAAGGCCCCCAAGATATATTTCCTCGAGCTGCTTATAGATCTTATCTTCCTCAGTATGATCGTGCCGTCCACGGGGGGGCTCAATTCGACCTTCACTTTGGGATTTTTCCTGCTTGCCGCCATACATTCTTTTTATTACGGCCTGTTCGCCAGTATGGGCATAGGCCTGCTCGTCTCGTGCGTATATACCTTTTCCTGCCCGAACTGTCTGGCCAGGCTGCATTGGACGGATATCTCGCTGCGCGCGGGATTCCTGATGCTCTTGGCCGTCACTATGGGATATCTCTCGGAAAGGGAGAGGAGGATGCATCGCCAGCTCGTCAACGCCGAACAGCTCGCGGCGATGGGCATGATGTCCTCGCAGATAGCGCATGCGGTCAGGAACCCCTTGAGCACCATCAGCCTCAGCGCCGAGCTCCTTGGCGATGAGATAAAGAAATGCCAAGGCGTCGATACCAAGGAAGCCGAAACGCTGATAGGCTCCATAATGAACGAGGTCCAGGAGGTCAACGATGTCGTCGAGGAGCATCTCAAGTTCATGAGGAAGTCGCGATCCGAATACAGGAACTGCGACGTGAACGCCCTCCTCGATTCGCTCGTAAAGTTCTTGGAAAAAGAGGCGGCGCGCAAAGGCATCTCGTTCATGAAGGAACTCGAGGCGAACCTGCCCGGCGCCAAGATCGAAGAGAGCAAGCTGCGCCAGATCATGTTGAACATAATGAGGAATTCCTTCGAGGCTATGCCGTCGGGCGGACAGATAAGGGTCTATACGAACAAGGGGAAAGAAGACATCGAGATCAGGATCGAGGATTCGGGCGTCGGTATATCCCGGGATAACCTGAGAAGGATATTCGATCCCTTCTTCACGACAAAGGATGTGGGCACCGGTCTGGGGCTTTATATAGCGCGCGACATGGTCATTACCGCCGGCGGGGGGATATCCTGCGAAAGCAAAATCAATAAAGGCACCAAAGTCAAAATAAGGTTACCTTTCGCGTCTTGAAAAGGAGGTTCTTAAATGGCGAAGATATTGCTGGTCGATGATGACGTGGAGTTCGGCATAGCCTTTTCCAAGATATTGAAAAGCGAAGGGCATAATGTGTCGGTCGCGCTGAACACGCCCGAAGGCCTGGCCGCCCTGAGGAAGGAAAAATTCGATATTATCTTTGCCGACCTTTCGATGCCCGGAGATAACGGCCTGGTGCTCCTCGAAAAATCCAAGAAGGAATTCCCGCGTATCCCTGTCGTCATGGTAACGGCCTTCGGCGACTGGGACATATACGCCAAAGCTATAGAGACCGGCGTGAACAAATTCGTCAACAAGCCGGTAAAGAAGGAAGAGATAGTCCAGATAATAAAGGAGATCTTAGGATCCTAGAAATCGCATAGCGATTTATAGGATTTGGGAGGATTTTAATTGACAATTTTGCCCCTTCCTAATAAAATACCCCTATCCCATCCCGCTCCCCTATCAAAGGGCGGGGCTTCTTTAACCTAAAAAATCTAAGGAATATGAAATGAGCTCAAATGGTCTGGACAGGCTTTTCAATCCCCGTTCTATCGCCATAATCGGCGCCTCCCCCAAAAAAGGCAAGATCGGCCACGATGTACTTTTCAACCTCAAGGAATACGGGTATAAGGGCAAGTTATATCCCATAAACCCCAAGGATACCGAGGTCATGGGGGATAAGGCCTATCCGTCGGTGCTCGATGTAAAAGATGATATCGATCTCGCAGTGTTTGCCATTCCCGCGGCGGCCGTCATCGAAGTAATGAAGGAATGCGGAAAGAAAGGCATCAAGGCCGCGATAGTCATAACGGCGGGCTTCAAGGAGACGGGCCCGGAAGGAAAGAAGCTCGAGCTGGAATTGGCAGCGGTGGCAAAAGAGTACGGGATACGGGTCCTCGGCCCAAATTGCCTCGGGTTTATCAGTTCCACCGCCTCCCTTAACGCTTCTTTCGCAGCCATCTCACCGCTTCCCGGCGATATCGCTTTCTTCTCCCAGTCAGGCGCCCTTTGCACCGCAATACTCGACTGGGCGGTCAAGGAGAAGATAGGTTTCTCCAAGTTCGTAAGCATCGGCAATAAAGCGGATATATCGGAGACAGACCTGCTGAAAGCGCTGGGCGAAGACCCGGATACCAAAGTTATCCTCGGTTATATCGAGGATGTAAAAGACGGCCATGAATTCATGCGCGTCGCAAGAGAGGTCACAGCTAAGAAGCCCGTGATAATCTGCAAGGCGGGCGGCTCCAAGGCCGGAGCCAAGGCGGCCTCCAGCCATACCGGGAGCCTCGCCGGTTCGGAAGTGGCGTTTGATGCCGCGTTCGCGCAGACAGGCATCATACGCGCAGCCAGTATCGAAGACCTCTTCGACTACGCGGTGGCGTTCTCATACCAGAAACTTCCGCAGGGCCCGAACCTCGCGATAATAACGAATGCGGGCGGCCCCGGCATAATAGCGGTCGACGCGGTAGAGCGTTCCAAATACGCGAAAGTCGCGCCGATAAGCAAAGAGACGGTGGAATACCTCAGGGGAGCGCTTCCCAAGACGGCGGCCCTTAATAACCCCGTAGATGTCATCGGCGATGCCGACGACCAGAGATACAAGATAGCGGTAACCGCGCTGCTCAAGGACCCGAATGTCGACGGGCTTATCGTGATATTGACGCCGCAGAGCAACAGCAAGATAAAAGAGACCGCCGAGGTCCTCGTAGCAAGCAAGGACGGCAAGCCGATATTCTCCAGTTTTATCGGAGGTAAACTGGTCGAGAAAGGCGTGACCATCCTGCAAGACAACAAGATCCCCAATTACCGTTTCCCGGAACGCGCTATCTCATCCTTTAACATCATGGTCAGGTATAAGAATATGCTCGACCTTCCCAAGGAGGAGATAAAGGCTTTCAAGGTAGACAAGGACAGGGTAAAGAAGATCCTCGACGCGGCCGCCAAGTCGGGGCAGAAAGAGATACCCGAATATACCGCGCGCGATATCATAGAAAGTTACGGCTTCAGGCTGCCGAAGAGCATCCTGGCCAAGAGCGCGGCTGAGGCGCGGTCCGCGGCCGAGAAGACAGGTTTCCCGGTCGTAATGAAGATAGCCTCGCCCGACATACTGCATAAATCGGACGTGGGCGGAGTCAAGGTCGGCCTCAAGGACGCGAAGGAAGTCGAGGCGGCGTTTGATGAGATAATGAGGAAGTCCAAATCGGCAGTGCCGAACGCGAATATCCTCGGCGTCCTAGTCCAGGAGATGGTCGCAGGCGGCAAAGAAGTCATCCTCGGCATGTCGAAAGACGCGCAGTTCGGCCCGATGCTGATGTTCGGGCTTGGCGGCATCTATGTCGAGGTGCTTAAGGACGTCAGTTTCAAGATCGCCCCGATACTCCCGCGCGAGGCGGCCGAGATGGTGGATTCCATAAAATCGGTCGCGCTCCTTAAAGGCGCGCGCGGCGAGAAACCCGCGGATATAGATTCTATCAAAGAAGGACTGCTCAGGCTTTCGCAGCTGGTAACGGATTTTCCGATGATAAAGGAACTCGATATAAACCCGCTTAAAGTTTTCCCGGCTGAAGGAAAAGGCGGCTCGGTCGCGATCGACGCGAGGATAAGCATAGAACTAGAAAAATAATAGATGACTTCCACTGAAGACAGGAAGACCCCCCTCTACGAGGCGCACAAGGGTCTTAATGCGAAGATCGTTTCATTCCACGGCTGGCTTTTACCCATCCAGTATACGGGCATTATTGAGGAACATAACGCGACCCGCACCAAAGCGGGGCTTTTCGATATCTCCCACCTAGGAAAGATAGAGGTGGCCGGCAAGTCCTCGAAAGAATTCCTGCAGAAGATCTTCACTAATAACATAGAAAAGGCCGGTCCCGGAGGGATAGTCTATTCACCGTTATGCAACGATAACGGCGGGACGCTCGATGACGCCTTCATATATAACGCGGGCAAAGACAGGTATATCCTTATCGTGAACGCCTCGACCTTCGAAAAAGACCTGGCGTGGGCAAGGTCCCATAACACGGTGGGCGCTGAGATAAAAGATATAAACGACTCGCTCGGCGGGATAGCCATCCAGGGGCCGGCCTCGCAGCAGATATTATCGGGATTTTGTAAAGCCTATATCGACAAGCTCAAGCACCGCCATTTTGTCGAGACGGAAGTCGACGGTTCTTATGCGCTCCTTTCGAGGAGCGGATACACCGGCGAGGACGGGTTCGAGATGTTCATCCCTGCGGATAAAATCATTACAGTGTGGGACCATATCCTTGCTGCAGGGAAAGGATATGGCCTCGTTCCGGCCGGGCTGGGCGCGAGGGACACTTTAAGGCTCGAGGCGGGATGCCCGCTTTACGGCGTCGATACCGACGAATCGAAGACGCCGTTGGAGTCCGGGCTGGAGAGGACGCTCGACTTCAGCAAGGATTTCATCGGGAAAAATGCGATACTTGAGAGGAAGGCGAAAGGGATAAAGGAGATATTGGCGGGATTTAAGATGCTCGACAGGGCGATCCCCCGCACCGGATATGCCGTAGAAAAAGACGGAAAAAATTCCGGGATAGTGACTAGCGGGACTTATTCGCCGACCCTGAAAGAAAATATAGGTTTTGCTTATGTCGCGCCGGAAAATTCCAAGGCGGGCGAAACTTTCGATGTGATCGTCCACGGCGAAAAGAAAAGGGCCGTAATTGTGGATACGCCATTTTACAGGAGGAAGAAATAATGGTCGATCTGGAGAAGCTGCGTTTTACGAAAACGCATGAATGGCTTAGGGTCGAGGGCAGCACCGGCTACGTAGGCATAACAGACCACGCCCAGAAAGAGATAACCGACGTCGTTTTCGTCGAACTTCCCAAAATAGGGAAAGAGGTGGTGAAGGCAGGCGAGGCCGCGGTCGTGGAATCGGTAAAGGCCGCTTTCTCGATATATGCCCCGGTATCGGGGAAAGTAGTGAAAGCGAACGATGCCGTGGGAAAAGACCCTTCGCTTGTAAATAAATCGCCCTACGAAGAGGGCTGGTTCTTCGCGATCGAGATAAAAGACAGATCCGAGATAGACTCCTTGATGACACAGAAGGATTACCTCGAATTTATAAAGACCGGAGCGCATTGATTTGAAATATTCGCCGCATACCGATAAAGACAAGAAAGAGATGCTGGACGTCATAGGAGCGGCATCCCCGGAAGCGCTTTTCGACGCCGTCCCCAAGGAATTTCGCCTGCAAAAACTTGATCTTCCCGAGGGTATCTCGGAACTCGAGCTGAAAAAACTTATATTTGAAAAAACAGGGAAGAACTATTCCACGCAGAAACTGGATTCTTTCCTCGGAGGCGGCGCATACGAGCATTATATCCCGCAGGCCGTGGAATCGATAATATCAAGGGGGGAATTCCTTACCGCATACACGCCGTACCAGGCCGAGGCGAGCCAGGGCACGCTCCAGGCGATATACGAATACCAGAGCCTGATCTGCGAATTGACAGGTATGGACGTTGCCAATGCCTCGATGTACGACGGGGCGTCGGCACTCGCCGAAGCCGTGATCCTTTCGGTGAGGGAGACCGGCAGGAACCGCGTCATATTCTCAAGCTCGCTCCATCCCGAATACAAACAGGTGATCAAGACCTACCTTGAAGGTTATAAAATAGAATTTGTAGAGATACCCCATATCGGCGGGCTATTTGATGAGGCCGCATTGAAGAAAGAGGCGAACGATAGATCCGCCTGCGTCATACTGCAAAACCCGAATTTTTTCGGCTGTGTGGAAAAGATTGACAGCATAGAGTCTATCTGCCATTCCTGCGGTGCGCTATTGATCGCCTGCGTAAATCCGGTATCGCTCGGCATATTGAAAACGCCGGGTGAGTACAATGCGGATATCGCGGTCGGCGAAGGCCAGCCGCTGGGGATACCCTTAAGTTTCGGCGGTCCGTACCTGGGCCTCTTCGCCGTGAAGGAAAAACACATGCGAAAGATGCCTGGAAGAGTAGCGGGCATGACGAAGGATATCGAGGGGAAGCGCGGGTTTGTCCTCACCATGCAGGCGCGCGAACAGCATATCCGCAGGGAGAAGGCGACGTCTAATATCTGCAGCAACGAAGGGCTTATGGCCCTGGCCGCGTGCGTCCATCTTTCGCTGTTAGGAAAAGAAGGGATAAAGGAAGTCGCGCGGCAAAACGCCTTAAAGAGCCATTACCTTAAAGATAAGATACTTAAATTGAGCGGATTTGAGCTGATGTTCGATGCGCCGTTCTTCAACGAGTTTGTGGTGAAGTGCGGGAAGGAGACGGATAAGATAACAGGCGACCTGCTCAAGCACGGAATGATAGGCGGACTGCCGCTCGGCAGGTTTTACGCCGATATGAAGAATTGCATGCTTATCTGCGTCACCGAGACGAAGTCGAAGGAAGACCTCGATAAATTCGCCGAACTTTTGGGGAAACACTGATGGAGAAGCTCATATTCGATATAGGCAGTGCCGGCAGGAGAGGCTATTCTCTCCCGAAGCTCGATGTGCCGGATGCGGATATCAAATCGCTGATCCCGGCGGATCTTCTCCGCGGGAAGGAAGCCGATCTTCCCGAGGTCAGCGAGCTCGACTGTGTGCGGCATTTTACGCGCCTGTCGCAGCTGAATTATTCCGTAGATACGAATTTTTATCCGCTCGGTTCATGCACGATGAAATATAATCCGAAAATAAACGAAAAGATGGCCGGGCTTCCGCAATTTACCGGTCTCCATCCTTACCAGCCGGAAACGAGCGTGCAGGGGATACTGGAGGTGCTTTATGAGACGGAAGAAGCCCTCTGCAAGATCTGCGGGATGGACGCGTTCACTCTCCAGCCCGCGGCCGGAGCGCACGGCGAGCTTACCGGGATGCTCATCGTCAGGGCTTACCATACCTCAAAGGGCAGTCCCCGTAAAAAAGTCGTGATACCGGATTCGGCGCACGGGACCAACCCGGCGAGTGCGGCGTTATGCGGCTATGAGGTAGTAACGGTAAAATCCGACAAAGCGGGCCGAATAGACCTTGACGCGTTAAAGGCCGCTATGGACAACGAGGTCGCTGTCCTGATGCTTACGAACCCCAATACGCTGGGCCTCTTCGAGAAGAACGTGAAAGAGATAGCGGACATAGTCCACAAGGCCGGCGCGCTCCTTTATTTGGACGGCGCGAACTTGAACGCGCTCCTAGGCGTGGCCAGGCCAGGCGATATGGGATTCGACGTATGCCATGTCAACCTGCATAAGACTTTCTCCACGCCGCACGGCGGCGGCGGGCCGGGATCGGGGCCGGTCGGTGTAAAGGCCCATCTGGCGGAATTCCTTCCCATCCCCAGGATAAAACAGAAGAGGAGCAAGTTTTCCTTCGATTACGACCAAAAGAAGTCGATCGGGAGGGTCCGCGCGTTTTACGGTAACACGGGCGTAATAATAAGGGCGTATTGTTATATAAGATCGCTCGGCTCCGACGGCCTGAAAGACGCCACGTTCGAGGCGGTCCTTAACGCGAATTACCTGAAGGCGAAGCTCAAGAACGATTACCAGCTAGCCGTAGATGACGAGCCGTGCATGCACGAGTTCGTCCTCACCGGGAAAGACAAGAAGGAGTTCGGCGTAAAGACGCTTGATATCGCGAAACGCCTCCTGGATTACGGGTTCTACGCGCCGACGGTATATTTCCCGCTTATCGTCGAGGAGGCCATAATGATAGAGCCCACCGAAACCGAATCGAAGGAAACGCTCGACGCCTTCGCCGAAACGATGATAAAAATAGCCGCGGAAGCCAGGTCGAACTCCTCTCTCTTGACCGGGGCGCCGCATATAACCCCCGTCCGCAGGCTCGATGAAGTCCTCGCCGCAAGGGAGCTTAATTTAAGATGGAAAAAACCTGGCGCTTGATAATAGACGGTGCCCGCGAACCGGCGGCCAACATGGCCCTCGACGCGGCGGTCATGCAGCGCATGGCGGAAGAGCCGTCTGACCCCACCCTGAGAGTATACCGCTGGACATACCCGTGCGTCTCTATCGGCAAATTCCAGCGGCTTGACGATATTCCTTTCCTGATTAACAGCGGGCCGATCGTAAGGCGTCCCACCGGAGGCGGTTCGGTATATCATGATGAGCTGGGTATCACATATTCCCTGGTTTTCGGCGAGCGCTCAGGCGTGATGCCCGAAGGGACCGCCGCGTCATACCGCCATATACACGAGGGCGTTGCCGCCGCGGTGAGGGAATTGGGCCTTGACGCCGGACTTTATGCCCCGGTTTCGGGCCCGGCCAAAGCGTTCGGTTCATGTTTTGCCCTGCCCGTCAGGTCCGATGTAGTCTCCCGCGGGAAGAAAATAGCCGGCGCGGCCCAGAGGCGCAGGTTCGGAGTCGTATTGCACCAGGGAGAGGTCAGTTTGCCACTTGACGTCTGGCGTAAATGGTCGTATAATAATGCCTTAAATATATTCATAAGCTGCCTTTCCAAGCAATTACAGGCCAGGTTCCTTGAAGGACAGATCACGGATAAAGAGGATCGTTTAGCCGAAGAGTTGCTTGTGGAGTCCATGGAGGAGGTGACAAGATGAAGGCGAAGGTAGATTCAAATCTATGTACCGGTTGTGAACTCTGCACTAATATATGTCCGGAAGTCTTCGAGATGAAGGGTGATACCGCAGCGGTAAAGGCCAATCCGGTGCCTAAAGCAGCCGAGGAAACCTGCAGGGAAGCTAAGGATAGCTGCCCTGTTGAAGCTATCTCTGTAGAAGAGTAAGGAAGTTCGCCAAAAATTTTGGCGGACATAATTCGCCCAGATCGTCGGGGCTCATTAAAAGGGGGAAGTAGATGAAGAAGTTGGTGTTGTTGGTCCTGGCAGTAATGGTTGTAACGTGTATGGTCGCTGGTTCGGCTCGCGCGGATGATCAGGGGAACAGTTTTACGCATTTCATGCGCGGCTTATTCCACTGGCCGTTCAATGCCGCTAAAGATTCCGCCCAGGTCGTAGGTGATACAGGCGTAAAGGCCGTAGGGACCGTGGCGGACACCGGTAAAGCTGTCGGCGGGACTGTGACCGGCGAAGAAGGCGCTGCCGAAAAGGTAGTTACGACCCCGGTTACCGGGACAGCTGATACGGTACAGACAGGGGTCGTGGGTACGGCGGAGATGCCCGGAAAGTCCGTAAACGAATCCTGGCCGACCGAAAAGAAATAACAGCATTTTCTTGAATCTCAAATAAAGCCCGGGACCCTCGAAACTCCCGGGCTTTATATCTAATGAGACAAATATGGGAAAAACGATTTCAGAAAAGATATTGTCCGAGCATTCCGGAAAGGACGTGAAGGCGGACGATTTTGTCATTGCCAAGGTGGACCTATGCCTACTGCAGGACGGCACCGGACCGCTCGCGGTAAGGCAGCTCGAGCAGCTGGGGATAAAACGCGTCGTCAATCCGCAGGGTATAGCTGTATTCCTCGACCACGCGGCGCCCTCGCCCAGGAAAGAGCTCTCGAATGACCACATAACGCTGAGGAATTTCGCGAGGAAGACCGGCTGTTATTTATTTGAGATAGGCGAAGGCGTATGCCACCAGATAATGAGCGAACTTTTTACCTCACCCGGCAAGGTCCTTGTCGGCGCCGATTCACACACCTGCACCGGCGGGGCATTGGGAGCTTTCGCGACGGGGATGGGGTCTACCGATGTTGCCGCGGCTATGGGCCTGGGTAAGACCTGGTTCCGGGTACCGCAGACCATAAAGATAGCGGTGAGCGGCAAATTCAAGCCCGGCGTATATGCAAAAGATTTCATGTTATACCTTATCGGTTCGCTCGGCGCCGAGGGAGCCACTTATAAAGCCCTGGAGTTTACCGGCGAAGCCATGGCATCGCTTCCTATGTCGGAGAGACTGGTCATCTCGAACATGGCGGTTGAGGCCGGGGCCAAGGCCGGCATATTCGCGTCCGACAAGATAACCAAGGCATATCTTAAACAGCACGGCAGGGAAGAGAAATACCACGAAATAAGACCGGACAAGGACGCGAAATTCGAGAAAGAAATAAATATCGAAGTTGATAAGCTGGCGCC
>CAISWF010000068.1 GCA_903889135.1 Candidatus Omnitrophota bacterium | reverse complement strand
AGAACCCGATATGGCCCCGCCTGCCGCCATCAGCGCCGCAAGATCCGCGGATTCACCAAAAAAGCAGGAAGCCCAGAATAACATCGGGCTTAACCCGGCGTATACTTTTGACGATTTCGTCATCGGCTCAAGCAACAAGATGGCGCATGCCGCCGCAATGGCCGTCGCCGAATCCCCGGCAAAGGCCTACAACCCGCTGTTCATATACGGGAGGGCAGGGATGGGGAAAACTCATCTCATGAACGCCATCGGGCACTGCGTCGCGGCAAAAAACCCGGGCATGAAAGTGGTTTACATCACAAGTGAGCAGTTCACGAACCAACTGATACAATCGATACAGAGCCGGTCCACCGACAGGTTCCGGGCGAGATACAGGACGGTGGATGTCCTTTTGATAGACGATGTCCATTTCATCGCGGGGAAGGAATCGACGCAGGAAGAATTCTTCCATACCTTTAACACCCTGCACGACGCGCACAAGCAGATAGTCCTTTCGAGCGATAAACCGCCGAAAGAGATCGACAGGCTTGAGGAGAGGCTTGTTTCGAGGTTCGAGTGGGGGCTGATCGTATCAATATCCCAGCCGGATTTCGAGACGAGGGTGGCGATCTTGCGCCAGAAATTAAAGAGGGAGAACATAGCCGTTCCGGATGATGTCATTTTCTATATCGGAGAAAAAATAAAATCCAATATCCGCGAACTCGAGGGCGCGTTGAAACGCGTCGTTGCGAACGCTGTGCTCCTGAAACAGAACGTCACGCTCGAACTTGCTCGTTCCGTCTTGAAGGATATGGTAAAAGAAAAAGAATCCCGGATACTGGCAGAGGCGATATTTGAGGAAGTGGCAAGTTATTTCAATGTGCGCGTATCGGATATAAAGGGCAGACGGCGAACGAAGCAGATGGTTGTGCCCCGGCAGATCTCCATGTACCTCATAAGGAAACTGACCGATCATTCGCTGCCCGAAATAGGGGAACTATGCGGGAGCAGGGACCACACCACTATTTTACACGCCTGCGAGAGCATAGAATCGGACATGAGAAAAGACGCAAAAATAAAAGAGCTTGTAAACAATCTTATGACCCAAATACGGGGTGAATAACTTGTTGATTAGCTTTGCTTTTGCTGTGGATAACCTGTTGGTGATTGTGGATAACTTGAAGCAAGAACCGGGGTTAGTGGGAAAGCAGGGCTTTATGACCGCAACCTGTGCATAACTTCAGGGTGAGAATTTTTTGTAATTAGTCGCTATTTAGCTGGTTGTGTTGTTGTTCACATACGAACAGGCCTTACTGCTACTACTGCTGTTATTTAATTAATAAAGAAGAAGGAGAAGAGATGGAAGCCAAGTTGATGCGGGAAACACTGCAGAGGGGGATACAGACAGTGCAAAACGCTGTATCGCAAAAAAGCGGGCTGCCCATCTTATCTAATATATTATTTGAAGCGTCAAAGGACAAAATAAAACTTATAGCTACCGATTTGGAGATAGGGGTGGTATCAAAAATAAGCGGGGTGGACGTCCAAGAGGAAGGGTCCATATCCATACCGGCAAAAAAAATAAGCGATATAGTAAAAGAGCTCCCCAATAAAGAAATAACCCTCTCCGCCAAAAAAAATAACCAGGTCACGATAAAATGCGATAAATCAATATTCAAGATAATGGGGCTGCCTAAAGACGAGTTCCCAAAAGTGCCGGAGTTGTCAGACAAGGACACGTTGGTCATCCCCCAGAGACAATTAAAATCCATCTTAAACTCCACGGCATTCGCGATATCAAAAGACGAGACCAGGTATATCCTGAACGGCGTTTTGTTCGCCCTGACGGACAAGAAACTGCGCGTCGTGGCGACCGACGGAAGAAGGTTGGCTATGGTAGAGAAGGAGACACCGAAACCGCTCGGGTTTACAAGGAAAGTCATCGTCCCGTCCAAGGCGGTTACCGAGCTGCAAAGGATACTAAAGGATGACGGCGACGTTAAGGTGTTGTTCAGTGAAAACCAGATCGCGTTCGAGCTGGACGATTCACAACTTATAACGAGATTGATAGAGGGGGAATACCCTAATTATGAACAGGTTATCCCGAAGCAGGGCCAGGACAAGATGAAGGTGAACAGGGATAATTTTTATGCGGCGGTAAAAAGGGCGAGTTTGCTCGCGACGCCGGATTCACAGTCGATCAAACTGGACCTGCTGAAGAACAGGGCCATAATATCCAAGGCGTCGCAGGACGGCAGCGAGTCGCGCGAAGAGGTCGATTGCGAATATTCCGGCGACGAGTTCACGATCGGCTTCAACCCGAATTACCTCATGGACGCGCTTAAGAACATATCCGAAGAGGAAGTGGATTTTGAATTTGCCGGCCAGGACAGGCGCGGCGTGATAAGGGCGGAAGGCGGGGATTATGTGTATATAGTCCTGCCGGTGCGCACCGAATAATAGATGAAGAACAGGCCCGTCGTCATTAAAGATGTGTT
>CAISWF010000067.1 GCA_903889135.1 Candidatus Omnitrophota bacterium | reverse complement strand
GTTCGAAATTATTTATGCAATAGCCGCACTTCAAGTTGCAGGCAAACGTCAGGAACACGGCAATATAATTGTAGCTTCCGGGTATTTTGATAGGCTTCATTCTATCCTGCCGAAAATAAGGCGTTTTGCGGCCGCCAGCGCCGAGGCGATCGCCAGCATCGCGGGGTTCCCGATATGATATTTTCCGTTTTTATATGTCACCTGTCCGTTATCCACAAGCCGTGCGAGCCGCCTCTCGATGATATCCCCGGAATTATAGCGTCCCAGGATCTCACCCAGCGAAAGTCCGTTGCCGGCATCCGCTAATTCCGTCAGGATGCGTATCCTGCGGGCCGTCTCTCCCATGTTCACGAAATGGAAATAGCAATAACCCAGTAAAATGTATATCGCAATATTGCTTACCGGCGCAACGCCGGGTTTTATCAGTAACGATACCGCAAATCCGCACGCAAACCCTAAAAATACGGACCTCAGCAGTCCCGTCCTCGGGAAAAACCTGAAAACAGCGATCTGCATTAGGATGTTCGCCGCTAAACCGATAAAAGGGGTAAAAATATACATGACGTTATGGCCCATCCCTGTCATCCGCCCTTCGGAGCATTCAGGAGCCCGCGAAACCGCATGAATACGCCCGCCAGCAAACGTCCTTTTGAGGTCAGGATATATTTCCCGGAATCCATCCGGACCAGGTCATCGCTTAACAGGTCCCCGATCCTCGCGACCACCAGGGTATCGTCGGTCATGACCTTACGGAGTTCGTTTTTATCCAGGCCGGACTTGCCGGATTTAGCGATATTACGCACTATGGCAAGCGACGGGCTGTCGGCCTCCATGGCCGGGTAAGAGACGATATAAGCGGCGGCCAGGCAGCAATACAGGACTATATAATCCGGATAACTTGAAACGCCTCTCAGTGTGATAACTCCTAAAACAAGCGTCCAAAAAAACACGTTCACCAGGACAAGGGCCCTGTTCTTCCCCGGCAGTCGGATCCTCCAGATGGCCAGATGGACCAGCATGGCGGCGAAAAACGTAAGGATGCCGTAAAATAACGCGTTCATATGAAGTTGATATGCGCCGGGGGTTCCCCTTTGGGTTCCTCAAGCGATATCTTTCCGTTTTTTAGGCCCCATAAAAATTCGTTGACCTTGTGCTGGAGGCATAACGTCCCGCACATCGTCCGGGCGTCGAACTTATCCGAGGAGATCAGGCGAAGGACCTCCCAATAGCGCTCGCTCTTCCAGATTTCTTTAAATGATTTTTCCGCTATGTTTCCGATATGGTATTTTGAATATTTTTCGTTAAATAACATCCCGCAGGGGGCTACCAGGCCCGAACCCGAAAACTGCATTATAAAAGGGGGGCCGTAACAGCTGCAGTAACCCCTCTTCCCTTCGCTCAATATCTTCGACCATTTGACGGCAACTTTATAATCTTCCGTCGAGAGTTTCTCGGCGTCCTTTAACACATCGACGCACTTTTTGTATTTCGAATAATCGACGCCGAGGCTGCCCTTCTCATCATCACTGCAGTGCTTAAATATCGTGTAATCGACGCCGAGTTTTTTACCGAGCATGGCAAGCGGTTTAACCTGATCTGCGAAGTCCGGCAATAATACCATCTGCAGCCCGATCGTGACGTTCAACCCCGTGGCCTTTTTTATCCTGACGCACTCACGGATGGTTCGGCAGACTTTTTCAAAACATTTCTCGTCGCAACCGTGGATCTGCGCGTACCTTTTCGGGTCGGCAGCAGATATAATGAACCTTAAATAGGTCAGGGCAGGTAATAGTTCCTCGAGGCGTTCATCCTTAAGCAGGTAACCGTTCGTCCCGACGGCCATGTCGAGCCCGTTTGCCTTGCCGCGGAGCACCGCGTCGTAAAAATACGGCGAGCAAGTGCTCTCGCCGTCGCTTACGAAACTTACCGCCTTGACGCCTATTTCGGCGGCGTCATCCAGGAACCGGAATATCACGTCCTTGGTCATCTTCTTTTCGTCGTTGACCTGCAGCATTCCGTAACAGTAGACGCACCTGTAAGTGCATCTCCTGGTCAACGAACAGTCGATGGTTATGGGCGCGATCCTCTCGCCTTTGAGCCAGGCCTTGAGCCGCTCCTGGTGCCATATTAATTTTTGACCGTCAAGTATCAGGTTTTCCATGGTCGATTTCCGGCGATGATCTATTTCCTGCGGGCAGCTGTCTGCGAATCGCTCGAATAATCCTGCTGCCGTTTATTATCTTTATTGAAATAATAATCTTTTACCAATTTCAAATAACCTTTAATTACCTTGAACAGCGATGGGAAGCTTATCGCCTTGGAGGAGCCGCTCTTCCTTGAGCCGATCTTGTACGGGACCTCGGCGAAGAGATATCCTTTTTTTGCGGCCCTGATCAGTATGTCGGTCTGGAAGAAGAAGCCGTCGGAGCGCTCGTTTATCCCCCATAGGATAGACCTCCTGTAGAGGATCGTCCCGTTGGTATAATTGAAATTGACCAGGAATGTCGTATTTATGATAAAACGGTAGAGGAGCGAAAGCGCGTTCCTGAATAAAGGCCTTGCCTCCCTGTTGAAAATGAAAGGGATCACAATATCCACTTGCTCAAGCAGCTTGTAATAACGGAATGCCTCTTGCGGGTCGTTCTCGTTATCCCCCGGCATCATGACGATGGCGTCGCCTTTAGCCGAGTCCACTCCTTCCCAGAACGATGCGCCTATGCCCTTCGGCTTGTCATGGTTCACTACGCGGACGCGGCCCGGATATTCTTTGGATATTTCCTCGGCCAACCGCGCGGTCCGGTCGGCGCTGCCGTCGTTTACGACTATGACCTCGCCGTCAATTTTAAAGAGGTTAAACGCCTTAAGCGTGCTTGAGACGGCGTCGCGTATATTGGCTTCTTCGTTCAAAGCCGGCATTATTACGCTGAGTTTATTTTTTTCGTAATCCATAGGCCTTTCTTACCGCTTTTACTATATCTCCCGAACCTCTATAGAATGCTTCTTCCAGCCGGCGGCAAGCCGGCGTCGGCGTATCGGGAAGGGCGACTATCTGCGCATCGGCTTTAAGATGTTTCCTTATCTTGCTGTGGATCCGCCCTAAAATTATTTCCGCCGCGCCTCCGGAACGCCATCCCATATCCGCGATAACAAGCCTGCCGGTTTTCTTCACCGAATCGACGACTATCTTTTCGTCAAAAGGCACGAGAGACCTCGGATCGATCACTTCTATATCTATGCCGCCGTCTTTGAGTTCCTTCGCGGCCTCGATGGCTTCGTTTACCATCAAGGAAACGGCGACAATGGTCGCGTCTTTCCCCTGCCGCTTGACAACGCCTTTTCCGATCGGTATAAGATATTCCTTTTCCGGGACGCCGCATTTAACATCGTAAAGCCAGCGGTGTTCGATGAAAATGACGGGGTTTCCGTCGGCTATGGCCGAAAGCAGCAACCCTTTTGCGTCATATGCTGAACTCGGAGCAACGACTTTTATGCCGGGCATATGCATGAACAATGCCTGCAGACACTGGGAATGCTGCGCCGCTGAGCCCCATCCCCTGCCGATGATCGCACGTATGACGAGCGGGACATGGCTCCTCCCGCCCGACATGTAACATAATTTCGCGGCATGGTTCAATATCTGGTCGAAAGAGAGCGGCATAAAATCCATTCTCATGTGGACCAGGACCGGCCTCATCCCGGCCAGGGCCGCTCCTACCGCAAAACCGGTTAATCCGTTTTCGGCAATAGGTGTATCGAAGACCCTCCCTGGGAATTCCTTATGCAGCCCGGACGTCGAGCCGAAGACCCCGGCGGGATCGTCTACGCCTTCGCCCATGATAAAGACCCTCGAGTCCCTTTTAAGGGCCTGGCCGAGGGCCTCCCTTAACGCATCCCTGTAACTTAAGGCCCTTCCTCCGGCTTTTTTACCCGGGGAGCGCGAACTTATGGCGCATTCGACCGCCACTTCAGTCCAAGGCATGGCTATCCCTTCCAGTAAACATCTTCATAGAGTTCTCGCGTTTCCGGGAAACGGCTTTTCTTTGCAAAACTTTCCGCCCTCGCTATCTCTCTCTTTATCTTTCCGCACATCTTCTCGACCAAGGCCCCGGTCAGGATACCTTTTTTCATTAATTTATCTTCCAGGGCTTTTACCGGGCACTTCTTTATCCAATCATCCAGTTGGACGACAAGGATCTGCGCTTCGACGTCTAC
>CAISWF010000066.1 GCA_903889135.1 Candidatus Omnitrophota bacterium | reverse complement strand
CCCGGTATCGGGTTCAATATTATTATGGGCAACTCCTTTGAAAGGGATTCGGATATCGTAAGCCCGCCCGGCTTCGTCACTATAAGCGACGAGACAGACATCAGCTCGTATACTTCGGTAGTATAGCCGTAGACAACTGCCTTGAACCTCAGAGATCTCTTCCTCTTATCCAGCCACTCGAACAGCCGCTTATTGCTCCCGGCCACGACGATCAGCTGGAACTGGCTTGAGACCTTATTGAGCTCGTTTACAAGTTCCGCTATAGGACCTAGCCCCTGGTTGCCCCCCATTATCAAGACCGTCGGCAATCCCGGATCAAGCCCGAGCTTCTTTCCTACAGCCTCGGCATCGACCTTTTCGGAAAATTTCGGTTCTATCGGGATGCCGTAGGCCTTTATCTTTTCCGCCGGGATACCGTGTTCGACCAGCCTTTTCGTCGCCGTTTCGGAATTGACGATATAATAATTGACCGAATCGAAGAACCAGTAGGAATGCGGGTAACAGTCGGTAAGCACACCTATAAGCGGAACATCCAGCCCGAATGACGTCTTATAATCCGCGATCATCCCGCAGGGGAACGCCTGGGTACAGGCGATAACGTCCGGCTTGAACTCATCAAGCAGCGTCTTCAGCTTCCCGGAATTGAATTTATGTATGAGGTCGCGCAGACTGCCCAGGCTCCGGAAGACCTTCGGGTTGTCGTAGAGGTATTCCCAGACTTCCGGCCTGTTCTTTATAACTCCAAGGTAGGTCCTGTTTATAACTTTCTCGACGAGCGGATTTGTATAATTGAAGGCATTTACGGCAAGGATCTCAGTATCGGGATCGAGGAGGCGCAGCGCTTTCTCGATAGCCAACGCCGCTTTCTGGTGGCCGGAATTGACCGAGATATAAAGCAACAGAACCCTTTTTTTCGCCACTATAGAGCCTCCAATGAAACACGCCCGCCGTTATCCTGGCGGGCGTGTCGTATAACAACTTAAAGAATGCGTTTAGTCTTTCTTCTCCAGGAGTTTCTTAATCCTGTCGACGGCTATCTTAAGTTTATCCTCGGGTTCAACGAGGGCGAACCTCACGAAGCCTTCTCCGAATTCGCCAAAGCCGGTCCCTGGGGAAGATACGACGCCCGCTTCCTCTACCAGAAGCGCGGAAAACTCCATAGACGTAAGCGCGCTGTACTTGGGAGGAATGTGGGCCCAGACGTAAAAGGTCCCCTGCGGTTTATCGATCTCCCAGCCGGCCTTGTTAAGCCCGTCGACAAAGACATCTCTTCTCTTCTTATATGTCGCGACGAGCTCCCTGACGCAATCCTGGGGCCCGGTCAACGCCTTGATGGCGGCGTACTGTATGGGCCGGAAAAGGCCGAAATCTATATAGCTCTTCGTCTTTTCCAGCGAACGGATGATGTTGGAATTCCCAACGACCGTACCTATCCTCCATCCTGCCATGTTATATGATTTCGAGAGTGTGTGGAACTCCACGCATTTATCTTTAGCCCCTTTTACCTGGAGTATGCTCGGGGCAGGTTTACCGTCGAAAACAAAATCCGAATAAGCGTTATCGTAAGCGATGATGATATCTTTATCCTTCGCCCAATCTACTACGGTTTCCAGGTAAGCCAGGTCGGCAACCGCTGTCGTGGGATTATGCGGATAGCTTAAGAATAATATCTTGGCCATCCTCGTGATCTCGCGTCCGAGGCTCTTTAAGTCCGGCTTATACCCGTTCTCTTTCGTGATCGGCATGCTGTATAATATGCCGCCGGCCATTATAGGGCCGTTGAAATGCACGGGATATCCCGGGCTGGGTACGATAGCTATGTCATCGTTATTAAGGAACGTGAGGCAGAAGTTCGCAATCCCTTCCTTAGAGCCGATAAGAGGCAGGACCTCGGTCCGGGGGTCGAGGTCAACGTTAAACTTTGTCTTATACCAATCGGCTATCGCCTTTTTGAAGGCCTTCTCGACGTCTCCCGTAGGTCTCGAATAGCGGTGGTTTACGACATGCTTGGTCTGCTCGCATAATTCATCTACTATATGAGGGGCCGGCGGCAGGTCGGGGCTTCCCATACCGAGGTCTATGACCTCAATGCCCTGCGCCTTCGCCTTCTCCTTCAGCTCGTCAAGTATAGTGAAAAGATACAGCGGCAACCGTTTAAGTCTATTCGCTTCATGCATCTAATTTAGCCTACTCCTCTTCTTCAAAAAGCGCTTCTTCCTCTTCTATATTACCGAGGACTTCTCCGACCTCGACCATATCTCCCTCTTCGAAATAGACCTCCGTCAACACTCCGGAGCACGGAGCCGGCACATTGAAAGTGGACTTATCAGTGGCGACCTCAACGAGATCTTCGCCTTCCTCCACCCTGTCGCCTTCCTCGAAATGCCAGTAGGATATGGTGGCTTCCCGCGTCCCTTCTCCGACTTCAGGTAATATGACCTTTGCCATATCATCCTCCTCGACTCAAAATTGGGCTAACAGGTTGAATGATAGGAACTCCTGACGAATGGTCCTGAGCTCACTCTTGTAAAGCCTAAATTATACGCTATTTTTTCGTATTTTTCAAACATTTTTGGTGATATAAATTCGCGCTCATCTGTCCTGTCCGGGGCCGGTTTCAGGTATTGCCCGATGGTGATAATATCGCACCCCGCCCACCGCAGGTCCTTCATAGTCGAAACTACTTCATCCTCGGTCTCGCCTAGACCGAGCATAAGGCCGCTCTTAGTAAGTATGCCGCCGCGCGATATGTCCCTGGCTTTTCCCAATACGGCAAGCGAAAGAAGGTAATCACTTTTCGGCTTGACGGTTTTATGGAGCCTCTTGACCGTATCCAGGTTATGGGCAAAAACGTCTATACCCGACCCGCATACTTTATCGATATGTCCCGACCTTCCCTTGAAGTCAGGGACAAGGACTTCTATTTTTACGCCGCTTAACTTCTCCCGCAGGTATCCGACAGTTGAAGCATAATGCGCCGCTCCCCCGTCAGGCAGGTCATCCCTCGTGACCGAAGTGATTACTATGTAATTAAGGTTTAATTTTTTTGCGGCCTCATAGACCTTGGATGGCTCATCCGGATCAGGCGCTTGCGGGATGCCTTCATCTACCGCGCAGAACTTGCATCCCCTCGTGCAGGTATCTCCGAGTATTATAAAAGTCGCCACGCCCCTGCCGAAACACTCGCATAAGTTGGGGCAGTTGGCGGTCTCACAAACGGTGTTTACCGAGGAATCCCTGAGGAATTTTCTAGTTTCGTCTATCTTCGCCGATGAAACTATATCCCGCCTCAACCAGCGCGGCTTGGCTATCATTTCGATTGCCTCAATATGCTTGCTGCAGCCTCCTGCACCGCCTCTGAAAAAGCCGGATGCGGCTGGACGACGTCGGCCAGGTCCTTCAAAGTTAACTCGCCTTTTATAGCGACGCTTATTATGCCTATGAGCTCAGACGCGTTATAGCCCAATATCTGTGCCCCAAGTATCTTTCCTGTTTTTTTATCGGCCGTCAGTTTCACAAAACCTTCCGTCTCCCGCTGGGCAAGCGCCCTTCCCGATCCAGCGAAAAAAGCGCGGCCGGTCACTGCCTCATAGCCTTTTTTTTCCGCGTCATCGGTGTTCAGGCCTACGCTCGCGGCCTCGGGGAATGAATATACGCAAACCGGCATGATCCCGTAATCCATCGGCGCCTCTTTCCCGAGAGCGTTTCGCGCGGCAACCTTTCCCTCGGCTGACGCTGCGTGGGCGAGATTATGCCTTCCTATGCAATCCCCGACAGCAAAAATATTAGCTGTAGATGTCTTCAAATATCCGTCGACGACAATACGGCCGTCCTTTACGGATATGCCGGCTTTTTCCAATCCCATGCCGCCCGTATTCGGCGAGCGGCCGACAGAGATCAAAATTACTTCCGAGGAGATCTTTCCGGTATCAGGCGAAGATGCGCCGGTTATCACCTCTATGCCCTTTTTCTTAAATATGCCTTCGAGCCTGTTTGAGAGGTCCTTATCTTCCCTGGGTAATATGCGTTCCAACATCTCGATGAGGGTGACTTTGGCACCCAGGGCCGAGAAGAAAGACGCGAACTCACAGCCTATGGCGCCGCCGCCGATTATCGTGATATCCGCAGGCATCTTATCGAGGCCGAGGATCTCTTCGGAATAAAATATCCTTTTCCCGTCCGACTTTACCTGTCCGAGAGCCCTGGGCGAAGAGCCCGACGCGATCACAAACGCGCGCGCGCTTATCTTCTCGCCGCCGGATTCGATGGTCTTTTTGTCTAAAAATACTGCTTCGCCTTTTATTATATCCACCTTCCGGGCCTTCAGCGATTGGTCTAGTTGGTCTTTAAGGCGGGCCACTATATCGGAGGAACGGTGGCGTATTGAAGAAAGGTCAAAATCAAAATTAATTGACGTTATGCCGAATTCGGCTGAACGCCTGAGTTCATCGTAAAGAAAAGCGGATTTTAAACGGGCTTTTGTCGGGATGCAACCCCTGTTCAGGCAGACGCCGCCGACCTCATATCTTTCGATGAGCGCAACAGTCGCGCCCAGGGATGACGCTTCGAGCGCTGCGGCCGTGCCGCCGGGCCCTGCTCCGATGATGCAGATATCATAGTTTTTCATGGGGAATATTCCGGCCGGTTAGAGCGCCTTTATTATCGCGTCCGCCATCTGGCGTGTGCCGACCGCGGTCGGGTCGCTGCGTTCCGCTTTCAGATCGTAAGTTACGGATTTGCCGTCGGCGATGACTTTCTTCACGGCGTTTTCGAGCCGTTCCGCGGCGTTCTTCTCGCCTATATGGCGCAGCATCAATACTCCGGAAAGGACCATAGCGGTGGGATTTACCTTGTTCATGCCTTTATATTTAGGCGCGCTGCCGTGCGTCGCCTCAAAAACCGCGCAATTATCTCCGATATTCGCTCCCGGCGCGAGCCCAAGCCCGCCGACGAGACCCGCGCAAAGGTCGGATATTATATCGCCGTACAGGTTGGGAAGGACCAGCATATCGTATTCTTCGGGCCTCTGTACAAGCTGCATGCAGATGTTATCGACTATCCTGTCATCGAATTCCACTTTTCCCGCGTACTTAGCGGCGACTTCCCTTGCCGTCGCGAGGAATAACCCGTCGGTCGCCTTCATGATATTAGCTTTATGTATGCACGTGACTTTCTTCCTGCCGTTCTTTACCGCGTATTCGAACGCGAACTTTACTATCCGTTCTGAGCCGAATTTAGATATGGGTTTTATGCTTATCGCGGAATCTGCCCTTATCTGTTTTTTGGATAAGGAGTTAATATTGTCTATGACCTTTTTGCATTCCGGGGTACCCGGGTCGAATTCCACTCCGGCGTAAAGGTCCTCGGTGTTCTCCCGGACGATGACAATATCTACTTTATCGTAACGGCTCCTTACGCCTTTATATGATTTGCAAGGGCGCAGGCAGGCATATAATTCGAGGGCCTTCCTGAGTTCTACGTTGACGCTCCTGATCCCAGTGCCGACAGGTGTCGTGATCGGCCCTTTGATTGCGACCTTGTTCTTTTTTATGGACGCGAGGACGTGCTCGGGAAGCGGCGTACCGTACTTTTCCATGACATCTATTCCCGCGTCAAAGACTTCCCATTCTATATCTACGCCGGTCGCCTCGATGCAACGTTTCGCGGCATCAGAAAGCTCTGGTCCTACGCCGTCACCGGGTATAAATGTGATCTTGTGTTTCAAGATATCTCCTTTATTATCTCGCCTTAAGCCAGTTATCCATCCTGTCCAGGCCCTTTTTGATATCGTCGAGGCCAGTCGCGAAACTCAACCTGATATGGGTATCCCGGCCGAACGGCTCTCCGGGTATGACAGCGACCTTCTCTTCTTCGAGAAGCTTCTTGGAGAAATCGAATGAACCCATCCCGGTCTTCGATATGTCGCAGAAAACATAGAACGCGCCTTTGGGCTTCAGGCAGCTGATATTTTTCATGCGGTTGATCCTATCGACCATGTAATCGCGCCTCTTCTTGAACTCATCTACCATCTGCGCCACGCACTTCTGGTCGCCCTTTAAGGCATCGACCGCAGCCTTCTGCGAGAACGAGACGGGATTGGAGGTCGAATGATCCTGGAGCCTGCCGGCCGCGGCCGCCATTTCTTTGCTCGGAGCGGCCAGGTAACCTATGCGCCAGCCGGTCATCGAATAAGACTTCGACATCCCGTTCACGGTGAAAGTGAGGCCGTACGCCTCTTTTCCGAGGGAGGCGAATGAGACGTGCTTTTCGCCGTCGTATATCAACTTTTCATATATCTCATCGGAGATGACCGTGACTTTATTATTTATCAACACTTCGGAGATGCCTTCGAGATCGGACCTGTTATAGATGCAACCGGTAGGATTAGACGGACTGTTAAGGACGAAAGCGACCGTCTTTTTCGTGATCGCTTTCTTCAAGGCATCAGGCTTTACTTTAAATTCATCGGACTGTTTCGTGTCCAGTATGACAGGTGTGCCTCCGGCGAGCCTGACCATTTCCGGATAACTGACCCAATACGGTGAAGGAATGATGACCTCATCACCTTCGTCGCAGATAACCTGGAATATGTTATAAAGGGAGTGTTTGGCCCCGCAGGAGACTACGACCTGCGAAGGTTCATAGGTGAGGCCGTTATCGTCGCGGAACTTATCGCTGATAGCCTTTTTTAGCTCGGGGATGCCTGTAGAGGGAGTATATTTCGTGAAACCGCCCTCTATGGCCTTTATCGCTGTGGATTTAATATGGGGGGGTGTATCAAAATCCGGTTCGCCCGCGCCGAAACTTACGACATCTTCGCCATTCTGCCGCATCTCTTTGGCTTTGGCGGTAATAGCGAGCGTGGGAGATTCTTTGACTTTCTCAATGCGTCTTGAGATCTTCAAGGCTATCCCCTTTTTGTATCCGCTTGAAGCGGTCTACTTGGTCCTGCCCTTGAAGAAACTGCGAAGAGTCCCGACAAATCCGCCCGACGGGCCCCTGTGCGTCTGTGACGGATGGATCTCTTTCTCCCCTTTTCTGGGCGGGACATGCTTTTCGTGCGCTGTTGTTTCTTTCGGCTTCTCAGGCGCATGAGGAGCGCCCTCTTTTGCGGGTGCCTTTTCCTGCGCGGCAGGTTTGGTCTCGGCCGATTTTTCTTTCTTATGCTTTGCCTTCGGAGCGACGACTTTCTTCTCCGTCAATTCAAGTATCGAAAGCTGGGCGTTATCGCCCTTCCTCTTTCCGAGGTGGATTATCCGGGTATATCCGCCTTTCCTGTCTTTAAAAAGCGGCGCGATCTCTTTAAATAATTTCCCTACAAGGGTCTCGTCCCTTAAGACCGAGAAGGCCTTCCTCCGGGAAGCGAGATCATCCTTTTTGGCTACCGTTATGAGCTTCTCGGCGAACCTGCGCGCTTCTTTCGCCTTTTCCTTCGTGGTGGTGATGCTCTGGTAGATGAAAAGCCCCTTCACGAGATTATTCATCATCGAATCTCTCTCGGGCTTGTTCCTGTCGAACTTTTTGTTCAGTTTTTTGTGGCGCATAGTTGTGTACCCGTTATTCCTTCTTCAGTAATTTTTTATCGACCTTCATACCAAGGCCCAGGCCCATCCCGACGATTATTTCCTTTATCTCGGCCAGGGACTTCTTTCCGAAGTTCCTGTACTTGAGCATTTCGCCCTCGTTCTTCTGGACGAGTTCGCCGATCGTCTTTATCTTCGCTTCCTTGAGGCAATTGGCGCTCCTTACGGAAAGCTCGAGCTCCGAAACAGGCATCCTGAGTTTCGTATAGAGCTCCTCGTCGACCTTAACCTCTTCCTCCATTTCCTCTTCTGGGAGTTTTCCGAAATTAAGGAATATGTCGAGATGCTTCTCCAATATATGGGCCGAATATAACAAGGCATCCTTCGGGGTCACGCTGCCGTTGGTCCATATCTCTAGTATGAGCTTGTCGTAATCGGTTATCTGTCCGACGCGGGTATTTTCCACCTCAAAGTTGATCTTTACGATGGGAGTGAATATCGAGTCGATGGGTATTACCCCGATCGGCTGGCCTTCCCTCTTATTCTTCTCGGCCGGATAATAACCCCTTCCCCTCCCGACTTCCATCTCGACGTGGAACTTGGCGTTCTTCGTAAGCGTGGCGATGTGCATTTCGGGATTGAGTATCTCTATCGTCTCGTCGTGGATTATGTCCTTGGCCTTTACGTCACCCTTGCTGTCGGCCTTGATCTCGATGACCTTGGGCTGCCTTGAGTGGGAGCGCAGCACGAGCTTCTTGATGTTCAGGATTATCTCCGGTATATCTTCCGAAACGCCGGCGACGCTGGAAAACTCGTGGTGGACCGAATCTATCTTTATAGAGGTGACCGCGCTGCCTTCTATCGACGAGAGCAAAACTCTCCTTAAAGCGTTGCCCAGCGTAGTGCCGTAGCCGCGCTCAAAGGGCTCCGCGGTGAACTTTCCGTAGGTGTCCGAATAGCTCGCCTCATCGCAAACCAGCTTCTTTGGCATCTCAAAATCTTTCCAGGCAATACCCATATTATTTTCTCCTCTTACTTCGAATACAACTCAACTATTAATTGTTCTTGGATGGGGAACCCGATATCTTCTCTGGACGGGAACTTGACGATCTTTACCTCAAGTCCGTTCGTATCGACCGCCATCCACTTGGGGATGCCCCTGTCCTTTGTAAGCTCGATGTTGCTCTTTATATGTTTAATGATACCTTCTTTATTCCCTATCTTCACGGCATCCGCGACCTTGACCGAATACGAAGGTATGTCGTTCCTGCGGCCGTTTATCTTCACATGTCCGTGAGCGATGACCTGGCGCGCGTCTGCGGTGGAATTCGCCAGTCCGGAACGGAACAACACGTTATCGAGCCTTCTTTCAAGCAATTGCAGAAGGATCTCACCGGTGACACCCTTCGATTTATTCGCCGTCTTGAAGTAATTCCTGAACTGCTTCTCAAGGACTCCGTAGATCCTCTTGAGCTTCTGCTTCTCCCTCAACTGAAGGCCGTAGTCGGACAATTTGATCCTGCCCTGGCCGTGCTGGCCCGGGGCGTACTCGCGGCGGGAGATCGCGCATTTCGGCGTATAGCAGCGCGTGCCTTTAAGGAAAAGCTTGGAGCCTTCCCTCCTGCATAGCCTGCATACGGCATCCTTGTATTTCGCCATTTACTATACTCTCCTTCTCTTCGGTGGCCTGCAACCGTTATGTGGAATAGGGGTAACGTCTTTTATCAATGATATCGCCAAGCCTGTCGCCTGCAGCGCGCGTATCGCGGATTCGCGTCCGGCGCCCGGGCCCTTGACGTAGACTTCGACTTCCTTTACGCCGTGTTCCATCGCCTTCTTGGCCGCCATCTCAGCGGCGACCTGCGCGGCGAACGGCGTCGACTTCTTCGATCCCGCAAAGCCGCTTCCTCCGCTGGATGCCCAGCAGATGGTATTTCCCGACTTGTCGCAGATCGTAACTATCGTATTATTGAAAGTTGCCTGGATATGCGCTATCGCATTCGGTATGTTCTTGGCGACCTTCTTCTTTGTTTTTTTCTTCTTAGGCTTATGCTCTTCTTCTTTTTTCTTCTCTTCTACCATATTAAGCTCCCGGCTTGGTATCCTTCTTCTTTAAAGTGACCGCCATCCTGCGCGGGCCTTTTCTCGTCCTGGCGTTAGTTTTTGTCCTCTGGCCGCGCACGGGCAGGCCCCTCTTGTGCCTCATACCCCTGTAAGAGCCGATGTCCATCAGCCTCTTTATATTCTGGGCGATCTCTCTCCTCAGGTCGCCTTCGACCTTGTATTCCTTCTGGAGTATCGTAGTTATGCGCGATACCTCCTCGTCGGTAAGGTCCTTGGCGCGCACATCCGGATTGATGTTCGCTTCCTTGAGTATCTTCTTCGAAAGAGCTCTCCCTATACCGTAAAGGTAGCAGAGGGAAAACTCTATCTTTTTTTCCTTCGGTAGATCAATACCTAAAATCCTCGGCATTACTTCCTCCTAAATTATCGGCCTAACCCTGGCGCTGCTTGTGCTTTGGGTTAGCGCAGATCACGTAGATTATTCCCCTTCTTTTTACTATCTTGCACTTCTCGCATATCTTCTTTACGCTTGAACGGACTTTCATATTATTTCACCCTGAAAGTTATCCTGCCCCTGGTTAAGTCATACTGCGAAAGCTCCAGCTTCACTCTGTCACCCGGAAGGATGCGGATGAAATTCATCCTCATCTTGCCGGAGACGTGGGATAACACCTTATGGCCGTTGTCGAGCTCCACGCGGAACATCGCGTTCGGCAACGCCTCGAGTACCACGCCTTCTACTTCTATTGCTTCTTCTTTCGCCATTTCGTCAATATCTCCGGCCCGCTATCACTTATATAAACCGTGTGCTCAAAATGGGCCGACAGCTTCCTGTCCTTCGTTACGGCTGTCCAGCCGTCCTCTAAGATCTCTACCCTGTATGTCCCGGCGTTGACCATGGGCTCTATCGCGAGCACCATCCCGGCCTTCAACCTCGGGCCGGTACCGGCCACTCCGAAATTAGGTATCTGCGGGTCTTCGTGCATCTTTGTCCCGATCCCGTGCCCTACAAATTCACGCACTACCGAGAACCCGCTTTTTTCCGCGCATTCCTGAACCGCGCTTGATATATCACAGAGCCTTTTATCCGGCCGGGCGTTCTCTATGCCCCTGTAAAGGGATTCTTCCGTAACTGCAAGAAGCTTCTTCGCTTCCTCGGAGATCCCGCCTACCGGGAATGTCATAGCGGCATCGCCGAAATAACCGTTAAATTTGACGCCTATATCTACGGCGATTATATCGCCCTCTTTTAAAATCTGTTTACCCGGGATGCCGTGCACCACCGTCTCGTTGATCGAAGTGCATATATTGGCCGGATAACCCTTGTATCCCTTAAAAGCCGAAACGGCGCCTCTTTCCTTTATATATCCTTCAGCAAGGCTGTCTAATTCCGCTGTAGCCATGCCAGCCTTTATCTTCGTTTCGAGAAATCCCAAGGTATCGGCGACGATCATGCAGGCCGCCTCGATCTTTTCGACCTCAGCCCTGGACCTTAGCATTATCATTTGCCGCCCTGCTCTATTTTAAGTTCTCTTTGACAAAGAGCTTAGACAGGTAATCGTGCGCTTCGTCTACGTCGAAATCGCCTGATACGGTCCTGAGTATCCCTTTACCTTCATAATAACTTATTATCTCAGGGACCGTCTTGTCGTAGACCCTTATCCTGTTCAAGATCGTCTCTTCTTTATCGTCATCCCTCTGGTAAAGTTCGCCGCCGTCCTTATCGCATTTGCCGGCTACCTTAGGGGGTATATTCTTTACGTGGTAATTCTCGCCGCAGATCCTGCACACCCGCCTTCCGGAGAGGCGCTGGATTATCGTCTCGACCGACGTCTTGAAATAAATGACCAGGTCGACCGGCCGGTTGAGCTTCGTAAGCGTCACATCAAGCGCCTTTGCCTGCGCCGCGGTCCTCGGGAAGCCGTCGAGCATGAAACCCTTCTCGCAATCCGCTTTCGCGACGCGCTGGGCGACCATTTCAATAACGACTTCGTCTGGCACGAGTTCGCCCTTGTCCATATAAACCTTCGCCTTCAGGCCTATAGGCGCCTGGGCTTTAACGGCCTCGCGCAAAATGTCACCGGTCGAAATATGCGGTATCTTGTATTCCTTAGAAAGAACTTTAGCCTGCGTCCCTTTTCCAGCCCCGGGCGGGCCCAGGAGCACCAGCCTCACCGGCCCCTCGACTTCAACCTGCCCGACTTCATGAAACCGTCGTAGTGGCGCATTAAAAGGAACGACTCGATCTGTTTCATCGTGTCGAGCATGACGCCTACTATGATAAGCAGCGCGGTGCCGCCGAAGAAACTCGCCACCAGGTACGGTATCTGGAGCCACTTGCCGATGAAATCCGGGATTATGGCTATTATCGCCAGGAAGACGGCTCCGGGCAATGTGACGCGGTTCAATATATAATTAAAATAATTCTCGGTCGGCCTGCCCGGCCTTACTCCCGGGACGAAACCGCCATATTTTTTCATATTATCCGCCAGGTCGCGCGGATTCAGAGTTACAGCCGTATAAAAATATGTGAAGAAAATTATCAATGCCGCGTAGAATATCGTGTAAACGACACCACCATGCTGCAGGAATGCCAGCAGGTTTTTTACCGTTTGATTCGGCACAAATTGCGCTATCGTCGCGGGAAAAAGCAATATCGATTGCGCGAAGATTATCGGTATGACGCCGGCCTGGTTCACCCTCAACGGAAGATATGTGCTCTGGCCGCCCATCACCTTTCTTCCCACGATGCGTTTCGCGTATTGCACCGGGATGCGCCTCTGCGCCTGGGTGATAAGTATTACGGCGATGATAACTCCGAAGATCATCAGGGCCATAAGGATCAGGGTAAAAATATTCAACTGGCCGGCTCCCGCAAGCTTACCGAGGGTGTGCATGGCAGTCGGGATCCTCGATATGATCGAAGCCGTGATTATTATGGACATGCCGTTCCCGATGCCGTATTCGGTTATCTGCTCTCCTAGCCACATGATGAAAGCGGTACCGCTTACGAGCGTCAAAATAGTCACCAGCCGAAATCCCCATCCCGGGTTCTGGACTATCTGGATGCCGATAGTGTGATGGAGGTTCTCGAGCCAGAAACTCGTAAACAACGCCTGAATGGCGCCGATCACGAGTGTGCCGTAACGCGTATACTGGGTTATCATCCTGCGGCCGTGCTCTCCGCCTTCCTTTGCGAGTTTCTCGAAATAAGGGAAAGCGAATGTCAAAAGCTGCATTATGATCGAGCTCGATATATAAGGCATGATACCGAACGCGAAAATCGTCATCTGGGACATGGCCTTACCGGTAAAAAGGTCCATGATGTCGAACAACGACCCGCCTGACTTCTTTGATTCCTGCTCTATAAATTGAGAAAGAGCGTGACCGTCAATACCCGGTGTCGGTATATACCTTCCGAAACAGTAAACCGCCAGAAGCGCCACCGTGACAAGGAGCTTCCTCTTTAATTCGGGTATCTTTAAAATATTGCCGAACGCCTTTATCATTATTTGAAGATCTCTGCTTTACCGCCTGCCTTTTGTATCTTCTCGGCCGAGCCTGCCGAAAATGCGTTCGCCTTTACGGTCAGGGGCTTCGATATTTCTCCGTTGCCCAATATCTTAACCGGGATCTTCGTATTCTTGATGATACCTTCCTTAAGCAACTCTTCAGGAGTGATGATCGAATTCTCCTTGAAGGAACTCAGGTCCGAAAGGTTTACTATCTGGAATTTTTTCTTGAACCTGTTCGTAAAGCCTCTCTTCGGGATCCTTCTTATCAAAGGCATCTGACCGCCTTCGAATTCCGCGTGGATATGGGCGCCGGACCTGGATTTCTGGCCCTTTTGACCTCTTGTAGAGGTCTTGCCGTGCCCGGAACCGGGCCCCCTACCTACTATTTTTCTTTTCTTTGTAGCCCCGACCGGGACATGTATCTCGCCTAGCTTCACTTAGATGGCTCCTTTTATTCTCTTGCTCTCTTCCCTGTTACTAAGGCTCTTGAGGCCAACGACCGCCGCCTTGATGACGTTTATGGCGTTGTCCGAGCCCAATGACTTGGAAAGGATATCCTTTATCCCGGCAGCATCGCACAGGGCCCTTATAGCGCCTCCCGCGATTACTCCGGTACCGGGAGAAGCCGGCTTAAGCAATACCTTACCCGCGCCATATTTTCCAATGACTTCATGGGGTATGGTCGTTCCGACGATCTCGACCTGGAACATCCTTCTTCTCGCGTCGACAAGGCCTTTCCTGATTGCCTCAGCCACTTCGTTCGCCTTGCCGTACCCGAAACCGACTTTACCTTTTCCGTCCCCGACGACGAGCAGCGCGGAAAACGACATCTTCTTGCCGCCCTTCGTGACCTTAGCGACGCGATTTATACTTAATACCTTTTCGCTTAATTGCTTATCCTGATCTCTGCGATCTCTGTAATCTGCCAATTTTCTTCTCCTGAATTACTTATTCTAACCCAAAATTAGGGCTAGAATTCGAGTCCGGCTTTCCTGGCGGCATCGGCCAGGGCCTTGATCCTGCCGTGATAAAGATACCCGCCCCTGTCGAAGACGACCTTCTTGACGCCTTTCGACTGCGCCGCTTTCGCGATCATCTCGCCTAAAGCCTCCGCGGCCTTTACGTTCCCGCCCGTCTTGACCTTATCCTTGAAACTCTTATCCATGGTCGAGATGGCACAAATCGTCAGGCCCTCGATATCGTCAATGAGCTGGACGCAGATGTTATTTATGCTCCTGTGCACAGACATCCTCGGCTTTTCTTTAGTGCCGATGATCCTTTTCCTGATCCTATTATGACGCCTTTTCCTGTGTAATTCTTTATTTAGAGCCATGACTATTAACCTACCGCCTTTCCAACTTTTCTCCTGACGTATTCGCCCAAATACCTGATGCCTTTGCCCTTATACGGTTCAGGCGGGAATATGTCCCTTATCTCTGCGGCGACCTGTCCGACCTTGTGCTTGTCTATTCCCTTTATGATCAACTGGGTGGGCTTCGGCGCCTCGATCACGATCCCCTCGGGGATCTGGAAATCGACCGGATGCGAAAACCCTACCAGCAATACCAGCTTCTTGCCGGTTACCTGGGCCCTGAAACCTACGCCCTGTATCTCAAGTTCTTTTTGATAGCCGCTAGTTACGCCTAAGACCATATTGTTGATCAGCGACCGGGTAAGACCGTGCAACGCGCCCGCGTTCTTAAGCGATCCGCTTTTCTCATGCGGTGCCACTATGATCTGCTCGCCTTTCACTTCGGCCTTGATCGCGGGATGCATCTCGAGCGAAAGTTTACCTTTCGGGCCTTCCACAAGGACGGAATCACCGTTAATGCTGACCTTGACACCTTTGATTATCTGTATTGGTTTCTTACCTACTCTTGACATTTTTCACCTTTTATCCCCCGAAGCGGGTTTATCCCCCCGATGGGGAATTACCATATATAACACAATAGTTCGCCGCCAACTTTAAGTTCCCGGGCTTCCTTATTTGTCATGACGCCTTTGGAGGTAGATATGACAGCTAATCCTAGCCCGCGCAATACACTCGGGATCTTGCTATAAGGCGTATATACTCTTAATCCCGGCTTCGATATCTTCCTCACGTTCTTTATGACACTGCGGTTCGATGAATATTTCAGGTAGACGCGGACCTTGCGGGAATCCTCGAGCGGCTTGAAGTCGGAGATATAACCTTCCCTTTTAAATATCTCGAGTATCTCCCCGTTCATTTTGGAGCGCACGACATCTACGTTTTCCTTTTTCGCGCGAGTCGCGTTCCTTATCAGTGTCAAAAAATCAGCTATCGGATCTGTAATGGACATTTCTATTCCTTTTGGATTATTACCAGCTTGCTTTCGTTATACCGGGGATCTCACCCTTCGAAGCCAATTCCCTGAAACAGATGCGGCAGAGTTCGAACCTGCGCAAATAACCGCCTGACCTGCCGCAGAGGCGGCACCTGTTGTACTTCCTCGCCGAGAATTTAGCCGGCTTCTTCCACTTCTCTATCAAAGATTTTTTAGCCATATCCTAGCCTTGTTTTTTAAAGGGCATGCCGAAAAGACGCAGCATCTCCCTCGCCTCGTCATTTGATTTAGCGCTCGTCACTATAATAACATCCATACCCTGGACCCTGGCGACCCTGTCTACCTCTATCTCCGCGAATATCGTCTGCTCGCGCAGGCCGAGGGCGTAATTACCCGTCCCGTCGAAGGTTTCCGTCGGAACGCCGCGGAAGTCCTTGATCCTGGGGAGAGCTATATTGACCAGCCTGTCCAGGAATTCATACATCTTCGCGCCGCGCAAAGTCACCTTGCATCCTATTGGAGAACCCTGCTTTATCTTGAAATTCGCGATAGCCTTCTTAGCGCGTGTCATAACCGGCTTCTGCCCGGTAATGGTGGTGAGGTCCGCAAGAGCTGCCTCGATTATCTTTATGTCTTCCGCGCCTTCACCGACTCCCATGTTTATCACTATCTTCTTTATGCGGGGCACCTGGAAGACGTTCTTGTATCCGAATTTCTTTGCCAGCTGCGGCATTACTTCCTTATGGTAAAAGGCTTCGAGCCTGGATTTAACAGTAACCGTTTTCATCAGGCAAGCGCCTCCTTGCACTTTATGCATATCCTCGTCTTCTTGCCGTCCTTACCGGCCGCTATCCCGATCCTGACCGGCTTGTTGCATTTGGAGCAGACTGGCATGAGATTTGACAACGCTATAGGGCTTTCTATCTGTATTATGCCACCCTGCGGATTTTTTTGGGTTTTGTGGGCATGTTTCTTTACGAAATTGCGCCCTTCGACTATGGCCTTTCCGGCGGCCTGAAGTACCTTCATGACGCGCCCGCTCTTGCCGTTGTCTTTGCCCTTGATTATCATTACCGTATCGTTCTTCTTTATCCTTATCATCTATATCACCTCTGGAGCCAAAGATATTATCTTCGAGAAACCCCTGTCGCGCAATTCCCTGGCTACGGGACCGAATATCCTCGTACCCCTGGGGTTCTTCTGGGTATCTATTATGACGATCGCGTTGCTATCGAACCTGAGATAAGAACCGTCTGACCTCCTGGTCGGGGATTTCAGCCTTACCACGACGGCGTTTGCGACCTCACCTTTTTTTACTATCGCATCCGGGGTCGATTCCTTTATGTGGATCTTGATTATGTCCCCCAGATCCGCCATGACCTTCCCCTGGCGGCCCAAGACCTGTATCATGGCGGCCTTCTTCGCGCCTGTGTTATCGGCGACTACTAATATTGAGCGCAGCTGTATCATTTTAAGACCTCAACCAATCTCCATCTCTTGTCCTTGGATATAGGGCGGGTCTCGACTATCTTTACCCTGTCGCCGACCTTCGCCTTTTTCTCCTCGTCGTGGACCTTGAATTTCTTTGCGCGGCGGATGATCCTCTTGTAGGCCGCGTGCTTCGAGAAGGATTCAACCTTCACGACGATGGTGTTCTGCATCTTGTCGCTGGTCACTATTCCTATTAATTCTTTCCTGTTTCCTCTTTCGTTCATATCTTGATATCCTTTTCCCTTATTATGGTCAGTATCCGCGCGATATCTTTCCTCATCTGGCGGATCTGGTCGGGCTTCTCTAGTTTCCCGATCTTGGCCTGCTGATTCAGCTTAAAGAGCGATTCCGTAAGCACGCTATATTTCGCCTTAAGCTCTTCAGCGGCCATATTCCTTAATTCCTGTGTTTTTATCGGCATCTTAACTTATTTCCCCGGGTTATGCGGCTGCTCTAACTCTAGCCACGAATTTTGTTCTTAAGGGAAGTTTCGAGGAAGCGAGACGCATCGCCTCTTTCGCTATCGACTCGGGAAGGCCCTCGACCTCGAACAGGATCCTGCCGCGCTTTATGACGGCGACCCAGTGGTCGGTCATACCCTTTCCTTTACCCATCCTCGTTTCGGCCGGCTTTTTGCTGACTGGCTTGTCCGGGAATATCCTTATCCAGGCCTTGCCGCCGCCTTTAAGGTGGCGCGAGATGACAACCCTCGCCGCCTCTATCTGAGTATTCTTTATCCAGCCGTTCTCGAGGCACTGGAGGCCGTATTCGCCGAAAGCTATCGACGAACCGGTCATCGCTACGCCCTTGCGCCTGCCTCTTTGCGACTTTCTGTATTTTACTCTTTTTGGAAATAACGCCATCTAAATGCTCCTTGTCTCCCGCTTCTCTAAAAGTGGGAGGCTTAATTAACTTTGTGCGGGTGCTTCGGGCGCCTTATTGGCCGCTTCCGTCTCATCACCCGATGTCTTAGCTATCTCTTTCTTGTCGAGGATATCACCTTTGTATATCCACGATTTTACGCCTATGAGGCCGTAAGTGGTATGCGCCTCGGTGAAACCGTAATCTATATCCGCCCTGAAAGTCTGGAGCGGGACCTTTCCTTCTTTATAGCCCTCGGTACGGGACATCTCTGCGCCGCCGAGCCTTCCCGCGCACTTGACCTTTATGCCCTGGGCGCCGGAATTCATCGCCTGTTGGACCGCTTTCTTCATTGCGCGCCTGAAGGCTATGCGCTTCTCCAGCTGGAAGGCGATATTCTCCGCCACGAGCTGGGCATCGATAGAGGGGTTCTTTACCTCTTTTATCTCTATATATATCTCTTTCTTCGTCTTATCCTGCAGGTCGTCGCGCAAGCGGTCGATATCGGCGCCTTTCCTGCCGATTATAATACCCGGCCTGGCGGTATATATTATGACCTTCGCCCTGTTGCTGGCGCGTTCGATATCAATGGATGATATGCCGGCAGCCGAAAAACTCTTTTTGACATATTTACGGACCTCGAGATCCTCGTGGAGGAAATCTGCAAAGCCCTTTTTCCTGGCAAACCAGCGCGATTTCCAGGTCTTTATGTACCCCAACCTCATTGATATCGGATTTACTTTATGACCCACTAACTCCTCCTATTTCTTCCCCGTTTTTGGCGCGACGCCTTTAACGGAAGTTTTCTTTACCGGCACATCCATCATGCCCAGTTCGATTATTATGTGGCTGGTCCTCTTGCGTATCATCGTCGCCCTGCCCATAGCCTGGGCTTTATACCGTCTCATAATGGGGCCGTCATCTGCGGTTATCTTCCAGATGAAAAGTTCGTCCTGCTTTACCTTACCGCCCTGTTTCGCCGACGCTATCGCCGATTTCAAAGCGCGGATCAGGTAGATGCGGGAACGTTTCTCGACATTCTCCAGAAGACCCATCGCCGAATTCACTTCTTTGCCCCTGATAAGGTCCATGACCTTGCGCATCTTATAAGGGGAGGTCTTGATATATTTAGCTGTCGTTCTTCCTGCTGAAGTATAAATATCTGTTGGAGAAATTGCAAGGTATAAACAAGGTAGTTCAAGCCACGGTTACCTTCTCCTAGCAATTTTGTTGCCAAACT
>CAISWF010000065.1 GCA_903889135.1 Candidatus Omnitrophota bacterium | reverse complement strand
CCTGGTGACGTATTCCTTCCTGGCGCAGGCGCTGGTCAACTGAAGCTATTGCAAGCTCAATAGGTATTCCTACGTTGTCCCTGATGACCTCTGGTGCTGCTCCTGTACCTCCGCGAATACCATCGATGACAACATAATCTGGCTCTGCGTCGTAGGCTTCCTCGATGATTACCTGAAATTGAGGCTGATGAAATCCAAGGGCCTTACCGCGAGGTCGAAGTTCATAGGCCAGATAATGCTCGGCTTCCTGATAGGACTTTTCATCTATTGCGACCCGCATATCAGCAAGAACATCGATGTGCCGTTCTTCAAGAACGCGGCGGTAAACCTCGGGATATTCTATATATTATTTACTACGGTCGTGGTAGTCGGCGCCTCTAACGCGGTCAACCTGACCGATGGTCTCGACGGTCTCGCAGTAGGTTGCACGGTCATAGTCGCGCTCACTTACACGGCTTTAAGCTACATCACAGGCAATGCGAAGATAAGCGAGTACCTGAATATCGCGTTCATACCCGGGGCCGGCGAGCTGACCGTCTTTTGCGCGGCGATACTCGGAGCCGGGCTTGGGTTCCTCTGGTTCAATTCGTTCCCCGCGACCGTCTTCATGGGCGATACCGGCTCATTGGCGCTCGGAGGGGCGATAGGCATCGTGGCGATATTTATAAAGAAAGAACTCCTGCTGCTTATCGTAGGCGGCATATTCGTGTTTGAGGCTCTCTCGGTCATCCTCCAGGTCGCATCGTTCAAGCTGCTTAAAAAGAGGATATTCCTGATGGCGCCGATACACCATCATTTCCAGATGAAAGGATGGTCGGAGACGAAGGTGGTCATAAGGTTCTGGATAATCGGGATAATACTGGCGCTTTTCAGCCTATCGACATTAAAACTTAGATGAACTCAAAAAATTTCAAAGGGAAAAAAGTAACGGTGGTCGGTCTCGCGAAGAGCGGGATGGCGGCGGCATTCCTGCTCAAGAAAATCGGCGCGAAAGTCTGGGCTACCGATTCCGGGGACTCCCGTAAATTAAAAGAGGCGAAGGGCTTTCTAGAGTGGAAAGGCATAAAGGTCGAACTCGGGCGCCACACGCCTGAATTCGTGAAAGGCAAAGACCTTATCGTGATAAGTCCCGGCGTGCCTGAGGATTCGCAGGTGTTGAAATGGGCTGCGGAATATAAGGTCCCTGTCATTGGCGAGATAGAACTCGGATATCTCTGCTGCAAGGCGCCGGTAATCGCGGTTACCGGGACGAACGGGAAATCGACCACCACGACGCTGATAGGGGAGATACTAAAGAAGGGCGGCAAGCGCGCCGTCGTCTGCGGGAATATCGGCAACCCGTTCTGCGGTGAAATAGCCAAGGTCAGGAAAAACTCTGTCGTTGTCCTCGAAGTCAGCTCGTTCCAGCTCGAGAGCATAAAGTCGTTCAAGCCGCACGTTGCCGTAATGTTGAATATTTCCCAGAACCATTTTGACAGGCACCCGGACCTCCGCGCGTATATCGACGCGAAGGCGCGGGTCTTCGAGAACCAGGGAAAGGACGACTGGGCGGTCTTGAATTACGACGACCCGCTGGTCAGGAAACTTAAGGCGAGGACGAAAGCGAAGGCGCTTTACTTCTCCCGGAAGAATAAAAAGGCGGCGGCCTTTTTTGAGGACGGTTCGGTCTTTATCGGGCGCGGCGGAAAGGCGCAGAGGATATGCGGCGCGTCGGAACTTAAGATAAAAGGGGCGCATAATATCGAGAACGTCCTCGCCTGTCTCTGCGTGGCTTCGATCTTCGGGATAAGTTCTAAGAGGATAAAGGACGCTCTGGTAAATTTTAAGGGGCTCGAGCACAGGTTCGAGCACGTGAGGACGGCCTGCGGCGTGGAATTCATAAACGATTCCAAGGGGACGACGGTCCTGGCTACTATGATGGCGCTCGAATCCTGCGTAAAACCGGTCATACTTATCGCCGGCGGACACGACAAGGGAAGCGATTTCAGGAAGGCGCGCCAGGTCGTAGGGGCAAAGGTCAAGAAACTCGTCCTGATAGGCGAGGCAAAAGAGAAGATAAGGGCCCATCTTACGGGCGCGGCCCCGTATATGTTCGCCGAAACGATGGAAGACGCGGTGAAGAAGTCGTTCGGCGAGGCGGATGACGGCGATTGCGTGCTTCTCTCGCCGATGTGCGCGAGTTTCGACATGTTCAGGAATTTCGAGGAGCGCGGGCGGGTATTCAAGGCGATAGTCCGCGCGCTTAAAGAGGAGAAATAGGGCGGAGTGAGGAGATTAAGGACACAGCTTTTCATGGTCACGGTCGTGCTTCTCGCCATAGGCGTTGTCATGGTCTATAGCGCGAGCGCGATAAGCGCGCAGGAATTCCTGAAAGACAGCGCCTATTACCTCAAGCGGCATCTCCTGTATCTTTTCATAGGCACCGTGGCGTCGTTATTGGTGATGTCCGTGGATTATGTTTCCCTGAAAAAATATGTGAAGCCGGTCCTCATGGCCACGTTCTTCCTGCTGATGCTGGTTCTCATCCCCGGGGTAAGCCGCGAGATAGCCGGCGCCAGGCGGTGGTTCAGGTTCTCATTCCTGAGTTTCCAGCCATCGCAGGTGTGCAAGATCGTGATGATACTCTATTTCGCCGATTTCCTTTCGAGGAAACAAAGCGAGATAAAGAGTTTCTGGGAAGGTTTCGTGCCGCCGATGATAATACTCGGTTTCAGCGTAGGGCTGATCCTGCTCGAGCCGGACTTGGGCACCGCGGTCGCGATAAGCCTCGTCTCGTTCGTTATGCTCTTCGTCGCCGGGATCAAGTTGAGGCACCTCCTGCCGATGCTGTTGGGCTCGATACCGGTCCTGGGAGTGCTCATATTCCATAAGGCCTACAGGATGAGGAGGATCCTGGCGTTCGTGGACCCGTGGAAGGACCCGCAAGGGGTCGGGTTCCAGATAATACAGTCTTATATCGCGCTCGGCTCGGGCGGGCCGTTCGGGGTCGGCCTCGGCCAGTCGCGGCAAAAATTACTTTATCTGCCGGGCGCGCATACCGATTTCATATTCTCCATAATCGGCGAAGAGCTCGGCCTGGTAGGCGCCGCCGCGGTGATAATCCTCTTCGCGGTCTTCATCTGGCTGGGTTTCAGGATAGCGTTGAGGGCGAGGGACCTCTTCGGGCACCTGGTCGCGCTGGGCGTCGTCTCGGTCATCGCGCTTGAGGCGATCATCAATATCGCGGTCGCTACCGGCTCGATGCCGACGAAAGGCCTGCCGCTGCCGTTCATAAGCTATGGAGGCTCGTCGCTAGTATTCGACATGATAGGAGTGGCGTTATTGCTTAATATCGCCAAATACAGCGAGAGCCCTTACGAGAAAGAAGATAATCAGTGAATCCCGACCATAACATTTATAGAAACGGGATAACAGTGAATCCCGGCCATAACATTTATAGAAACGGGAGTAGATGAAAGTTTTAATCGCGTGCGGGGGTACGGGCGGGCACATATTCCCCGGCCTGAGCCTCGCTCAGGAACTTAAAGAGAGGGGCGTATCAGATGTCCTGCTGGTCGGGACAGACCATCCGCTCGAGGTGAAACTCTTCGGGTCGTTCGGCATCCCATACAGGCTTATGCCCGTGGCGAAACTTTCGGCGAACCCGGTGAAGTTCATGGTATTCCTCGCGCGGTTCAGTTCGGCCTGTTTTAAGTCGATAAAGTTATTATTTGAATATAAACCTGATATCGTGGTCGGTTTCGGCGGGTACGCATCATTCCCGATATGCAAGTTCGCCGCGCTTATGGGGAAACCGCTTTTTCTCCATGAGCAGAATTGCGAGGCCGGACTGGCGAACAGGATATTGGCTTTATTGGCAAGGCGCGTAGCGGTAAGCTTTAAGGAGACAGAAAAAACATTCGGGAGGAATGCGGTATTTACCGGTAACCCGATACGTAAAAAGCTCCTGTCGGTAAAAAAGGAAGACGCGCTGAAATCCTATAAGTTCGATCCCTGCAAATTCACGATCCTGATCCTTGGCGGCAGCCAGGGTTCGCAGAAGATAAATGAGATAGTGAGCGGCATGCTCGGACTTTTAAGCGGCGAAGAAAAGCGCCAGATCAACATGATCCATATCGCCGGGATCAGGAATATAGATGGTGTGAGGAAAAAGTATGAGGGTAGCGGCATAGACGGGTGCGTATGCGATTTTGTCGATGATATCGGGTATCCGTACGCTATGGCCGACCTCATCGTCTCGAGGGCCGGCGCTACCGCGCTCTTTGAGATCGCCGCGCTCGGCATACCTTCGATAATGATACCCTATAGGTTCGCCGGCGGGCACCAGTATCACAATGCCGCCGCGCTCGAAAAAGCCGGCGGGACGATCATCATGGATGAGCTCGGCCTCACGCCGCAGATGCTGAAGGAAAAAATATTTGAGTTGAAGGACAACAAGGCGAAGTTAAAATCGATGTCGGATGCTGCGAAAAGATTTGCTATGCCTGATGCGGCAAGGCGTTTAGCTGATTGCATATTGGGTTCAAACGGGTGACTGCCGACGGAGCCCTTGTCCCTTTTGCCCGAAGCAAAATGGGACGAGGTGCTCGGCAGGCAGGACCCGCTGAGGAGATGTATGAAATTAAAAGGTAAGAAGCATATTCATTTCATCGGCATCGGCGGCATCGGGATGAGCGCCATCGCCTTTGTCCTGCTCAAGCAGGGCCATAAGGTCTCCGGCTCGGACATCAAGCGCTCCCGCATCGTAGAGAAGCTCGAATCGCTCGGCGGGAAATTCCACGAGGGCCATCACGAGAAGAACGTAGAGGGAGCGGATATTGTCGTATTCTCGTCATCGATCACGCCGGAGAACCCGGAGCTCAAAGCCGCGCGCAATAAAAAGATAGCCACGCTCCACCGCGCCGATATGCTCGCGCTCATAATGAACGGCAGGAAAGGTATCGCCGTCACCGGCGCGCACGGTAAGACGACGACTTCATCGCTGATCGCCCATATCCTGTACAGGGCCGGGCTCGACCCGACCGCGATCCTGGGAGGTGAAGTAAAATCCCTGGAGGGAAACGCCAGGGTAGGCGCGGGCGAGCATTTCGTGGTCGAGGCGGACGAGAGCGACGGTTCCTTCGTGCACCTGAAACCGTTCTACAGCGTCATAACGAATATCGATGCCGAGCACCTCGACTATTACAGGAATATGGGTGAGATAATATCCTGGTACCTTAAATTCATAGAGAAGATAAAACCGGGAGGGAAGCTCTTCGCGTGCGGCGATTGCGATAATTTAAAGCGGGCGTTGCGCGGTTATACGGAGGAGGTAGTGACTTTCGGCCTTTCGGCCGGAGGCGACATATATCCCGAGAAGATAAAGATGCATGATTCCCATTCCGAGTTCGAGATAGTATACCGCGGAAAGAACCTGGGCCCGGCCGCGATAAATATCCCGGGGATACATAACGTCTCGAACGCCATGGCCGCGTTCGCCGTGGCGCTCGAGATTGGGCTTGATTTCGAAACGATAAAGAAAGCGGTCGAGGATTTCACCGGCGCGGCGCGGAGGTTCCAGGTCAAGTATTCGGGGAACGGGATAAAGGTGATAGACGATTACGCGCACCATCCGGCCGAGATAAAGGCTACGATACTCGCGGCCAGGAACTGGGAACCCAAACGGCTGGTAGTCGCGTTCCAACCGCACCGTTTCTCCAGGACCAAATACCTCAAGGAGAGGTTCGGGAGCTGTTTCGATATGGCCGACCGCCTGATACTTACGGATATCTATGCGGCGTCAGAAGACGAGCTCGATAATGTCTCCGGTAAAAGCATTTACGAGGAAGTGAAAAAGCACGGCCATAAAGATGCCGTATACCTGCCTAAAAAAGGATTAAAGGAATATCTATTGAATGATATAAAACGCGGCGATATGGTCTTGATGATGGGCGCCGGCGATATTACCGCGATAGCCGGGGAATTGGCGCAGGATCTCTCGAAAAAGAGGAGAAAGATATCAAAAAGGAAGATCTAGACTTCATCAAGGGTGAGATAAAATTCGATGAACCGATGAGCCGCCACACGACGTTCAAAATAGGCGGGCCGGCGGATGTTTTTGTCTGCCCGGAGGACGCGGACGACCTCCTGGATATCCTGCGTTATGCCGGGTCGCATAAGATAGATCATTTCATCATCGGGGGCGGAAGCAAGCTCCTGGTCGGGGACAAAGGCATCCGCGGATTTGTCATCTCTTTGTGTACGCCGGCATTTAACGGGACCGTATTCGACGGGGAAACTGTCTCCGCGGGCTGCGGAATAAAGATACATGAGCTGATAAATAAAGCGGCGGAGGAAAGCCTGGGCGGGCTTGAGTTCCTCGCCGGCATACCAGGGACTCTCGGCGGCGCTCTCACGATGAACGCCGGCTGGCCGTCCAAGGCGATAGGTGATCTCGTCGAGGAGATAACCGCGCTCAAAGGCCTTGAACTGATCAAACTCGATAGAAGCGAGCTGAAATTCTCATATCGCTCATCTAATCTCGACGGTATGGTCCTGATATCGGCTAAACTCAAGCTTGAAAAAAAGCCCAAAGATAACATCGAGGCCGAGATGAAGAAAAATCTTGAGAAAAAAAGAAAGATACAGGAGCTCGGGTACCCCAGCGTGGGAAGCGTATTCCTTAATCCGTCAGGCAGTTCGCCGGCATGGGAGATCATAGACAAATGCCGCTTAAGGGGTAAGTCGGTTGGCGGCGCGGCGGTCTCGCAGAAGCACGCGAACTTCATCATAAACAGGGGAAATGCCTCGGCCTCTGACGTCAGGGAATTAATAGATGAGATACAAAAAATAGTTTTTAAAGAACATCAAATTATGTTAAAATTAGAGACTAAATTGATAGGAGATTTTTAATGGATAAGGTTGGTTTGCGGATAGGCGTTTTGATGGGCGGGCCATCCGCGGAGAGGGACGTCTCCTTGCGCTCCGGCAAGGCGATCACCGACGCGCTTTTAAGCATAGGATATAACGCCGTCCCTATTGAGATATGGCTTCCGACGAGGGACGAGCTGAGAACGGCGCGTATTGATGCCGCCTTCATCGCCCTCCACGGGACATTCGGGGAGGACGGCCAGATACAGGCGATACTCGAGGACCTTAAGATGCCCTATACCGGCTCAAAAGTAAAAGCGAGCCAGCTAGGCATGGATAAGATCGCCTCGCGTAAACTGTTCAAAAAGGCCGGGCTCAACATCCCGGGATACCACGTGATAGAGAACGGGACGAGGCCGAAACTGAAATTCCCGGCGCCGGTAGTCGTCAAACCCTCGGCGCAGGGCTCTTCGGTAGGCGTCTCCATAATAGATAATATCGGGGAACTGGACGGCGCGATCAAGGAGGCGTTCAAGTTCGGAAGGCAGGTTTTGCTCGAGGAGTTCATACATGGCAAGGAGCTTACGGTGGGTATTCTCGATGACAAGCCGCTTCCCGTGATACAGGTCGTACCGAAAAGGCGTTATTACGACGAGATCGCCAAATATACGGCAGGGATGACCGAGTATCTCTGTCCCGCGCCAATATCCGAAGGTGAGGCGAGGCTCGCACAGGACGCCGGCACCAGGGCGCATAACGCCCTCGGGTGCAGGTCGTTCTCAAGGGTAGACATGATACTTGATGATGAGGGGAAGATAGTCGTCCTCGAGGTTAATACGATACCGGGAATGACCCAGCTCAGTCTCCTGCCGAAGGCAGCGAAGGCGAGAGGGATAGATTTCCCCGTATTGTGCGAGAAGATGCTCGAATCGGCTTTTAAATAATATGGCTAGAAAAAGAAAGTCAGGCTCAGGAGCCTCAAAGCGGGTCAACGATTTCATAAAACGCAACAAGGTTGCGGTCGCCGTCCTTGCGATATTCGCGCTCGCGCTGATAGCGGCCGGCCTGTGGTTTAATAACTTCCTTTCCGCCGCGCCGTGTTTTGAGGTGAAAAAGGTCGAGATAGTAAAGCCCGGCAGGGAAGGGAACTTATATATACAGAAAGAATATTTCAACCTGGAGTACCCCGTAAATTTTTTCACGGTCGATACCGAGACGCTCGCGGGCAAGATAAAAGCGGCGCACCCCGAATTCCAGATAGTGATAATATCCAAGTTCCTGCCGAACCGGATCGTCGCGAACATAAAGGACAGGGAGGCGGTAGCGAGGATAAGGGTAGGTAAGGTCCTGACGGTGGATTTCGACGGCGTTATCGTATCGGATACCGGCAACCTCGATTCGCTTCCCCTCATTACCGGCCTCGAGTCCCAGCTTACGAACCCGAAGGCAGGCACAAGGGTAAAGTCCCGGAGGATCAGCACCGCCCTCGATATCCTTCAGCGCATATATTCGAGGAAGGAATTCAGGAAATCGGAAGTCGGGACTGTTGATATGACATACCCGGACAAGGCTTTTTTCGTCATGGACGGGATGACGATAGTGGTCGGAAATAACGATTTCGACAGGAAGCTTGATTCATTGGCCGCGGCGCTCAGTAATTCCAAGGTGGACAGGTCGAAGATCGATTCGATCGACCTCAGGTTCACGGATGCCGCGGTAACGTTTAAACCGGAAAAGAAATAATGAAGAAGATCTTAGCGGGCCTGGATATAAGCGAGGATTTTGTGACCTGCTCGGTCTGTTCGACCGAGGAGAAGGATACCGTTGCACTCCTCGGATCAGCGTCGGTTCCGTCCAGGGGGATGGATAACGGCGCGATATCGGATATAAGCGAGGTGGCCTTGTCGGTCGCGTCCGCCATCGAAAAAGCGGAGGCCTCGGCGAAGACCAAGATCGTATCCCTCGTCACGAACTGCGACGGCGCGAGCCTGCGCGTCTATAATACCAAGGGGAGCGTGACCGTCGCCGAGAAAGAGAACGAGATAGGCAAGCATGAGGTCGAGCGGGTGACAGAGGCCGCCAAGACGATAGCGCTCCCGTTCGACAGGGAGATAGTCCATTCGATAACGCGCGGTTTCATCCTCGACGGCCAGGACGGCATCAAGGACCCGACCGGAATGTTCGGCACGCGGCTCGAGGCGGACATGGAATTCGTGACTGCCCTGGTGACCAACCTCCACAACGTAAGGAGGTCGATAAATACGGCGGGTTTCGAGATCAGGGACATAATCCTTTCGGGCATAGCGGCCGGCTACGCGATACTCGAGGAGCTCGAGAAGGAATTAGGCGTCATATTCATATTCATCTCTTATTCCTCCACCCATATAGTCGTGTATAACGGCGGTGAGATAAAGTCCATCGAGATAATACCGGCCGGAAGCGGCGGGATGGTCGCCATCGTTGCGGATAGTTTCAAGATGCCGCGCGATTACGCCGCAGACCTGTTGAAACGCGAGATATCCCTTGATAATCTCGCGGCCGAAATACAGGCTGCGCCGGGGACCGCTTCACCCGAAGGAGACAAGATAATCTTGAGGCTGGGCGGGTCGAGCCGTTCCGTCTCGAGAAAGGCTGTCGCGGAAGCGATAAGGCCTGAAGCGGAGAGGCTCATTAAACAGATCGGCGACAAATTAAAAGACATGCGTTCCGCCAAGGACGCCGCGATGGGATGCGTGGTCGCCGGAAACCTCACCGCGCTGGGCGGTTTCCTCGAGATGCTGGAATTATCCCTTAGCATGCCCGTGAAGATGGGGTTGGTCAAGGGAGTAGCCGGCGGGGACATGACAAGGGCCGGCGCCGGACAGATCGTATCGGTCGGCCTCGTCAAATACTGGGTGCGGGAAGGCTCGAAGAAGAAGGTCCGGAAGAATTTCTTCGGCAACACGCCGTTAGGTAAATTATTAGACAGGGTAAACCAGATATTCAGCGAGTATTTCTAAAATATGATCCCTGAAAATATCCACGACGTAAAGGAACGGATCCGCCGGGCTGCCGAGAATGCCGGCAGGAACGACCGCGAT
>CAISWF010000064.1 GCA_903889135.1 Candidatus Omnitrophota bacterium | reverse complement strand
CCTGAAATTCAAGTCTCGCTTGGCCTAATTTATTACTCGCAATAACCATTGTTCTACTGCGTCATAAACCGGCTCTGCGCGAGACATTAAATTTCAGGTTATATATTATTTTCAATCCAAGCAAGGTAAGATCGGGATTTATCCTGTCAATCGCCGTAGAGTATTTTGCCATCAATGCGGCGTGGCCGCCGGTGGCGATGACTTTCATCGGGCCATATTTCGACTTTAATTTTGCTATGACCCCGTCGCAAAGAGCACCAGTGCCGTAAAACACCCCGCTTCTCATGCTGTCGACCGTGTCGCGGCCGATCAGCCCTTTAGGCGGCGCTACTTTTATCTTAGGCAGGAGCGCAGCTTTTTGCGAGAGCGCGTTCAGCGAAGTCTCGATGCCCGGGAATATCAAGCCGCCGAGATACTCCCCTTTCTTTGAGATGACATCAAAAGTTATGGCTGTACCAAAATCGATGACTATAGAGGGACAACCATAGAGCTCTTTTACAGCCACCGCATCAACCAGCCGGTCCTGTCCGACCTGTTTTGGTTTCCGGTAAAGGTTCTTTATAGGAGCCTTGATATTATCACCCAGGACGAGCGGACGGATCTTGTATCTTTTTGCGATCGCTTTCTTGATAATAGGGGTCGCTTTGGGTACTACGCTCGATATGATCGCCGCGTCAACTTTATCAGGCAGGCTTATCGTTTTATTGGAGAATATGCCCTGCGTCGAGATCTTCCGGGACGAATTGAGCTTATTCCGCTCGAACATTCCGAACGCGATAGACGTATTTCCTATGTCGACCGCTAATAACATCATCTCACCATGAGCACATCGCCGGCGGTGATGTGCTCCGTGAACCCGTTGTCCGTGCGAACGACAAGCGCGCCGGAAGGATCGAGATCGATCGCGGTACCTTCTATCTTCCTGCCCTGGCAGGCTATCTTAACCTCTTCGCCGAGAGTGTGCGAGAGGTCTTTCCATTCCTCAATGATCTTCTTAAAACCTTTCGCCTTGAATATCATGTATTGCCGTTCAAATTCCCTTAAAAGCTCCTGTGTCAGTTCGACGCGCGAAAAGTTCTCGCCGGCCTCTGCCTTCAATGATGTCGCCTCTTTAGGAAGATCTTTTTTGTCGGTATTTACGTTGATGCCGATGCCCAGGACTATATAATTTACGGTATTGACCTCGGCGCTCATTTCCGTGAGTATGCCGCAGGCCTTACGGTCGTTAATCATTATATCGTTCGGCCATTTTATAAGGGCCCCTAAATGCGTCACTTTTCTTATGGCAAGCGCGGCGGCGACCGCCGACATGAGGGTTATCTTCGACGCTTCCGCGGGCGCGACATCCGGCCTGAGGATAGGCGAAAAATAAATCCCTTTTCCTTTAGGGGAGACCCAGTGCCGCCCCATCCTGCCGCGGCCTTTCGTCTGGCTTTCGCTGAAGACTACCGTTCCCTCAGGCGATCCGGACCGGGCGAGCTTATGCGCCACGTCCATCGTAGAATCTGTAGTCTCATAGGAATATATCTTCCTGCCGATTATCTTCGTGCCGAGCTTGTATGATATCTCCTCGGGGATGAGTTTATCCGGGGTGCCTGTAAGGCGATAGCCGACATGCGGTTCGCCGGTGATCTCATACCCCTCTTTGCGCAGCTGCTCGATATGTTTCCACACCGCCGCGCGCGTGATCTTCAACTTCTCACTTATCTCTTCTCCGGAGATGAATTCACCGCTTGAAGACCGGAAAATATTAAGGATCTTATCGTCCATGTTCACCAGTTTAATTGGAATACTCTATGCTGTCAATCATAAATGACCCCTTGCCATTCGACTGTCCCGGCGCGACGAATAATAGAAGTTTTTTTACCGCGTCGCGGCCCGGGACTACCTGCCCGGCTTTATGGGTATCGAACTTCATAACCGTCCATTCGTCCGCGTTCACTGCCTCCTGACGTTCCATATCACACTGGAAATCGTCGCTGCACCATAATTTTCCGAGTATGTCTATCTTGCCTTTGACGGTTGCGGTCAGGTACCGGTGCGTGGCTATCATCTCCGGCTCGACCCGGAAAGCGAGATAATCCCATCCTTTGGTCTTGATATAATCTACGCGCAGGCACTCCCCTTTTCCCGCCGGTTCTTTAACGGCGGCCAGATTCCATTGGGGATCGGACAGCTCTATAGACCCCAAAAGCTGCTTTCCGCATCTGAAAACGGTGCGGTCCAGGGGTTTTGTATTGGGCACCACCCTCTTTGGCGGCGAGAACGGCGCTATATGACCGTATTCGTCTATAGCCGCGAGCGAGATGAATACGGGCCCTGCAGCGCCGCACAGTATCGCGCGTTTTTCATCACCGGGGTATTGCCTTGCAGGCAGCAGTTCCTGCATATCCGCGTTCGTAAGCCCGGAGTTATCCGCGATCTCGATAATATACCGCGAAATATCATCGCCGTCCCTGTCATGCGGGATGCGCCATTTCAGGTCGATCGACCCTCCCAGCCTTCCGGTCGCCGCCTCCAGGTCGCGGATCTTATCCGGAGGAAGAGAGTCCATCCGAGGCTCAAAAGATATGTTATCGAGCGCGGCGTCTTTTATGGCCGCCTCGCATTTGATCTCGATGGAGCATACGGACGTGGCTTTCTCTTTTGAAGGTATCATGAAATAATAATGTTCCCACCCCATGCCCTCGACTTTGCCCGACTGCTTAAGCGATACCTTGCGGTCATCTAATGTGACACCGCATTCAAGCACGTTAAGGCCGCGGGTCCACATCGATACGTACCGGTCGTTATCGAATTTCATGAGGTCATTTTTCGTCAGGATCCCTTCTATATCCACCGATCCTCCCTGCGGCACGATCTCGAAACATTTGCGGCCATGCTGGGGGTTATTCCCGCTTATACGGCCCTCTCCTCCCGTTACCTTCCAGACGGCATACGGCGGGGCTTCCGGAGGAAGCTCAAAGTCATCGATCACTCCGGATATATTTGCGCGTTTTATGAAATTTTTCATCACCCTGCTCTGCGAAAAGAGGTCCCAGATCATGCCGCTCCTGTAATTCTCTATCATCATTATCATAGGTCCGGTCTCGATGCCGACATAAAGCGGGCTTACATAATCGTTCTTCAGGTTGACGGAACTCGTGAACCCGTATTTCCCGTATACCCTGTCGCCAAACTTCTCCTTAACGTATTTCATCGATTCCAGGGAAAGTCCCGGGACGAACGGCAGCGCGCTGACGATCGCGGTCATCCCTACCGTGCCGTCATTCTGGACCTGCCCCGGCGGCCCGCCGTGCCCGTAGCTGTCTTTTCCGAAACAGTCCGTGAGGCCCCAAAGTTCTGGCGGATAACCGTTCACTTTCATATTGAAAGCGCGGTCGGCCAGGAGTTTATTGACGGTCTCCTGGAAGTAGTCTATTTTCCGGTCGCGTTTACGGTTAAAATCAATGAACGAATGCGGCACCTCGCGCGAGTAGAGCGCGGTGGCCTCGACCGCTTCGTAACCCGCGTATTCATCCAGCGTATAAGTGTCCACATATTTTTCCCACGTTTCCTGCGGAATGCGATGGGTGTCGGAGCCTAATGCCAGGACATAGATAAGCAGCGAATTGTCCACGAACCCGGTCATGTCATAGGGCAGCAACCCGTCAACTTCATAGTAGCTCTTGGATACGTGCAAAGGGACCCACCCGAACGAAAGCAAGCCCGGCTTTTTGTTCTTGCCCATATCTACGAACTTATCCCATTCGACCTCGTCGTATATCTTCTGCGCGAGGTCCCCTGCAGGGGTGCCCTTGAAATATTCCGCGATTAGGACCGCGCCCCCGATGAAGTCGGCGCTGTCGCACATAGCAACGCAATCGACCGGCTCAAATTGGCATGTCTTGCCGTTGACGTAATGCCAAAAAAGCCCGTACTTACCTTCGACGTATACGTCTTTCGGGTCTTTAGGGTCCCTGTAGAACGAATTGAGTATAAGGAAGGCGCGCTGGTACCCTTCGTCGCGGGTGATCCATCCCCGCTTGATCCCGATGGGGATCGCGGCTAACTCGAACCCCGTAGCTGCTACTTTTCCTATACGATTTTGGGTATGGTCCACAGCTATGCCCGTCTCCGGGAATATCTCGGTCCAGAAATAGTTGAATATCCGGTGTTCGAGGCCGTCGAGGAATTTATCCTGCTCGGACGTGGGCGCGTAAAGCGGGATGCATGTTCCCGCCAAAGCTGAGCCCTGGACGCATAAGCATAATATAAGGGAAATTAAAGTTTTATTGGCCATTTAATCTCTTTTTCAGGTCGGCGATATTGTCGCGGATGACCGCGGCTTTTTCGAATTGCAGGTTGCGCGCGGCGAGGTCCATCTCGTATTCGAGTTCCTCTATCACTTTTTCTATCTCGTAACCGACTTTCTTGACGCCTACGGCCTCCATCTCAACCTCTTCGGCCTCCTGGAGCATTTCAATGCCTTCCCTGATGGCCTTCTGTATCGACTTTGGCGTGATGTTATTATTCTTATTATACTCCAGCTGCAAGGCTCTCCTTCGGTTCGTTTCACTTATCGCGCGCTTGAGAGAACCTGTTATGGTATCGGCATACATGATCACCTGGCCGTTTATATGGCGCGCCGCACGGCCGGAAAGCTGTATAAGCGACGTCTCAGACCGCAAAAACCCCTCTTTATCGGCGTCGAGTATTGCGACAAGCGTTACCTCGGGCAGGTCCAATCCTTCCCTTAACAGGTTGACGCCTACGAGGCAGTCAAACTTGCCCTGGCGGAGTTCCTTAAGTATTATTACCCTATCGATCGCGCCGATGTCCGAGTGGATATATTTTACCCGCAAGTCCAGGTCTTCAAGATAAGCCGATAGGTCTTCGGCCATTCTTTTTGTAAGCGTCGTGACGAGGACCCGCTCTTTCTTCTTCGCGCGTTCGCGCACCTGCAGGATGATGTCATCGACCTGGCCTTCTGTCGGTTTGATTATTATTTCCGGGTCGACGAGGCCTGTCGGCCGGATGAGCTGCTCTACGACTTTCGCGCCGGATCTCAATATCTCATATTCGGAAGGCGTCGCGGACGCGAATATACTCTCTTTCATGAGAGTCTCGAACTCGTCGAAACGCAGCGGCCTGTTGTCGAGGCACGACGGCAGGCGGAAACCGAATTCAACGAGCGTCTTTTTGCGCGAGCGGTCGCCCTCGTACATCCCCCTTATCTGCGGAAGGGTAACGTGCGACTCGTCAATTATCATCAGGAAATCCTTACGAAAATAATCTATCAGGCAATACGGACGCGCGCCTTCGGGCCTGCCGCTTAAATGCCTGGAATAGTTCTCGACGCCGTGGCAATAGCCTATCTCCTGCAGCATTTCCATATCATATTTCGTGCGGCTCTCGAGGCGCTGGGCCTCAAGGAGCTTACCTTTGGAGCGGAAATATTCCAACTGCGCACCGAGTTCCCCGTTTATCATTTTTATCGCCTCCTCGATCTTCGGGGGCGATGTAAGGAAATGTTTTGCCGGATACACCGCCGCGCGGTCGAGCTGGGACATTACCTTCTGCGATACGGGGTCGAACTCGGTTATCTTCTCTATCTCGTCGCCGAACATCGATACCCTTATCGCCCTTTCGGAATAAGCCGGGAATATCTCTACCGTGTCGCCGCGGACGCGGACCTTGCCGCGGATGAACTCGATGTCGTTGCGCTCATATTGTATGCTCAATAATTTGCGCAGGACCTCGTCGCGGTCTATCTTCTGGCCCTTATCGAGCACGACCAGCATGTTAGAATAGTCATCGGGAGACCCGAGGTTATAAATGCAGGATACGCTTGCGACCACGATGACGTCGTCCCGGGACATCAAGGATGATGTGGCGGCCAGGCGAAGGCGGTCTAGCCGGTCGTTAATCGACGAGTCTTTTTCTATATATGTGTCTGTCTGGGGGATATACGCTTCGGGCTGGTAGTAATCGTAATAACTTACGAAATATTCCACGGCATTGCCGGGAAAGAATTCCCTGAACTCGCTGTAAAGCTGCGCGGCAAGCGTCTTATTGTGGGAGATGACAAGGACCGGCTTGCCGGTCTTTTCGATGACATTGGCCATCGTGAAGGTCTTCCCTGAGCCGGTGACTCCGAGGAGCGTCTGGCAGCGCTTGCCGCCCATAAGCCCCTCGGTAAGCCCCTTTATCGCCTGCGGCTGGTCGCCGTCAGGCTTAAAAGATGATACGAGCTTGAACTTCGCCATGTCAGAACTTTACTTCAAGTTCCTTCGTGTCAGCGGGGATCGCGGTCCTGTTCTTACCGAGTGTCAGGATATATCCGCCCGGCGGCGGGGTCGCGCAATCAATAGACAATTTGACCGAGCCTTTGGCGCGGGAACTCTCGACCCTGAAAGATACCTTGCCGAAATAAGTCGGGGCGTTCTTTATTTCTATGACCTTGCCGTCATCGAGCCACGAGTCCGGAATGCAGGATAAAAGCACCAGATTATCGCCGTCCTCGCGCAAAAGCATGTCGCGTAATAATAAAATATAATGCGCGGCCGACCATCCGTGCGGGACATCGCCGACTATGCCTTCGGTGATCTCCCTCAACCCTTTCGAGTTGACCTTGCTAGGCATCGCCTCCATCCATCCTCCGGGGCAGGATTGGTGCTCCAGCCCCCACTCGATATTCTTGAGCGCGATGTCTTCCATCCCAAGGTATATCAGGGGGTGCGCGAGCTTGAAATTGTACCCCCAGAAGAGTTGTTCGTACTCGACGAACCATCCGCCGTCATAATCGGAGAACTTCCCGGCGTTCTTCCAATACTGCTCGTATGAGGCCTTGAACAGTTCCATCGGTACCGGGATGCCCATATTCTCTCCCGGAAATAATGCCGGCCTGTGCGCCCACGCCATCTGGGTATCGCCCAGTATGCGGTGTTCCATGTCCTTTAAACGCATTTCTTTAGGCCAGTAGTCGGCGAACCCGGGCATGAACGACAACCCGTTATTTTTCATGGATTTTTCGATGCTCGCGATAGTGGCAGAATGGAGGCTTTCATATTCGGCTTTCATCCATTTGGCGTCATCTGCTTTGCCGAGTATCTGCGCCGTCTCGGCCGCCGCTTTCAGGCCGATCATCGCCCACCAGTCATCAACGTAAAGGTAAGCCGGTATCTTGAAATTGTCCTGGCTTACCCCTTTGGGAAGGAGTCCGTAAGCCGGGTTTTCTTTCGGGAGAGACATCTGCGGAGCGCGAAGTTTCCTGATGAGCTCACATGCCGACTTCATCCTCGGATATGCCGCCTCCAGGTATTTGGCGTCCTTTGTCAGGCGGTAATGTTCATAAAGCCCGAATATGCTGCCGCCGAGCTCGTCAACGTAGCCGCCGCCTTCCTTGTAATTAAAATATTCAGTCGAGGCGCGAGCCTCATCGGTAAGCCCTGCCTTGTCGAGCGCGTTGTCTATATCGACCGCATCATGCAGGAAGAGCGAGGTGTATTCGTACGGGCCCGGGAATAATTTATGCTCTTCGTCCATTATGAGGAGATAATAGAGCGAAGAATAGAAACAGTCGCTGTATCTTTTGTCCGGGATGTCCATTTCGAGCGGGATACGGTTTTTCCAGTATTTGAGCGTCAACTCTAGGGCCTCATCGAAACCAAGGTCCTTGATGTCGTTAAATGACAACTCCGCGCCTGTGCCGGACGGCACGACAAAATCGAGAGACTCGGTCCCGCCGGCCGGTATTTTTTTCGTGTAAGAGAGAGAATCCTTCAGGTCTTTTCCGAGAGAGCCTTCCGACCTTTCGTCAAGGAAGAGTCGCGGCGCGCCGTTTATCTTTACGGTATGGTCGGCGTCGTAATCGATCGTCTTAATATCCGAGACTTTCCATTTAGGATACAGCGGGTTGGGGCGTATGACGGCCAGGATCAGGACTTCTTTATCCTGCGCGCTTGTATTTTTTACTGATTCCCTTGCGAAGGTCAGTACTTTCCCGGCTTTTTCATCGAGCCAGGAGAAGATCTTCGTCTCACCTTCAATGCCATCACCCTTCCACGACACCACAGTCACCGGGTATCCGCCTTCGACCAATCTCCAATCCGTATGGAGAGTTTCCGGCGTATAGAGCCGGCCGTTATCGTTTACCCAGAAACTGACCCTGAACGGGTAAGGATAGACGGCAAACGAACCGTCCTTCCCGATGAAAGTCTTGAATTTAGAGCCCTCCCAGCCGGAGAGTCCGCGGGCCTTGTCCAGGCTCTTGTGTTTTGCGATATCGTCCCAATCCTTGAATTCGATCTTCTTCATCACGCTTTCCTTCCCTTTGTTGTCTTCACAGTTGATCTTTATGTGGCGTTTCCCGAATATGTTAACATATATTTTGTCCTGTCCGCCAGCGCAAACATCTTTATTATATACGGTCTTCCAGTCCTTATCCGCGCCCTCTATTTCTATCCTATACGATTGGGGATGGTCCTCTCCCCACGTTATGAATAACGCGCCGATATCCCTGTCCTTCTTGAGCTCGACAGAGATCGTCGTCCTGCCGTTATCGCTCGAAGTCTTGATCGGTATCTCGTCATCGAGCCCTTTAATCCTGATCTCCCATATGGAATATCCCCATGCCGTGCCGCGTTCCTTAAGGTCCAATTTTATGAATCGCGCCTTCTTCCTGCCGAAATACACGTCGTCGACTACGCCTTCGCCTTCGGACGTGGAATAGGCGTTTTCCCAATTCTTCCCGTCCTCAGATATGAGGACGTCATAGGATTTCGCGTAAGCGGCCTCCCAGTTTATGATCAGGCCGACGAGGTCTTCGCTCTTGCCGAGGTCTATCTGCAGCCATTGCCGGTCTGAGAAGAGGCTTGACCAGCGAGTCTGCAAGTTGTTATCGAAGGCGTTTGATGGGGTTACTGAATCGTTCTCGCGGGATGACGCGGTGACCGACACGGCGTTTGCACCCGGAGATATCACCGCAAGCGAGGCCATCAGAATAATAACATATGCTATGGCAAAAAAAGGCGATTTTTTCATTTTTTTTCCGCCCTGTACATTACAACGTTCGCTTTTTCCAGGGTTACGAGCCCTTCTTTTACCATCTCATCCAGGTGCGGGATAAAACCGTTTACCTTATCTTCGCTGTCGACCATTTCTATTATTATCGGCAGGTCGCTTGAAAGCTCTAGGAGTTTCGCCGTGTGCATGCGACTCTTGCAGCCGAAGCCCATGGAGCCCTTAAGGACAGTCGCGCCGGCCATGCCCTCTTTCCTCGCGAGCATGACTATTTCTTCATAAAGCGGTTTCCCGTCCCATCTATCCGCCTCGCCTATAAAAATCCTGAGAAGCTTTCCTTCGCTGGGGATCTTCACATTGCCTCCTAGTTAAATTAGTTCGCCCGCGAGTACGCCAATCCTAAATACGACAAAACCTGCTATTACGCTTATAAGCACGTTCAATAATGCCCTAAAAGTCTCGCCGTCCTTCATGAGGTTGGCTGTCTCGAGAATGAACGTGGAGAATGTGGTAAACGCGCCGCAGAACCCGATCATAAGGAATATGCGTATATTTGTTCCGAAAAGGAATTTTTCTTCGGTGATAGCCGCCAGAAATCCGATGATAAAGCATCCGGTAAGGTTTACTATAAGCGTTCCGTAAGGGAAGTCGGTTCCGAGGACCCTGTACGTGAAGACGGAGAGCGCGTACCGCGACACCGTTCCTATCGCGCCTCCTACCAAGAGCTGGATCAATTTTGACATCGCGTTATCCCGCTATCTCCAAAGAAAAGTCGACCGCCTTGACTGAATGCGTCAGCGCGCCGATGGATATCATGTCTACACCCGTAGAAGCGATCTTGTTTACGTTCTTCAAGTTGACGCCGCCGGAGACTTCAAGCCGTAGCCCGTGGCGGCCTTTATTGCGGAGAGCTACCGCGGCCTTGATGTCTTTTAAATTCATGTTATCCAGCATTATTATGTCGGGGTTTATCTTGAGGACTTCGTTAAATTGCTTAAGGTCTTGGACCTCGACTTCAACCTTCACTTTCCTACGCTGGGAGGACTTTATGGCGCGCGCGACAGCGTTCCAATCGTAACCCATCGCCGCGAGGTGATTATCCTTTATCAGCACCTGGTCATGCAGGCCGATACGGTGATTCGTCCCGCCCCCCGCCTTGACCGCATGCTTTTCCAGGAGCCGCAATCCCGGCGTAGTCTTGCGGGTGTCCATTATTTTCGCTTTATATGGTTTTATTGCCTCGACGAATTCGGCCGTCAGAGTAGATATTCCCGACAGGCGGCTTAAGAAGTTTAAAGCCGTCCTCTCGGCGCTGAGTATGGCTTTAGCGTCGCCTTCTATATATGCGATCTGCTGTTCAGGTCTTATCCGTTCGCCGTCCATCGCGAGCGGCATGAATTTAATCCTGGAGTTGCGCATGACGAATACCGCCATCGCTATCGTTGTCCCGCAGAGCACGCCCTCGCCGCCGGCTGTTATTACCGCCTGTATCGTCTTCGGCTTAAGGAAAAGCGCTTCGGTCGTGATATCACCGGCGCCGATGTCCTCATCCAGGGCTCGACGTATCGTCTCCAGTATATCCTTGTCGGCTAGATCTCTAATCGTTTTAAGTTCTCCCTTAATTTTTCCAAAGATACCTTAGCTTCGGAAAGCTTCTCCTTCTCCTTGTCGACGATATCTTTCGGCGCCCTCTCCGCGAAGTTCTTATTATTCAGCTTCGATTCGACGGACTTGACATACTTCTCGAGTTCGCCGGCCTTCGACATCATCTTCTTTTTTTCCGCTTCGATGTCCACAAGCCCCTCGAGCGGCACGCATATCTCGCAATCGCCGAATACGGCGACCGAAGAGGCCGTCGGCCGTTTCAATTTTTCCGTTACCTCGAGCGACTCGAGCCTGCCGAGGTTCTTTATATAATCGAGCGACTTATCGATAGCCGTGCGGCTTTTCGCGCTTCCGGCCGCGACTATCGCTTTGCAGGACTTCTGGGGCGGGATGTTCACCTCGGCGCGGATATTCCTGATGGCGGTTATTATGCCTATCGCAAGGTCCATTTCTCCCTCAACTTTTTTATCTATCAAGTCTTTCTGGAGGTGCGGCCACGGCTGGACCATTATCGAATCCCTCTTGTGCGGCAGGATGCCCCATATCTCTTCGGTAAGGAACGGCATGATGGGATGCAGCAGCCTCAGGCTCTTCTCCAGCACCTTATATAAGATTATCTGCGTATTTTTTTCTTTTATGCGGCTTTTGGCTATCTCGAGGTACCAATCGCAATATT
>CAISWF010000063.1 GCA_903889135.1 Candidatus Omnitrophota bacterium | reverse complement strand
TTTTATGGCGAATACGGGAAGCTTATAATCCTTTACGAGAGATGCCGCGACATCATCCTGGGTGGAAAGAGGATTTGACGCGCATAAAACGCAATCCGCGCCGCCGGCTTTAAGCGTAAGCATGAGCGCCGCCGATTCCGTAGTGACGTGCAGGCAGCAGGATAACTTTACGCCTTTGAGCGGTTTCTCTTTCGCGAAACGCTTGCGTATGAGGTTCAGGACCGGCATGTTCTCGTCGGCCCATTCGATGCGCAGTTTCCCTTTTTTCGCGAGCCCGATATTTTTTATGTCGTATTTCATGCTTTCCTCGCGAGTATGGCGGCCTTATCCGTCTTCTCCCACGCGAAACCCATGTTCTCGCGCCCGAAATGGCCGTAAGCCGCGGTCTTCTTGTAGATGGGTTTCCTGAGGTCGAGCGTCTCGATTATGCCTTTGGGCCTCAGGTCGAAATTCTCCCTCACGAGTTTGACGAGCCTCTCGCTCGAGATCTTTCCGGTGCCGAAAGTATCGACATTGACCGAGACCGGTTCAGCCCTACCGATGACATACGCGATCTGGAGCTGGCACCTGTCGGCGAGGCCCGCCGCGACGATATTCTTCGCGACATACCTCATCATATACGCGGCCGAACGGTCGACCTTCGTCGGGTCCTTCCCGGAGAAGGCGCCGCCGCCGTGCGGGGTAGACCCGCCGTAAGTATCTACGATTATCTTCCTGCCTGTCATGCCGGTATCCGACTGCGGCCCGCCGACAAGGAAGACGCCCGTCTGGTTGATGAAAAATTCCGTATCTTTAGTCAGGTAATTACCGACGACCGGTTTTATTACCTTCTCTATTATATCCTTGCGCGCCTTATTCGAGAACGCGCCCCTCTCGACCGCTTCTTTTGTATGCTGGGCGGCGATGACGACGTTCGTGACCTTCTTCGGTTTGCCGTTCACGTAATCGACCGTGACCTGCGATTTACCGTCCGGACCGAGATATTTCAATATGCCTTTTTTCCTGACCTCGGTCAGCCTCATCGATAACTTGTGGGCAAGCGTTATCGGAAGCGGCATAAGCTCCTTGGTTTCGTTGCAGGCGTACCCGAACATCATTCCCTGGTCGCCGGCGCCGCCCCTGTCCACGCCCTGCGAAATATCGGGCGACTGGGCGTGTATCGCGTTCAGGATCGCGCAAGTGTGGTAATCGAAACCGTACTTCTGGTCCGAATAACCTATATCTTTAAGGACATTGCGGCACAGGTCGTGGACATGTATGAAAGTCCTTGTGGTTATCTCCCCGCCGACAATGATGAGCCCCATCGTGACATACGTCTCGCACGCGACACGCCCCATCGGGTCGTCCTTAAGGACCGCGTCGAGCACGCCGTCGGATATCTGGTCGCAAACTTTATCGGGATGGCCCTCGGTCACCGATTCGGATGTAAAAAGAAAATCGCGTTTTTCCATTCTCTGCTGTTTCTCCTTTATTTTTCCTGGAAACTCAAATTAGCCCTGCGGTACGATTCCAGGTCCCCGATATCGTACCACACCCCTTTGAATACATAACACATGACTTCCTGTTTCTTGCTAAGCCACTGCACGAAATGTCCGGGCGCGTCCTTTTCATCTCCCGCTTTAAGGAATTCCTCTATCAGGTCCAGTTTGCTCTGCGGGAAATAATAGATGCCCGTAGCTATCAAAGACGTCGGCGGATCCTGGGGCTTCTCCAGGAAATTGACCATTTTGCCTTTTTCATCAACTTCCACAACGCCGTAGATGTTCGCCTTAGCCTTGTCGCCTATGTCGTACGCGCCGACCGCGAAACTCTTAGGGGCCTTTTTCGCGAAATTCGCGAAACTCTTCAATCCCCAGTCGAACATATTATCCCCGGCGAGCACGATCATGTCGTCGTCTATCTTATTCTTTTTGATCGCGAGCCTGATGTCCCCTATCGCGCCGAGCCTGTCGTCGTTCGTAGTGCTGCCGTCGTTCTCAAGGACTATCTTCTTCGAGGACTTGACCGTCTTCAGCCAATCGCCGAATGCCCCGTAGAACTTCTGGTTGGTCACTATATATATCGTGTCTACCTCTTTTATATCGCCCAGTTTCTGGATAAGGTGATCGGCTATCACCTTATTCCCCACTACCAAAAGCGGTTTCGGCTTGTCTTTTGTCAGGGGATACAACCGCGTGGCTTATCCGGCTGCGAGGATGACTGCTTTCATCTGAACTTGCTCAGCTCCTTTTTAAGGTTAGAGATCCTATCGACAGGCGTCGGGTCGACGCCGTTTAAGATCGCGAGATAACAGCTCGCGAAATCTCCCGTATTTATCAGGTTGAACATCCTCGAGAGGAGGTTCCTGCCTTTCGACCGCAACTCGATGACCTTCGACTCCTTTTCGATCATCGTCTTCGTTATCTCTATCCTCTTGGCGACGCGCGGATGCTCGCTCTCGTCCCTTAATATCACGGCCGTGAAATCTTTAAGGAGTTTTTTCGGGCCTTCCCATCCGACGGTCTCATTATGGTTCAATTCCGGGAAGACATGCGTAGATGCGAGGGTCTTCGCGTTCTCCGCGAGCTGGCCCCTCCATCTCACTATTATCGAATCGATGTGTTTATTGGCGCCGTAGATTATCACGTATTTGCCGCTCAATTCCGCCGCGATCTTTTTGGCGATGTTCTTGTCCGCGGGCACCTGCGGCCCGATGACGTTGTCGCGGAATTCCCTCATATCCGCGATCGTCTCCTCGACGTCTTTCGTCCTGTCGTCAATGAAACCGAACTTATGCAGAACGTCCAGCCAGCTGAAGAACGAATATCCGAGCGCCGACCTGGGAGGATTACCGCCGGGAATGTATATGACCGGCACCTTGTCCTCCTTGGCGAGGACCTCAAGCTTGCCGCCCGAAGTTATGGCGATTATCTTCGCGCCTTTCTGCCTCGCTTCCGCGTATGCTGATAACGTCTCTTCCGTGTAGCCGGAATAGCTGCAGGCGAGGAACAGGGTATCCTTACCCACGAACCTGGGCAGGGTATAATCGCGGTTTACGAATATGGGGATATTGATCTCATCGGTAAGATAAGAACGCAGGAGGTCAGCCCCTATGGCCGAGCCGCCGAGCCCTGAAAATACGATATTTTTATAGCCCGCGCCGATATACGACTGGGGCACGAAGAAATCCTTCCCTATTGAAAAAGCGTTCTCGCATTGGTCGGGGAATTTCACTATCAAGTCTAGCATCCCGGACTTGTCCGTCTTTTTCATCTGGTCTATATTATCGAGGTCGTTCAATCTTTTCTCCTTTACTGGAGGTCAGGGATGAGTTCCCTGAGTTTCCTGGCCGCGAACTCCTCTATTTCGGTGCCGGTAGAGAAAGTAAGGGCTTCATTCGCTATTTTCTGGGCATCCTTATAGTCGACCGACCTTATTATCTGTTTGATCCTCGGGATATTGACCGGGCTCGTGGAGAACTCATCGAGGCCGAAGCCGAGCAGCAGCAGCGCGAAAGCCGGATCGCCGGCCATCTCGCCGCACATCCCGACCCAGATATTCGTCTTGTGGCCGATATCTATGACGCTCTTTATCAATCTCAGGACGGCCGGATGCGCCGGTTCGTAAAGATAGGCTATCTTTTCGTTGACCCTGTCGACGGCCAGGGAATACTGTATCAGGTCGTTGGTGCCGATCGAGAAGAAATCCACTTCCCTGGCGAGTATATCCGCCGTCATCGCCGCCGAAGGCACCTCGATCATCGCTCCCACTTTGATATTCTGGTCGAACGGGACATTTTCCCTCCTGAGCTCGTCTTTCATTTCGCCCAGCAGTTTATTCGCCTCGCGGAGCTCTTCCACTCCCGAGATCATCGGGTACATTATCTTTAGTTTGCCGTGAGCCGAGGCCCTCAGTATCGCCCTGAGCTGCACCTTGAAGATATCCGGCCGGGCCAGGCAGAACCTTATGGCCCTCCATCCCATGAACGGGTTCATCTCTTTGGGTATTTTCAACTGGGACATGAATTTATCGCCGCCTAGGTCGAGAGTCCTTATGACTACGGAATCCGGCGACATCTGTTCCGCGACATTCTTATAGGCCTCGTATTGCTCCTGTTCTGTGGGAAGGTCAACGTGTTCAAGATAAAAAAACTCGGTCCTGTAAAGCCCGATACCGTTAGCGCCGTGCGATTTTGCCGACGGCATCTCATCCGGTATCTCGATATTGGCGGAAAGGTGCACCTGATGCCCGTCGCGTGTCACGCAAGGCAGATCGCGTAAATGCGTCAGTGACGCGTCAAATTCAGCGATCTTGGTCTTCGCCTGCTCGTATTTAGCGAGCGTCTCCTGGTCGGGATCGGTTATCACCAGCCCGTTCGAACCGTCGACGATCACCGTAGCGCCGCTCTTGACGCCTTTGGTAACGGTCTTCAAGCCGACGACCGCCGGTATCTCGAGCGCTTTCGCCATGATAGCGGTATGGGATGTCTTTCCGCCTATATCCGTGGCGAACGCGATCACATTCTTCTTATGCAGGGAAGCCGTATCCGACGGCGAAAGGTCATAAGCTATCACAATGACTTTTTCGCCTATATCCGCTAGCGTCTCGCGCTTTTTACCGAGCAGGTGGAGCAGGATCCTCTTTCCGATATCGCGGATGTCGGCGACGCGTTCCCTGAGGTATTCGTCCTCGACTTTCTGGAACGCGCTCATGTATTTCTTGAGGACATCGTCGAAGATATATTCGACGCATACGAGCTCTTTCTTTAACCTGGCTATGACTTCCTCGATAAGCGTGCGGTCCTCTAGCACGAGAAGGTGGGCGTTGAATATTTCGGCGTGCTTTATGCCCAGCTGTTCGGAGATGCGTTCCTGGATGCCCAATATCTCCTGCCTCGTCTGGATAAGGGCGTCCTCGAAGCGCGCGATCTCACGCGGAAGGTCCCTTTCAGAGATCTCCCTCTTTATTATGGTATAGGCCTCACTGTCTAATATGAAGACCTTGCCTATAGCGACACCGGGCGATGCCGGTATGCCCTTAAGAAGCATTCCTTATCTCTCCTTGCCAGTTTCCGGCATATCGATCTCTCCTGCCAGGACCCCTTCGAGATCAAGCATGGCTTTCTCGGCGTCTTCCCCATCGATCTTTAACGTGACCTGGGCGCCTTTTCCGGCCGCGAGCATAAGTATGCCCATGATCGACTTGCCGTTGACCTCGAGCTTGCCCTTTTTCACGATGACTGCCGAGTCGAATTTATTCGCGATCTGCACAAAGATCGCGGCAGGCCTCGCGTGGAGCCCCGACTTATTCTTTATCGTTATCTTCTTTTCCGTTATCATGTCATTCCTCTATTGTTATATTTTTTTTGATCTTCACACCCCATACCGCGCGCGGGGCGAGCTTGAACTTCCAATGGAACAAAAGTGAAAGCTCCTGGTAAGTCCTTTCCAGCCCCTGTTCAGAATCCGATACCGTCTCTATCGGGAAATACCAGAAATCCGCGGCTTTCGAGAACTCAAAATCTATTTTTACGCCGTACCACTGGTCGTTGACGTTTATGTTCGTCAGGCCGTGGGCTTCGCCCACCTTGTTGAGGTGCGGATCCTTCAGCGAATAATTGAATTCCACGCCAAACCAGGGCTCGAACTCCCTCGCGTCGAGGTTCGTCACCTTGTATTCTATTTCCATCTCCTGGCTGTCCGGCTTGACGCTTACCGTTTTCACGACCCTTAATTTATACGCGTCGCCTGAGGCGCCGTAATAATTGCCTTCGCGCGTGAGTTCGACCGCGATACCCTTGGGCTTGGCCTCTTTCTTTACGCTATATTTATATTCTCCCGCCAGGAAATCACCGGCCTCGCCGTATTTGCAAGCCGCGTAATCCTTTACCGTCGCGCCTTCCTTCAAAAAATGGTCCAAAAGCGATACGCGCCTGTAAGGATCGTAGCACAGGTCGGCGACGAGCTCGGCGTCCTTCTCCCTTGTGATATCGTGTATCGAGTCTATCCCGTCGTCCTTCTTTCCCGTGTCGCGAGCCTTCGCTTTCTCCAGCGCCTTGTCGTGGTACGTTTCCCTGCGCCTCGCCAGCGTATTCGTCATGTTCAGCGCGAGCGGCTTGAAATCCAGTTCAAAGAGCGATCCGCCGTTGTGCGGCGAAAGGTCGAGCTCCAGCTTCGAGTTTGATATCAGGACCTCGTCGTATGAATCGCAGTCAAAATCCGTCTCCACCGACTCGACCCAGTTGGCGTCTTTATGCGCGGTCTTATCGAGCTCCTTCTGCGCTTTTATCAGGTTCGAATATACCGCCGAGCGCAGGTGGTTCAGGTAAAGCCCGCCGAATACGCCGTGCCAGTACGCGCAGTTGCACTGGCCTTTATACAAATATTCCAACGCCTTCTTTGACTTGGCTCCGGCCACGCGGCCGCTCACGAACTGCATCTTCTTCTGCATGCTGTTCGATTCGGGATATTTCACCAGAAAATTCTTGAAATACCCGCCGCTCCATTCCATCATCTCGCGGTAACTTGCGCCCGTCAGGTATATCCTGCCGGTCGGGCCGTTCTCTTTCATATATTCGGAGAATGTCGTCGTCTTAAGCCAGGCCGACTCGTTCTCGAGCGCGCCGAAGAAATTCTCCAGCCACTTCTCCTCGTACACCCACTTGTGTGTACCGGGCCAGACGCCGAACTTCTCTCCGTCATCGGCGAATATCTTCGAGGCGCAGCCTTTATCTTTCTGCTGCCCCAGGTAATCGATCGTTTCCCGCGGCAGTTTGAACGGCATCGTATACCTTAATCTCTCGGCTCCGGGGAATATGAACAGCTTCTCCCCGTCGTCCTCGGTCACGTAATATCCCGAAAGGTCGTCCGGCTTCTGCCCTACATACGAAAAATGCCAGTCATCGACTATCGCGTACTTTATTCCGGCCTTCGCCAGGGGCTTTATGAGCGTCGGCTCCCATACCCTCTCGGTCAGCCACACGCCGCTCGCCTGGTAACCGGTAAAACCCTTTATCTTCTCGTTCATCAGCTTTATCTGGCCGAGGATATCGCGCTCGGGTATGAGCGTCAGTATCGGCTCGTAATAACCGCCCGAAAGCATCTCGACCTGCCCGCGCCCGACCATCTCTTTTAACATCTTGATGAATTCGGGATGCTTCGCGGCTATCCAATCGAGCAGGCAGCCCGAATAATGCAGCGACGCCTTAAGCCGCGGGTGCCGGTAAAGCGACTCCAAAAAAGGCAGATACCCCTTTTCGTACGACTCGGCGAACACCCACTCGAAATTCCCGTCAGGCTGGTGGGAATGTATCGCCAGTAAAAGATCTATCTTCTGCGACATCAGAAGCCTGTCCCCTTCACTTCGTATATAAGCTCGAGTATCCTTTTAGAGATCTTCTCGGCGTTGTGCCTTATATAATCGTCGACTTTTATCATGTCGCCTTCGACCACGCCCAGGCCCATCTCGCGTATATTTTTTATATCCGGCTCGACTGGGAAAGCATCCTCGCTTTTGTATTTACCCAAAAAGCGTTGGGGGATCTTGGCGGTATTTACAAATACATAATCTACAAAATCGCTGGACGTATGCTTTAAGAGCGCGTCGACATGGTCTGAGGCGGAAAACCCGTCGGTCTCCCCGTGCTGGGTCATCACATTGCACAAATAGATCTTGACGGCCCTGGATTTTAGTATAGTCTCGACCACGCCTCCCACCAAAAGATTCGGCAGCAGGCTCGTGTAAAGGCTGCCCGGTCCGATGACGATCGCGTCAGCCTCTCGTAAGGCCTCAAGCGCTTCGGGCGTCGCTTTAGCGCCCGCGGGATTAAGATATAATCTTTTTATCCGGCTTACCGTACCGGTGACTTTCGGGATGGTGCTTTCGCCGGAGGTCTCCGTCCCGTCCGCGCGCTTCGCGGTCAACGTCACCTTTTCAAGCGTGGAAGGCACGACCCTCCCGCGTATCGCGAGGACTTTGCTCGATTCCTTTATGGCTTTCTCGAAATCTCCGGTGATCTTTGAAAGCGCGGTAATGAAAAGATTGCCGAAACTATGGCCTTTAAGGCCTTCGCCTTCCGTGAAACGGTATTGGAAGAGTTCTCTCATGAGCCCTTCGGCATCCGAGAGCGCGATCAGGCAGTTGCGTATGTCTCCGGGCGGAAGGACATCGAATTCATTCCTTAACCTTCCCGAACTGCCGCCATCATCAGCTACGGTAACGATCGCCGTAATATTGGAGGTGTCTTCCTTAAGGCCGTGCAAAAGGACCGCCAGGCCTGTGCCGCCGCCTAACACCACTATCTTCGGACCCTTGGAAAGGGTCCTCTGCCTGAACATGATGTCCAAGAGGTCTTTCTCGCGGCGCGGCAAAAAGACGGTCACGAACGATTTGACCATCTTGCGCATTCCTGTGATCATCATAAAAACGCCGAGCACAAATAGCAGCGTCCCGAATATGAGGGTGTTCGCCTTGTGGGTGTACGTGTATTTCACGTAGCCGAACCACAAAAATCCGGCCGCGAACATGACCGCGAGTATGCCCACGGAAAAGAGGAATATCCACCTCTTTATCCTCATGCCTGGATATAACCATTTGAACCAGCGCATTCCATTACCCTTTTTTTAACGATTTATTATCTAAAAAATATTATGGCGTTTTTGCTTCCGGGCTTTCGGGAAAATCAATGGCGCTTCGTATCTTCGTCTTCGATAAGTCTCAGGATGCTTTTCTCATCTTTGCACTGCCTGAGGGAATCGCGGAAGGGTTTGTCCTTCAGAAGGCGTGATATCCTGGCCAATGCTTTAAGGTGAGGGCCCGCGGAATCTTGGGGCGCTACGAGAAGAAAGAAGATGTGCACCGGCTCGCCGTCGAGCGAATCGAAATTGACGCCCTTGGGTGAGAGGGCGAACGCGGCGGTAAGTTCCTTTACGCCGTCGCATTTACCGTGCGGGATGCCGACGCCCTGGCCGATCCCCGTCGAGCCAAGCGCCTCGCGGCTAAGGAGTATCTTCACCAGCTTATCCTTATCCTTTAGCGCTCCGGCCTTGGCCAACAGGTCTACCAACTCCTTGATGGCTTCTTCCTTGTCCTCCGCCTGAAGATCAGCGGTCACAGCGTCCCGGTTGAGAAAATCCATTATCTTCATTACGGCTTCCTCCTGGTTGACTTTAAAAAATGGAGCGGGTGAACGGGATCGAACCGTCGACAACTACCTTGGCAAGGTAGCGCTCTACCAACTGAGCTACACCCGCGTTATCTTCGACTGCCAACGAACTGGTGCGCGGAAGAGGATTTGAACCTCCAAGGGTTTCCCCAATAGCTCCTAAGGCTATCGCGTCTGCCAGTTCCGCCATCCGCGCCTGTTTTCTTTTATCGAAACTGGTGAGCCGCGAAGGACTTGAACCTTCAACCAACAGATTAAGAGTCTGCTGCTCTACCGATTGAGCTAGCGGCCCGAATTTAGAAAAGCTATTTTAACAAACTTTTACGCTGAGGTCAATAAGAAACCGAGTCCGGAGACGAGGTCCCACCGCAGTGGGAGACACCCCACTTCTGTACTTACCAATTGAATTTTATCCCCGCTTCGACCTTCGACTCCTCGGCGAGCCGCTTGAACCGCAGGAACGCCTCGCCGCCCAGAAGTTTCCTCGAGAGCGTCGCGCTCATCCCTACCCTCTGGCCGCGGGCGTCGGTGAATTCGAATTCCAGGGAGGTCTGCTTGTCTATATTATACCGCAGAGTACCGAAAAATTTTATGACTTTTTCGACAGGCCTCTTGTATTCCGTGACGCCGATCCCCAGCCTGTAGCTGAGCGTCCCGAACCGCCCCGATATGCCGGAATCCTCAAGCTGCGCCTTGAACAAGAATCCGGATTCGCCGCCCGTATCGAGCATGTAGGCGATCTTATCCCTGTCGGTCAACCGCCACGCGCCGTTAAATACGAGGCTGCGCTCCTCTTTCGTCTTGCGGATGAGGTCGGTTTTTTTGTACCTGTATAATATCTGGTTATCCTCGCCTATCTCCCAGACACCGTCGAGGACAAGCACGTCCTGCGTCCCGTCTTCCTTGGATACGGCGAACGACAGGCGGTTATTATCGTCGGCCTGCCATTTGCCTTTTAATTTCAGGATGCTCGCGACCTCGACATCCCTCTCTTTCTTCGAGGTAACGATGCAGGTAAGCTCATCAGGGGCGATGCCTGCGAGATCAGCCTTCATGCTGAGGACTTCTCCCCCGCTCAGGTCGGTGCTGTCGGTGACGACCAGCTCCAGGTCGTGATTACTGTTGAGCCGCCACCGGCTTGTCTGTTTTGATGAAGGCATACTGGGGGTCCAATTTTTCAAGGAATTTCAGGCTGTATGTCCTGAAGAAAACCGCGAACGGCAGGTTAAGCGCCATGAGACAATATAGTAAGAACAGGCAGACCGGCGCCAGTATCACGCCGAAGAATATCCAGTAAGGCAGGATCGCGATGCCCGGGACCGTTTTTGTAATAAGCCACAGCGCGAAGACAACCAGGGCCACCGGTATCGCGACGATAAGAAAACCCGCGATAAACGCCAGAAGATACACTATTCCCGCGCCGATGCCGAGCCCCATTTTTATCAGGACATACACGGTGAAATCGCCGGCATTCTTTTTTATGAGCTCCCAGGACTTGCCCCACGCGGCAAGAGAACGTATCCTCTCTTTATACATTATCGGCACCGCGAGGTCCTTCATTATGAGCGAAATCACAGCGGTTATGGTGAAAAGTGCTAACGCGGCGAGGATGACCGGGATGAGCATCAGTATGATCTTGATCACCTGCTCCGGGCTCGGGCTGGAGGTGTTTACAAGCCCCGACTTTATCAGCGCGGCGACCGCAAGATACATTAAAAATCCGAATATGGCGAGGAAGACGGCGATAAATACGATGTTGAAACGGAAATACGAATTGCCGACGTCCGCGTTCGCCGCGAATGGCCCGTCGATCGACGCTTCGTTTTTTATGACATCCTCCAGGAACACGAACGAAAACCGGGAGGCAAGCCAGGAGAACAAAATAACTATCACGAAAATGAAAATAATTATCGTACCTATGACGACCGATATCAAAACCACGTCTTCGTGGGACGGTTTTTGCGTCATGAGAGGGGTAACCGCCTGGGCCTGCCCACCCGCGGCGCCTTGCGGAGCCTGGGCCTGCTTCTGCTCATAATGATGGCTGTTGTTCCACCCGCTGCCGGTATTAAAATTGCACCCGTTCGACATCGAGCCGGCCATCAACGCGATAAAAGTGAGGGCCATCCATTTTTTGAAATTAAAAGGCTTGAAGAGGGCAAACTTTGTCCATTCCGCGGATTCGCCGATTATCGCGCCGAACTCGACCATCTTCCCCCCGTTTTCTTATCTGGAATAATGTTTCAAATACCTTTGGACTTCATTGCCGGTAAGGTACCCGTCATGGTTCCTGTCGAACCGTTTTTGGTTGATAGTCGTGACTTTGATCGAGAAATAACTGCCAAGATGGTCACTTCTTATCATCCGGCCCTCTTCGGCTGAGTCCTGCCTGGCCAGCGGATCGGTAGTCTGGGGCGTAGCTATGTTAAGAGGGTTGCTTATTTGCGTCTCGGAATACGCGAACGGAAAGAAAAATAACGCGATAATTACGGCGACAGGCATCTTATTTTTGTCCACCACAACCTCCCTCTTTCCATAATGTTAGCATAAAAATTGCGCGATGTAAACTGGTAGAATAATGTCAGCAAAAAGCGGAACCATGCTATTTACTTATTTTGCGGTTCCTATATAATGATGATATACTTTAAAGGAGGGTAAAATGATGAGAAAAACAGCTATGGCCTTACTATTGTCGGTTGGGATCTTCTTTTTGGCGGGCAGCGCCGCCGCTCTCGTGGACAGTAAGGCGACGCCGGAAACCCAGGCGTTATATGCCCAGTTAAGCGCCACCTCCGGCAATCAGATCTGGTTCGGGCAATTTTACCCCGTAAAACTGCAAAGCTGGGATGACCCCTACGGGAAGCAATCCCAATGTTACCAGATAACCCAGAAATATCCGTTCATCTTCAGCCTCGATTACCAGCAGGACCCCTGGCGCTCGATAACCGCTTACACCAGCCAGATAAAAACGCATTACGCCAAGGGCGGGATGATAACGGTATCCTGGCATATGCAAAATTGGATCTCCGGAGGAGACGCGTGGGACACTAGCGGAGCCGTGGTTACAAGCATTTTACCCGGGGGTTCTAAAAGGACGCAATATCTCGCGGCGCTCGACGGTTTCGCGAATTATTTCCTCAATTTAAAGGACGCGAACGGTAAACAGATCCCTGTCATGCTCAGGCTGTTCCATGAAAATGACGGCAACTGGTTTTGGTGGGGCACATCCACAAGGACCCCGGCCCAATATGTCCAATTATGGCGCGATTTCGTCACCTATATGAGGGATACGAAAGGTGTCCATAATCTCATATACTGCTACGCGCCGGAAATAATAAACGGGTACGCTTACGACGGGGCGCTTTATCCCGGCGACGCTTACGTGGACGTGATGGGATTGGATTATTACGACAAGACCGTGACCACCCGTGATGCTCAGGGGGCAAGCGCCCTTAGCCGCCTGCAGGTCTTGCGCGACCTGTCCGTCAAAAAAGGTAAACCGTTCGGGACATTCGAAGGGCTCAGGAACGAGTATCCCAGCAAGGTCGTAAGAAACGCCAACTCCGACGGCATATACGCGAAATACTGGACTGAGCAGTTCATCAACCCGGTCCTGGCCGACAGCAAGGCAAAGTACGCCTCATTCATCATAATCTGGCATTCCGTGCCGGGCGGCGCCGAGACCGACGGTTGGGGGCCGGTCAAAGGGTATGCCGACCAGCAGTCTTTTAAGGATATGTTGAATAATTCGAAAGTAAAATCCTTAAAATACTAGCCACTTCAGTTAAAAGTGGTATAATGCTTTTATGATCCAATGGTTAGTTTGGGTGTTGGTTGGAGCGCTTTACTCTCCCGTTGTCTACCAGCTCTATAAAGCACGCTGGGAGGCGATCGACTACACGCACGCCTACTTCATCCTCCCTGTCTTCTTTGCCTTCCTCATCTTCAAACGAAAACGAGTCCGAAACGTTTCAATAATACGAAGTCCCACCGCAGTGGGAAATAGTTCGCTTTTGGGGATAGCGATCTTAATACTCGGTTTATTTATGTTCATATTTGGCTGGAAACGGGATTACCTGATGATAACCACGGCATCGATGATACCGGTGCTATTTGGGCTGATATTGTACCTCTACGGCCCCGCTACGGCGAAAGTAATGGCATTCCCGATACTGTACCTGTTACTGCTTGTCCCGCCGCCATTGGGCATCCTCGACTCGATAACAATGCCTATGCGCTACGGAATATCGATCGCCACACAGCACCTGTTGATGGCCTTCAGCATCCCGATAACCCGCGCAGGGTTGATGCTCACCGTCGGCGGCCACGAGGTCTATATGGGCGCGCCATGCAGCGGTTTCCGCTCGCTCATAACGATGTTCTCTCTGGCGCTCGCTTACGTATATTTCATAAATACACGGCTGCGGAACAAAATAATACTGGTAGTCTCGGTCGTCCCGCTCGCCCTGCTTGGAAATCTCATCCGCGTGATGGGGATGTGCCTCGTCACTTATAAATTCGGCGAGGAGACCGGTCATAAATTCCACGACACGAGCGGCCTCGTGATATTCGTCGTGCTCATCCTCGGCCTGCTCGGGATAGAGTCGCTCCTCGAAAAGAAACCTAAAAAATGAAAAACTCAAAAGCGATCACAGCGATAGTCCTGATATGCCTCACGATGTTCGCCTGCTTCGCGTTGCCTAAGCCGAAATACACGAGCCCGGACGTCCTCTCGAAACTCAACATACCGGAGAGTTTCGGCGCCTGGCGCTCGCGCGACGCATCCTCGCAGGTCGAGACAGGCGGCGATGTCTATAATTTCGTAAGCCGCGTCTTCGCCCGCGAATATGCGCGGCCCACATACGTCTCCCTGCTCGATAAGGGCTACGAGGGCCTGCTCTTCCTCATCCTGGACGCGGGGAATTTCCATAACCCGAAGATCTGCTACGGCAGCTCGGGCTACAAGATGACGGACCTTCCGGACATCGAATTCGACGCCAACGGCCATAAATTCAAGGCGGCGGCAGTCTACTTCGACAAACCCGGCAAAAGCGTAGTTATTACTTACTGGATAGTGATAAACAAGAATAAGGCGAGTTGGGCGCAGCAGAAGACGATCGAGATCTGGTCGTCGTTATTAGGAAAGCAAAAGGTGGGTTTCATGTGCCGGCTTGATATCCCGGCCACCGCCGATACTACAGACAAGGCCGTCAAACTCGCGAAAGACTTCATCACCGCCATCGCCCCGTCCATCCCGCAGGAACAATCAGAATACCTATTCGGGAAATAGAAAATTATCTATGCAAGGCTTTCATAACAGTTTCTGGATCAGCTTCTGCTACCTTAAGCAACGCCATTGCAGGTCCTTCAGGCCTTCTTCTGCCCTGCTCCCAATTCTGCAAAGTATCAACGCTAACTCCGAT
>CAISWF010000062.1 GCA_903889135.1 Candidatus Omnitrophota bacterium | reverse complement strand
TCTGTGCGGCAGGGAATCGGGTTTTCATTGTCGGGAAAGTAAGAACATGACTAACAATCCTATGGTCAGCGCCAGCCAGCTGCCGCGGGCAAATGTCAGTATTATGGCGGCGAAAATGACGGCTGAACTTGAGATATATCTTTTCTGCTTCGTCTCCAAATACAAAGCGACGCTAAACGGGAAGAAAGTCGCCAGGACAAGCCCGTTCATGACCGGATGGCCCAACATGGACGTCAGGCGGCCGGCGGTATCTGTCCCGAAGATCAGGCTGTGGCCGGAGAGGAATTCACCGATGCCGTAAAGGGCGCTTAGCGCATTCACAAGCACCAAAAACTTAAGCAGTCCTTTGATCTCCGGCGGCGAGAGCGTCAGGATGACCCGGTAAACGACATAGCCGGTAGTGACCGAATAGAATAGCCAGTTTAAGGAACCAAAAAGGCTTACGGCCCTCAAAGAAGATATTGAGGCGGAAATAAGAAAAAGAAGGTACAGACTGTCGATGATCGTCAGGCGGGCGCCTTCCTTCCTATCCCTCGCTAACATTCCCAGTAATAATTTCATTGCCGCTATGAGGCAGAGGACCACCAGGGGATTAAAAACTTTTAACGGATTGAGGAAATCAAACGAATGAAAAGGGATGAAAAATACTACGAAAAGCATCAATTTCAAGATCGTTATGAACGGCTTCTGGGAAATATACAATATTACCGGGAAAACACACGCCAGGGCGACGATCATTAAGCGCAGGTGGCCATCTGTGAGTAAAAGAGCTCCCGCTACGGCCCCAAGGATGACGGGCAGGCTTATCAGCGAGATCTTATTTTCCAACGTTTCTGTTTTTATCATCTAAGCGTTTCGTTACGATATCGTACCATTTTTTTGACCTTGCGACCACATCGTTGCTTTTCGCCAATTGCATCCTTCGCTTTACCTTGTCATCGTCGACTTTCTCCAGGATGACGCGCAGTTTATCCAGTGCTTCCTCTTTTGTAGTATATAATGCGACTATATCCCCGTAAACCTCAAAGTCGGGGATCTTTAGGCTCAAAATAGGTTTTCCTGTGGCCAGGTATTCCCAAAATTTCCAGGGATTGGTCGAGAGGTTGAATTCGTTCAATGAGAACGGGATAAGGCACGCGTCAAAACCTTTCAATATCCCGGGCAGCACTTCGCGGTCCTTGTTCCCCAGGAAACGGACATTCGGCCGGCTCCCTAAGGCATCCGCCTTCTTTTTTACATCGGCTTCGACGGGGCCTACAAAAACAAACGAGACTTTCGGCAGGCTGTCGGCCAAAAACCCCAGCAGTTCAAAATCCACCCAGGACCTGATCACCCCCAAATAACCCGCTATCGGATGCGGGATATCCTTCATCTCTTCGTTTAAGGGCGTATCCGCTGAGGCCGCCTTGTTGAAGAAATCAAAATCGATAGCGTTCGGGACAAGGTAGCAATTCTTATTCTTCTGTTTACGCGCATCATAAATTTTATTCGATACGGCGACCACTACATCCGCCTTCTTCAAAAGATCATCCTCTATTTCTTTCATCTCTTTAAGGATTTCAGCCCCTTCCATCGTATATTCATCGTCGCATTGATAGACCAAAAGTTTACTATCTTCTACAATATCCGAAAATACCGGCGCCGCCCACAGGTAATATATCCAAGTTATCCTGTTTTGCGAAGCTTTTATGCTGTCGAGGAAATTATCGATCTGGATCTTATAGAGCCATTTATGGATATTTATAAGAATGCGATTTTTATTTATGACGGTCACGGGTAAAAGGCCGAATGGGGTAAAAGAATATACGCCTTCCCGTATTTTCCTGCGGGGCTTTAACAGGAACTTTACGAAACGCGCCGGGTTGGAAAATAACGTCATGAAGTTCACCGGAAAAGTCACGCCGGTCACTGTAACGCCCGGGTTGTTATCCACGAACGGGTCTATCTTATGTCTCTGCGGCCAGTTTAAATAATCATCGTTGAAAAAAAAGAATACGACATTCAACTCGCTCATGAGAAGACCTTCTTTCCAAGTTTGACGAATGTGTCAAAATCCCGCCGCAGGAGCAGGAACGAT
>CAISWF010000061.1 GCA_903889135.1 Candidatus Omnitrophota bacterium | reverse complement strand
CGCCGCTTGTTTCTTGAATCTTGTTAGCCGTTGGCAATTATTGTCAGTTGACCGATAAGGGGGCAACCTACGCCTTTGACCTTTTCTCCAGTTTCGGCAACCTTTTGGCCTTGTCTCTAAGTTAGGGATTTAGGCTTGAGGTTTTGCGTCCCGCCCCTTCGGTGCCGACTGATTCGGCATCAGCGCGTTTTGACCTGTCCGCGCTGAGCGGCTTATGCCCTCTTCGGTCAATTGAAGTATGCCATACTTTAGGTAAAATACAAGGGGGAAAATTATGCGTAGCCGAGCATTTTCAGCGCGTTGGGATCCTTGCGCCAGTTCTCGTGGACCTTCACCCACAGTTCGAGGTAAGCGTGGCGGTTCAGGAATTTCTGGATGTCCCTCCTCGCGGATTCGCCGATCGATTTTAACATCTGGCCCTTGTGGCCAACCAGTATCTTTTTCTGCGAATGGCGTTCTACGTATATCACCGCCCTTATATAAACAAGTTTCTTCGGGCGTTCGGTAAATTCCTCGATCAGCACCGCCACCGAATGCGGCACCTCTTCGTGCGTCAGCTCGAGGGCCTTCTCCCGTATCATCTCACCGACCATGAATTGTTCCGTCTTATCGGTAAATTGGCTGTCGGGAAAATACTTCGGCCCCTCCGGAAGGTACTCGATGACTTTCTTCAAGAGGGCGTCCATGTTGTCACCGTTCGCGGCCGACGTCGGTATTATATCCCTGAAATCGTAGAGCCGGGCCCCTTCCTCGATAAGCGGCAGGGCGAGCGACTTGCTCCTCAGGTCGATCTTGTTTATCAACAGGATGGCCGGCTTTTTAGCGGCCTTCACAAGGTTGAATATTATCATATCCTCCGAGGTTATGCCTTTTGTTACGTCCAGGATGAAAACTATAAGATCCACCTCGATCAAAACGTCCTTCGCGACCTGCGTTATCTGCTTCCCAAGCAGGTTCGTGGGCTTATGTATTCCCGGCGTATCGATGAATACCACCTGGGCGTCATCGCGTGTCAGGATGCCCTGGATCTTATTGCGCGTGGTCTCCGGTTTTTGGGTCACGATCGCGACCTTCTCGCCGACAAGTCGGTTCAAGACCGTCGATTTGCCGACATTCGGCCTGCCTATTATCGCAACAAACCCGGATTTGAATGTTTTTTTATCTGCCATTTCAGTAGAGCCTGCCTTTATTTAATTCGGTGAGCCAGCGTTTTTCAAATTCCTTCATGGACAAGTTAAATTTTCTTTTCATGACCGTCTCGAACGTCTCGCCGTCGCCCACGGCCTTCAATGTCTCGCGTATAGTGTATTTGTTGTACCTGCCCATCATATAATCCGCAAGGGTATACGACTCCTCGCATGCAAGCCAGTATTGTTTTTGGTCGTCCGTCGACTGCAGCGCGCTATCGAGGCCTTCGAGCGGGATAAGCCGGTTTTTGCCTGCCGCGGCCTTCAACATGGCCATGCGCTTATCCATATATTTAAACCCCTCGTAATATGCGAGCCCCTCATTTAACCATGCCGGCGCCTTGCCTTTCGAAAGGTCTTCCACCAGAAGGTGCGTATACTCATGCCAGACGATCCCGCGTATATGGTCAGGCGTGTAATCCGCGCCTATCAAGGGAAGCCGTATCTTGCCGTCGTACAGGCCCTGCGTCCCGGCCGGCCATCCGCTTAGCGTCTCAAACTGCTCCCTGTCGGATATCAATACGGTTATCCTGTAATCGGGTCGGTAATCGAAATCCTGCCCGAGCAGCCTGTACGCTTCCTGGAGGTAGTACCTTACATTATAACTTAACCTGGCGCCTTCGCGCGAATATTTGATCTCGAACTGGTCCATTCCTGTCGAACGGTAGTCCTTCTCGACATTCGCTTCTTTGTCCAGCTTCGCTATTTTTCCCTCAAGGTCCTTCCTGTATTTATAATCCGGGGCGATTTTCAGCACTTTTTCCCAAAGCGTCTTCGCTTCGTCCATCTTTTGCGACAGGTATTTTATATCGCCCAGTAAAACGAGTGAATTCAGGTTATCCGGATCGAGATGCAGTGCCGCCTCGAAATAGCCCTGCGCGGCAGCGAGGTCCTTCTTCCCATATTCCGTCTCGCCCTGCTTCCCGTAAGCTGCCGCCAGGTTCTTTTTTATTATGCCATCCGACGGATTAAGCTTATACGCCTGTTCGAGGTAGGATATCGCTGCCGTTATCGCGCCGTCCCTATAGGCCTTGACGCCCATCTCGTTATACATCGCGGCAGTCGTGGGGTCGTTCGTGACCCGCCCATAGGCCGAAAATGGCGCGGCGATGACCAGGATGACCACAAAAATCTTGAGGATCTCCGGTTTCATGTTATAATCAGTATACCTTAACAGGAAACGCATGTCCATATGAGCGTAAAATCATTCGAAAAATTGGTGGGAATAATGTCCCGTCTTCGCGGGAGGGGCGGCTGTCCGTGGGACAGGGCCCAAACGCACGCCTCTTTGAAAAAACATATTATCGAAGAGGCCTACGAACTTTGCGACGCGATAGATTCCAAAGACCCTGAAAAATTAAAAGACGAGCTCGGGGATTTCCTGTTCCAGGTGATCTTCCAGGCCCAGATCGCAAAAGAGCGCGGCGCCTTCGATATCGACGATGTCCTCAAGGCCTCGTGCGAAAAGATGTTTAACCGCCATCCTCACGTCTTCGGAAAGCGCAAGGCGAAAGACCCTGATGACGCCTACAAACACTGGCAATCGAGCAAGGAACAGGAAAAATCCTATAAGGACAGGAAGAGCATTTTAGACGGCGTTCCGAAAACCCTGCCGGCGTTGATCAAGGCGCAGAAGGTCTCTAAGCGCGCGGCCCACAAGGGGTTCGATTGGCCTGACGTGAAGTTCGTCGTAGATAAGGTACACGAAGAGCTCGAAGAAGTGAAAGCAGAGATAAGAAGCGGGAATAAGCGCCGTCTCGCCGAGGAGATCGGCGACCTCTTGTTCGCTATCGTGATCCTCTCCCGCTTCGGCGGCATCGACGCCGAGGAATCCCTCCACAGCGCCACAAAAAAATTCGCAAAGCGGTTCGGGAATATGGAGCGTGCCCTGAAAAAGCGGGATAAAAAATTTACCGAATGCACTTTCGAAGAGCTATACAAGCTGTGGCGGTCTAATCGTTAGGTTTTTATAAGCTCCTTGACCGCATTCCTCTTTATCTTCCTCGTCGACGTCTTCGGCAGTTCGTCGAAATAAAGCATAAAATCCGGTATCTTCTTGTATTCAGCCAGGTTATTACCCAGGCGGATCAGCTCCGCCGCGATTTTTTTCTTAATAAGCTCTTTGTCCTTCCTGTCTTCCCCTTCAAACCGCTCGAGGTTTGGGACTATCACTGCGAATACTTCCTCAGTCCCGGCCTTAAACCCCTCTGTCGCCTTCTTGCCGATCACACAGATCTCTTTGATGTACGGACTGGCGGACATCACCTCTTCTATCTCTTCAGGAAAGATCTTCTTGCCGCCGCCGAGGACGATCAGGTTCCTGATCCGGCCGGTAATATACAAAAACCCGTCTTTATCAAGCCTCCCGATGTCGCCCGTGTGCAGCCATCCGTTTTTTATAATTTCAGCCGTCTTCCCTGGATTCTTGTAGTATCCTTTCATAATGTGGTCACCGCGCGTTACTATCTCTCCTTCGTCCGTGGAAAAAGCCCCGTCCGGTTTCATAAGTTTTACTTCCACCCCTGGCAGCGGCTTGCCGACCGAGCCGTATTTGCGCTCTTCTAAAGTGTTTACCGTGATGACCGGGGACGTCTCCGTGAGCCCGTAACCCTGGAGGATGTTAAATCCCATTGCGTTGAAATCTATCTCTACGGCCGGGTCGAGCGGCGCCCCGCCCGAGACAAAGCCCCTGAGCATTCCCCCGAACTGGTTATGCACTTTCCGGAAAAATAATTTCCCGGCCTTGATCTTGAACCGCAGCAAAAACCTGCACAGGTGGAGCATCGCGAAGAAGAGCTGTTTCCCTGGGAACGGCAATGATTGCGCTTTTTTTATTATCCCGCCGTGGAATATCTTCAGGACAAGCGGAACGGTTATCACGACTGTGGTGCGCGTTTCGTTCATGAGGGCCATGATATTTGCCGGCTTAAGGCTGTCGCAATAAGTGACCGTGGCGCCGACATAAAGCGGGGAAAGGAGCCCGCCGGTCATCTCGAGCATGTGGTTCAGCGGCAACATCGAAAGGAAATTGTCCTCCTCGGAATAATGAACGATCCGGTTCAACTCCTTCGCCTGGAATATGAGGTTTTTGTAAGTCAGTTCCACGCCTTTCGCTACGCCGGTCGTGCCCGACGTATACACGATAAGCGCGGTGTCCTCGAGGCCGATGGGAAGATATTTTTTATCCCCGTACCTTATCTTGAGATCTTTAAGCTTTATTACGTCTTCACGGTCGGCGTCGTCCAGGAGGAATATGTGTTTTAGGCCCGGCAATTTCGGTTTAATGGCGTCTATGACAGGCAGGTGTTTTTCCGAAACAAATATGAATTTCGCGCCGCTGTCGGCCAGAATGAACTCTATCTCTTTCTCACTCAGCTTCGCGTCCATCGGCACGACTATCCCGCCGCATGAGATCACCCCGAAAAGCGCGATCGCCCATTCGGGCCTCGACTCCGAAAGTATCGCGGCCCTGTCGCTCTTTTCGATCCCGAGTTTCAAAAGCGTCGACGAGACATCTACCGCCCTCTCGCCGAGCGGCACATACGACAGGCTGTTCCATCCATCCTTGGTCTTTATCTGCAGGGCGGTCTTCGAGAACCATCGCCTGTTTATGGATTCCATTATTTCATGTATGGAAAGATCTTCGAAATTAGGCTTGGACATCTTCTTTCGCCTCTTTATGCCTGTTCCTCACCGATTCCGCCGGTATACCGTAATATATGTCGCGCGGCTCTACTTTAGTACCCTTCCTTAATACGGCGCTTGCCCCGATTATGGCATTATCCCCGATCTCGCATCCCGGCATTACGGTAGAATGGGAGCCTATTGTGACGTTCTTGCCTATCTTTACTTTCCTTAATTTTAATACACCCCGCTCGACTATGTGGCCGATGATTATCGCCCCTCCTCCGATGACCGTATTATCCCCGATCTCAAGTAGAGTGGCGTCGAAAACGAACTTGGAATTTATCTGGACGTTCTTGCCCAGCTTGGCGCCGAGCAGCCGCAGGAAAATGTTCGAGAAAGGCGTGAGCAGGATGAAATCTATGAAGGTAAAATTAACGAGGAGGTATAGCGCGCTGACAAACGCCCATTTAAAAGCCTCGGCTGAAAATAGCGGGTGATTGCCCTCTTTTAGCCGGATAAAGAATACAGTACGGAAAAGCCCGACCAATAAAATAAGCGTCAACCCGAAAAGGAAATATCCGCCGGCCAGAGAAAGCCCCAGCAGCAGATATTTTACGGCCAAGGGCATATTCTGGGCGAATGACCAGGTCTTGAAGAATAGCGCGATCCCCGGAATAAGCGCTAAACCAAAAAAAACAGTGCCTATCAAATACATTACGACTGAACTCAGCAGTTGTACCAATGACACAAACAACCATTTCATAGGCGATATCCTTTTACAGGGTTTCCCTGAACCAATCCGAGACCAGTTCTTTCATCTTCTCCGGGT
>CAISWF010000060.1 GCA_903889135.1 Candidatus Omnitrophota bacterium | reverse complement strand
GGTTCACCGTTTACGGCTTATCTTTTTGCTGATATTGCTTTTGTTTTTGGAACAGTACTAATTCTATTGGGCATAGGATTTTCGGAAGTAATGGATATAACAAAATTTAAGGAAATATTTAAGGGCATAAATAAATAGGGGATCTTGTAAAAAATGGGCATGGAGTCCTAACTTGCTATGACGACCAGGCAATCTGGTGAGCGAAGAGGCGATTCGTTGTGTAGGTCCCGGGATACCCAGGGACAAGCAACGAAAACAGCCCGAGCGAACCGATTGACTGGTCGTCTAGTCTGGCCAAGAATTTATTGACACCCGCCGCTATTTAAGGTATAATCTCACGAAACTTGGCCCGCACCCTCACGTGCGGGGTTAACCCAAATCCACGAATAGAAGGAGTGTTTCTATGTACGCCGTAATAATGACAGGCGGGAAGCAATATAAGGTCGAAAAGGGCGCTACGATCACGGTCGAACGCCTGACGCATCCCGAAAAAGACAATGAAGTTACGATAAAAGAAGTGCTCATGGTCCACGATGGTAAGGAAGTCAAGTTCGGCAGGCCTTACCTCAAGGACGCTAAGGTGGTCGCGGAGGTCATTTCCGACTTCAGGGGCAAGAAATTGATGTCTTATAAATACAGGAGACGGAAGGACTCGCACTGGAAGAAGGGCCACCGCCAGGAGTTGACGAAACTTAAGATAAAAGAGATAACGGTTTAGGAGGAGACAATGGCTCATCATAAAGGACAAGGTTCAACCAGGAACGGCCGCGACAGCAATTCCCAAAGATTAGGGTTAAAGGCTTCAGGCGGACAGAAGGTCACAGCCGGAAGCATAATAATAAGGCAGCGCGGGACCCCGTTTAAACCGGGCCTCAATGTCGGCAAGGGTAAAGACGATACGCTTTTCGCCTTAAAAGACGGAATAGTAACTTTCAAGTCCAAAACAGTAAGCATCCTGCCACAATAAAATAAGAAGCCGAAAGCCAAAGTGTTTGTAGATACCGCGAAGATCGAGGTCAAAGCAGGCCACGGCGGCGACGGTTGCTCGAGTTTGTATAAGGACAGGTATTCCCGTTACCCGGTCATGAACGGCGGACCCGGCGGCAACGGCGGCGATGTCGTTATACGGGCGAACGAGAACATCCACACCCTCCTGGACTTCCAATACCGCAGGCATTTCAAGGCCGATAAGGGCGAGAACGGCTCATCCAATAATAAGAACGGAAAGACGGGGAAGAACTGCGTCATCGAGGTCCCGTGCGGGACTGTCATAAAGGATTTTGATACAGGCCGTGTCTTAAGGGACCTGACCTCATCCGAAGAGAGCTTCATCGTCGTCAAGGGCGGCCATGGCGGGCGCGGCAACGCCTGTAAAAAACCCGCGACACCGGGCGAACCCGGCGAAGAGAGATTGCTCTCGCTCGAGTTGAAATTAATAGCCGATTGCGGGCTCCTTGGTTTCCCGAATGCTGGCAAATCATCGCTCATCTCTTTCATCTCCAAGGCCAAGCCGAAGATCGCCGCGTACCCGTTCACCACATTGGAGCCGGTGCTCGGCATAGTCGAATATAAGGACGGCCGCCATTTCAAGATAGCCGATATCCCCGGGCTGATAGAAGGCGCGCATGAAGGCAAAGGGCTCGGCCATAAATTCCTTAAACATATCGACCGAACGAAAGTACTGGTGCATATCGTAGACATGGCCGGTGTGGACACCAGAGATCCGGTAGAGGATTATAAAATATTGAATAATGAATTGAAGCAATACGGCGCAAGCGCGGAAAAGAAGCCTCAGATATTAGTCGCCAATAAGATGGACCTTCCGGAAGCGGAAAAGAACCTAAAAAAGTTTAAAGAAAAAATAAAAAGGGATATAATGCCCATATCGGCCAAGACCGGCGAAGGGACGAAGGAACTCGTGGACCTGATAGCGAAAAAACTGGAAGAGATCGGATGAGGGAAAAATATCTTACGAATTTAAAATTAGTGGTCGTCAAGGTCGGGACATCGACATTGACATCGAAGACCTCTTCGATGGACAAGAGCGCCCTAAAGAGCATCTCCAAGCAGGTCTGCGAGCTGCGCGATAAGGGCATAAAGGTCGTGCTCGTAAGCTCTGGCGCCATCGGCGCCGGCATGCACCTGCTGGGGCTGAAGTCCCGTCCGAAAACGCTAGAACACTTACAGGCTGCCGCCGCTATAGGCCAGGCCCAGCTCATGAAGGCGTATGACGAGTATTTTAAGGACCACGGCCGAAAGGTCGCGCAGGTCCTGTTGACGCGCGACGACCTCGAGGAGAAGAAGAGGTATACGAGCGTAAAGAACACGATACATACCATCCTCGAATACGGCGCCGTGCCGATCGTAAACGAGAACGACACCGTTTCGGTAGATGAGATAAAGTTCGGCGATAACGACACTCTCGCCAGCCTCGTGGCGAAATTGCTCGATGCGGACCTTCTTATATTACTCTCCGACGTTAACGGGCTTTACCGCCATATGGAAAAGAAGGAAGTTATCGATGTGGTCGAGGAGATTGACGGCGGCATAGAAAGAATAGCATGCGGCACGGATAAAGAGACGTGCGTCGGCGGGATGTCTACGAAGATCAAAGCCGCGAAGACGGCCACCGAAGCCGGCATACCGATGGTCATCGCCAACGGCAAGACCGAAGAGATACTTACGAAGATCGTCAATAAAGAAAAAGTCGGCACGATATTTATTCCGAAGCGCAAAAGGAGTTCGTCCTAGATGAGCGGCCTGAAGAATGATATATTAGCTATCGCCCAAGGCGCTAAGAAGGCGTCATTTATAATGGGCCAGCTTTCGTCCAAGGTGAAGGACGATGCGCTCGTCGCGATGGCGGACGGGCTCGAAAGGAATAAAGCCGCTATAATCGCCGCGAATAAAAAAGACGTGAAAAACGCGCAGGCTAAAAAACTCAATGCCGCGGTCATCGAGCGGCTCACGCTGGATGAGAAGCGGATAAAAGCGATGGCCGGGTCCCTGCGCGAGGTCGCGGCCCAGCACGATCCTATCGGCGAAGTCATAAAGATGTGGACACGCCCGAACGGGTTATGGATTGGAAAATTAAGAGTGCCGCTCGGCGTGATCGGCGTCATATATGAATCGCGCCCGAATGTCACGGCCGATTGCATCGGTTTGTGCCTCAAGGCGGGAAACTGCGCGATACTGCGCGGCGGAAGCGAGGCGATAAATTCCAATATCGCGATATTTGAGGCGCTCAACGATGCCGCTAAAGCGAACGGCATTCCCGACGGCGCCGTCAACCTGATAAAGACGACAGACAGGAAGGCCGTCCATATCCTGCTGACCTTAAGTGATTACGTGGACCTTATCATCCCCAGGGGCGGCGAGAGCCTGATAAAGGAAGTCGCGCAGCGTTCGAGGATCCCGGTACTTAAACATTACAAGGGGATATGCCACGTCTATGTCGACGCAGATGCGGACCTCAACATGGCTGAGAGGATATGTTTCAACGCGAAGGTCCAGAGGCCTTCGGTCTGCAACGCGATGGAGACCCTCCTCGTAAACGAGGACGTCGCGGCGAGGTTTTTGCCTTCGATGGTAAAGAAATACAAAGAGGCCGGCGTCGAGATAAGGGGCTGTCCAATGACCAGGAGGATCGTCAAAGGGATAAAGGCGGCGACCGAGAAAGATTGGTCGACCGAATACCTCGACCTGGTACTTTCGATAAAGGTGGTCAAGGATCTGCATGAGGCGGTCGGGCACATAAACAAATACAGCACCAAGCTCTCGGACGCTATCGTGACCGAGAACTACCATAATGCGGTCGAGTTCCTGCGCAAGGTCGATTCGGCGGCGGTCTACGTAAACGCCTCGACGCGTTTTACAGACGGCGGCGAGTTCGGGTTCGGCGCCGAGATAGGCATCTCGACCGACAAGTTCCACGCGCGCGGGCCGGTGGGCGTCGAGGAGCTGACAAGTTACAAATACATCATCTACGGCGACGGACAGATAAGGGAATAAAAAATGAGAATAGGCATACTCGGGGGCACTTTTAACCCCATTCACGTCGGGCATCTCGTCCTTGCCGAAGAGGCCAGGGAGAAGCTCAATCTCGACAAGGTCATCTTTGTCCCGGCATATATACCGCCGCACAAGAAGGACGAAGCCCTCGCCGAGCCGAACGACAGGTTCAAGATGGTCGAGCTGGCGTTGAGGGGCAATTCGGATTTCGAGGTATCATCGTTCGAGATAGATTCGAAGACGACGTCTTATTCGGTGGAGACGTTAAAGGCGTTCAAGCAGAAATACGGCGAAGAGGCGAAACTCTTCTTTATTACCGGCGCGGATTCGCTGGGCGAGATCTATTCGTGGAAAGAGATCGACCAGATATTTAAACTCTCCCATTTCATAGTCGCAAACCGCCCGGGATACGACATAGCTAACGTCCCGAGCGGCATCGATGTCGTCACGATAACCTCGCTCGAAATATCATCTTCCCTTATAAGGAAGAAGATATCGGAAAGCAAGTCGATAAGGTATCTTGTCCCTGAGCCGGTAAGGGAATACATAATAGCCCGAAGACTTTACAGATAACGGAATAGATGACTATAATAAACCAATTAAAGGTTTTCTGGCCGCTGCTGGTCACGATAGGGATACTCCTTGTCGTCTCCGCTTTCTTCTCGCTTTCCGAGACGGCGCTCATATCATTGAATAAGATACGCCTGCGCAATCTCATGAATAAGGGTTCCAAGAACGCCAAGCTGGTTTACGCGCTTCTCTCTAACCCGGACCGCCTCATCACCTCCATCCTCGTAGGTAATAATGTAGTAAATACCGCGATATCGGTACTCATCGCTTTTGTGCTTATCCATATATACGGAGAAGATATCGGAATGGTGCTTGCGACCGTAATAGGCGCGATGGTGATCGTCGTCTTCGGCGAGATAATACCAAAGGTATTCGCGGTCC
>CAISWF010000059.1 GCA_903889135.1 Candidatus Omnitrophota bacterium | reverse complement strand
GTAAGCGGCTACATGCCGCTGTTGAACCGCCTTTGTCTTATTCCCTCGATCATCACCACGTATATAAAAATACTCCTTTTCCCGAAGGGTTTGCATATGGAACGGAGCGAGTTCCTCTTCGACAGGCCGCATTCCATTTTTGACCACCGCGTGATTATTTCAATTATTGTCCTGATCGCCTTTTCGATATTCGTATGGCGGGCGAGAAAACACCGCAAAGAGGCGTTCTTCGGTTTCGGCTGGTTCATCTTGTTCCTGGCGCCAGTCCTGAACATTGTACCTATAAATGCTTTTATCGCCGAGCATTGGCTTTACCTGCCCTCTGTCGGGTTTTTCCTGTTATTTTCGTCGGCATTTATAACGCTTTTCCGTTTCGATTCGATAAAACTCTGCATAGTAAGCTTCATGGTCGTGATTTTAGCCATACTCTGCGCGCTTACCGTAAGGCAAAACTATACATGGAGGGACCCGGTATCTTTTTATAAGTATACTTTGAAATTCTCTCCTTTAAGCACTCGCCTGCGGACCAATCTGGGCGTCGAGTACTTCAACATGGGCTTATATAAGGATGCCGAAAGGGAATGCAGGCTGGCGCTTGCATACGAGCCGTCAGGCACGAACGCGGCCAATGGTTACCTGAACCTCGGGGCCGCGCTTTATTGGCAAGGGAAGAAAAAGGAAGCGGCCGAGGCTTACGATAATGCCATAAAGCTTAAGCCGGATTCACCGCTGGGATACTGGTTCATGGCTAACATACTTTACCTTGACGGCCAGACGAAGAAAGCCATAGGTTTCTACGAAAAAGCCGTTGAATTGACGCCATCGAACGCCTCTTACCGGCTTACCCTTGGAAACGCGTACAGGAAAGACGGCGATCTAAAGGAGGCGGTCGCGGCCTATAAAAAAGCGCTGGAGGCGTACCCGTACTTCTTCGAAGCCAGGATAAACCTCGGCGGCGTTTATTTCCAGCAAGGCCTGATCAAAAACGCGTTCGAGGAGTACAGGGAGGCTATGAAGCTCGATCCGGAAAGCCCGGAGGCCTATTACGGTGTCGGGAACGTCAGCGCCGCGATCGGAAAGACTAAAGAGGCCAAAGAATTCTGGGAGGAGGCGCTTAAAAAGGACCCGAACCATGCTGCGGCAAAAAAGAAGCTTGAAAGGGCCGAAAAACAAAGACAACCATCTTATTGACAAATGGGCCGGTATGTAATAAAATCTAGGTTTACATAAAAAGGAAATCCAAACATGGAACAGAAAACATTGGTAGTGATCAAGCCGGATGGCCTGAAGAAATCCCTGACGGGGAACATATTGACGCGGTTGTCGGAAACGAAGCTCGAGATCGTCTCGGCAAAGATAATACGCGTGAGCAGGGAGCTGGCGGTAGAGCATTATAAGCACATGAAGGACAAACCATTCTTCGAGGAGCTCATAAAATATATACAGGGTGAGCTACACGAGAGGCGAAAGGTCATGGCCATGGTCTATTGGGGCGATGACGCCATAAATAAAGTGAGGAAGCTTGCGGGTTCCACGAATCCCGAAGAGGCCGATCCGACGACCATCCGCGGTTCGTATGGCCGCATAACTACAAAAGGGCTTTACGAGAACGTGGTGCACACGTCATCTAATGAGCCGGAGGCCGAACGCGAGATAAAACTCTGGTTCGAACCGGATGATATAATAGTGGATCTTTACCCGACCAAATTCGTGACGCTTACCAACATAACAAAGAGAGTCTGGGAATAATGTTAATCCGCTCCGAAGAGATCACCGCTAACGGCTTTCTCGACATCTTCAAGAAGATAGTCAAGAAGAAAGAGGCCGCCGGCATAACCGCCGTCCAGAACAACCCCAAGGACCTTTTTGAAAGGGCCAAATCTTACGGTATACATTATAAGAACGGCAGCTGGGGTTGGTCGTCGAATATATGGAACCGGAGCGGGGCAGGGAGCGTTGTCGTAGAAAAAGACGAAGACCTCCGCGTGGAGCACACCCAGCTCATGCAGCGCGTCCTCGAGCAGATCTTATGCAAACCAATGATCCAGGTCGACGCTAACCTCGGACAGCCAGGCTCGAAGGCGGAGATGAGATGCCGCCTTTTTATCGATTCCCAATTTCCGGACATCGGTTACCGCTGGAAGGAATTGAATTTTACCGGAGACCCGGCGAAAGAGCCGGACGTTACGCTCCTCTGCATACCGCATTACCTTGAGAACCCCAACGTCCCGGGCGGACATGAGATGCTGAGGGTCATAAGGTTCCCGAACCACGGTTTTACGGTCGCGACGACCAGTTCTTATCAGGGAGAGGTGAAGAAAGGTTTTCTTTCGCATTGGATCTATCACGTCTACAAGAAAGGCGGGACAGGCGAGCACGCCAGCCTGAAGGAATTCACCGCTAAACGCGTAGACGGGAAGAATAAAAGGATCGTCATGGCCCTGTGGGGCCTTACCGGAAGCGGAAAATCTACCCACGGCATGTACACCATTAACAGCCATACAGCCCCGGCTTTCAAAGAGAAATTCAGCGTCGATATTTCGAAATATATAACCGAACAGGTCATCAAGAACGACGATATTATAGGCGTCTTCGAGGATTGCGTGGTCAGCCCCGAAAGGGGAGCGTGGACCAAGACCGAGGATCTCGACGACAGGCAGGAGGCGATGTTCAAGGCCGTCTCCTCCCCGCGGGCTCTGCACGAGAACACCGAGTGGGACGAAAAAGGCAACGTAAGCTTCGACGGTAAACTCTTCCAGTACCACGGCAAGCCTAACCAGAACGCGAGGACGGTCCTGATGCTCGAGGATACCGGTTATTACGACGGCAGCGTCGATTCGAGCGGCCCCCTCAATATGGCGGTCTTTATCAGCCCCGGCTATATATCCGATTACGCCTGGCTCAAGTTGAACGACCCGGCTTTTGCGGCAAAGGTGCTCGCCGACGGCCGAACGACAGGCCATCCGGCGCAGAGCAGGAAGGGGATCGGTGAGGAGAAATACGAATCGAGATATTGCCTTCCTTTCACGATGGGCGTCGGGAACGCCGCACACGTGAAAAGGTTCCACGATTTTATAAAGAAGAGGGAGAAGACCGATAACCCGCTCGAGGTATTCCAGATCAGCACGACCGGCAGGGTCGGCGCGAACTACGATTGGGTAGAAGTGCAGCTCGGCGATAAGAAAGTAAAACTACCGAAGACAAAATTCGAGGAGATAGGCGGAAAAATAAGGCCGGTCGGGGGCACGGGACCCACGATAGAGGAAACGGAATTATTCCTGTTCCAGGCGGCAAGGGGCGCGGTCAAGTACGAACCACACCCGATATGGGGTGATAAGGTCCTGGTGCCGGTAGAAGTCGAAGGGCTGTCGAAGGAGAGGCTCAAGGAGATGAACCCGTTCCATTACAGGTCTGCCGCCGAGATGAAGCGCCTCCTGAAAGCCCAGATATTGACCAGCAAGTTTTACCTGGAACAACAGTGTCCGGGCCTTTCCAAGAGCATATTTAACGCGATGGATTTTTAATGAAGACGCGACTTACGGAACAAAGTAAACGTAAGTCGCCGTCTGAATTAATACTTGATACGAAAGGTTTCACAAACAGATGACATCGTTTTCGTATCAAGTATCTGATTAAGGAGGCATGGGTTGCTTAGGAGCATGACGGGTTTCGGCCGCGGCGAAACGGCTGCGAAAAACGGCAAGATACAAGTTGAGATAAGGACCGTGAACCACAGGTTCTTCGAGGTGTCATCCCGCCTGCCGGAAAATTTCCAGATATTCGAAGACAAGCTGAGGGCCGAGGTCGCCAAGAAAGTAAAGCGCGGGAAGATAAACCTTTCCGCCGTATATGATAATCCCCGGAAATCAGGCCCTAAGCTCATAATAAACAAAGATCTCGCCCATAAGTATAAAAAGTTGCTGCTGGACCTGAAACATTCCCTGAAATCGAAAGACGAAATAAATTTTTCCCAGATAATCTCTTTCCCCGGCGTAATAAGCGTAGAGGAGCAGTCCAAGGAAGAATCGAAGCTCTGGCCGCATATCAAGTCCGCGCTGGATAAGGCGCTCTCCTGCCTGGTAAAGATGCGCGAAGAGGAGGGCAAGAGGCTAGTCGCGGATATATTAAAGAGGAAGGCGCTGATCTCCAGGAGCCTGGCGGTGATAGAGCACCGCTCCAAGTTGACCGTCAGGGAATACCGCGGCCATCTTTTGAAGAAGATAAAAGAGCTCTCATCCGGAAAAATAACGCTAGACAAGGGAAGGATAGAGCTCGAAGTGGCCCTCTTCGCCAAGAATTCCGATATTACCGAAGAGGTGACCAGGATAAAATCTCATCTTAAAGGCCTCGTGGAAGCATTGTACCAGCAGGACGAGGTGGGCAGGAAACTGGATTTCATCGCCCAGGAATTGCATCGCGAGATAAATACCGTAGGCCAGAAGACGAACGATTACAAGATCGCCCAATTGGCGATCGCCGTAAAAGGCGAGATAGAAAAGATACGAGAACAGATCCAGAACATAGAATAGGATTATGCCTGAGAGAAGAGGAAATATTTTCGTCGTTTCAGCGCCGTCAGGATGCGGAAAGACCTCGCTTGTGAAGGCCCTTTTGGAAGAGGATAAGATACTTACGCATCCGGCTTCTTTTACCACGCGTCCCAGGCGCGTAGGTGAAAAAGACGGCGTAGATTACCGTTTTATTTCAGAGGATGAATTCAAGCGCCGCCTTAAAAAGAAAGATTTTTTGGAATGGTCCAAGCCGTTCGGTCGGTATTACGCGACATCAAAAAGCGCCGTCTCAGACAATATCCGTAAGGGCAGATCG
>CAISWF010000058.1 GCA_903889135.1 Candidatus Omnitrophota bacterium | reverse complement strand
TCATCGACAGTCTTCCCTGTCCTCAGATATCGCTCGCCGCTGAAATCGAATATCTTCGTCTCATATTTGAAGCCGAATTTCCCCGACGCGGCTTTTAAGACCTTTAGCCCTTCGTTAATCACTTCCGGCCCGGTCCCGTCGCCGGGTATGACCGCGATCCTGTAATTACCCATTTTTCTTGACCACCCATTTCATGAGCCCGCCCGCCCCGATAAGCTCCTGCATGAACGCGGGCATAGGCTTCGCCTGGTACTTTTTGTTTTTTGTTAGGTTCCTGATCAACCCTGTCGAGGCGTCGACTTCCACTTCGTCGCCTTCTTCTATAGATTTTGCGGCTTCCGGACATTCGAATATCGGGAGGCCGATGTTTATGCTGTTCCTGTAAAATATCCTCGCGAAGCTGTCCGCGATGACGCACGAGATGCCGCATCCTTTTATCGCGAGAGGCGCGTGCTCGCGGCTCGAGCCGCAGCCGAAGTTCTTTCCGCCCACGATAATATTACCGAAGGCGATCTTCTTCGAGAAGCCCGGGGTTATGCCATCCATGCAATTTTCCCCAAGAACCTTCGGGTCTACCGAAACAAGGTACTTCGCCGGGATTATCTCATCCGTGTTTATGTCATTGCCGAATTTCCAGGTCTTCCCCTTAAGTATCATATTACTTCCTCCGGATGCGCAATCTTGCCTTTTATGGCAGAAGCGGCTGCCACAGCCGGGTTAGAAAGATAGACCTCGGACTTCAAGTGCCCCATCCGGCCGGTGAAATTCCTGTTCGTCGTAGCGATAGAGCGCTCGCCGGCGGCTAATATACCCATATGTCCGCCCAAACACGGCCCGCACGTGGGAGTCGAGACTGCGCAGCCCGATCTCACGAAAATCTCGAGCAATCCCTCATCCATCGCCTGTAAATATACCGCCTGCGTCGCCGGGAAGATTATGCAGCGCACGTCCTTATGGACTTTCTTCCCCTTCAAGACCTTCGCTGCCATCCTCAAATCGCTGATGCGGCCGTTCGTGCACGAGCCGATGACCGACTGGTCGATCTTCACGTTCTTGACCTGGCTTACGGGCTTCGCGTTGGACGGCAACGGCGGCAAGGATACCATCGGCTCGAGTTTCGAGACGTCGTATTCCTTTACTTCGCAATATTGCGCGTCTTTGTCGCTCTTATATATCTTCCATTTCTTCTTTGATTTTTTCGTAGTCTCTTTCACGTATTTCAATGTGGTATCATCGGCCCCGATTATGCCGTTCTTTCCGCCGGCCTCGATGGCCATGTTGCACATCGCGAAACGATCGTCCATCGGAAGGCGCTCGATCGCGTCGCCGGTAAACTCCATCGCCTTATATAAAGCACCGTCTACGCCGATATCACCTATCGTGTAAAGTATGAGGTCCTTGCCTCCGACCCATTTATTGAGCTTCCCGGTATATATAAATTTTATCGACTCCGGCACCTTGAACCAGATCCTGCCTCTTATGAATACCGCGGCGAGGTCTGTAGAGCCGACGCCCGTCGAGAACGCGCCGACAGCGCCGTATGTGCAGGTATGCGAATCCGCGCCGATTATGAGGTCTCCGGGGACGGTCAAACCCTCTTCCGGGAGGAGCGCATGCTCGATGCCCATGCAGCCGATCTCGTAATAATATTTGATGCTGTGTTTCTTAGCGAACTCCCTGAGTACCTTAAGCTGCTCAGCGGATTTGATATCTTTCGCCGGAGAGAAATGGTCAGGGACGAGCGCGATCTTCTTGTTATCGAAGACCTTGCCCGCGCCGGCCTTCTCGAACTCCGATATCGCTATAGGCGCAGTGATGTCGTTGCCGAGGCAGAGGTCGACCTTGCAATCGACCAAGTCGCCGGGCGAGATCGATTTCCTGTCCGTATGCGCCATTAATATTTTTTCGGTTATCGTGTATCCCATTTACAACTCCTTAACGTATGCTATTTCGTCGCATTTCGCGAACTTCGGGCAGATGCTGCAATCCGTCCATATCTTCTGCGGCAGTTTCTTCTTCTCGGTCGGCAGAAATCCGAATTTCTTGAAGAAATCCGATTTCTGCGTCAGCACAAAGACGCCCTTTATTCCCATATCCTGTGCTTCTTTAAGACATGCCTTCACAAGGCCGGTCCCGATCCCTAATTTTATATGGCTGGGATCGACCGCCAAAGACCTTATCTCCGCCAGTTTATTCGAGAAGATATGGAGCGCAGCGCAGCCTATCAGGGCATTGCCCTTCTCGTATACCCAGAAATCCCTTAAGTTCTCCGCGATCTCGTGTTCGGCGCGGGGAAGCATCACATTCCTGCTGGCATAAAAATCTATAAGATCGTGTATCCGCCCCGTATCCTTTGCCTGCGCTTTTCTTACCATATTATTTTATAATTCCTAAAGTCGGGCTCGAAGGGGAAGCGTATTGTTTGATCGCTATCCTTCCCGACAAATATGCCAACCTTCCCGCCTCGGATGCCAATCTCATCGCCCGGGCCATGCCTACAGGGTCCTTTGCGCCGGCGATGCCGGTATTCATAAGCACGCCGTCGACCCCTAATTCCATCGCAACCGCCACATCCGAAGCGGTGCCTACTCCGGCGTCAACGATAACCGGCACTTTGACCGCTTCCCGGATAAATCTAATGTTAATGGGGTTCAATATCCCCATACCCGAACCGATCGGAGAAGCCAGAGGCATGACGCACGCCGCGCCCGCGTCCGCGAGCTTCTTCGCCATGATCGGGTCGTCGTTCGTGTACGGCATGACGACGAACCCTTCTTTGACGAGGACTTTTGTCGCCGCGAGCAGCGCTTCCGTGTCAGGGAAGAGCGTCTTTTCATCGCCTATGACCTCGAGTTTCACCAGCTCTGACAGGCCCAGCCCGCGGGCGATACGGGCGATCCTTATCGCGTCTTCCGCCGTGTAGCAGCCTGCCGTGTTAGGCAATATAGTATATTTATTTCTGTCGATATGGTCAAGTAAAGTTTCTTTCATCGCACCGGCATCGCCGAGATCGAGCCGCCTTATCGCGACTGTAACTATTTCCGCGCCGGATGCCTCAAGCGCCTTTTTCATTATATCGAAATTCGCGTACTTGCCGGTCCCGACAAGCAGCCGCGACTTAAACTCCTTATTTCCTATCTTTAATGAATTGTCTTCCATACTTTTCTCCGTAATATTTACACAGCGATCTCAAGTTGCATGCCGGGCACTTCGGGTCCCGGGCCGCGCACACCTTCCTGCCGTGCATTATAAGGTGGACGTGAAATTCCTTTATCGCGTCCTTGGGCACCGCCGCGGTCAGGTATTCCTGCGCCTTCTCCGGCGTCATCTTCCCGCCTATTAACCCAAGACGCCTTGTCACCCTGAATATATGCGTATCTACCGGCATAATGGGCTTATCAAACCCGAAGAGCAGTACTATCGCTGCCGTCTTCGGCCCCACTCCTTTTATCGACCTGAGAAATCCGTATCCGGCTTGTGTGTCCAGCCGATTTAAAAAATCCAGTTCCAGCGAACCGCGTAGCCTGATTATCTCGTCCAGCGCGTGCTTGATCCGAGGCGCCTTGATATTCGAAAGGCCGGCGATCTTTATCTCGCGCCTTACGGCTGGGACGTCCGCCTTCCTTAAACTCTCCCAACTCCTGAAACGTTTTTTGAGATTATCGAACGCCCGAAAGGAAGTTACATCAGAGGTGTTCTGTGAGAGTATCGTCTTGACGAGCAGGCCTACCGCGTCTTTTTCTCTCCTGAACCTGAGCCTTCCGAAACGACGGCGCAAGAGCCTGATCACAGCCGTTATATCGAGCCGCATTTATCTTTCGATGACCGTGCTCTTGGCTACTACGACCAGCCCGGACTCGGTCACTGTAAACCTCTTCTTATCTTCCTCGGGATCGTATCCGATCTCCGCCCCCTGGGGGACCTTGACATCCTTATCTATTATCGCGCGCCTTATCCTGGCGTTGCGTCCGATATCCACGCCTTCCATCACTATCGAATCGGTAACGCTGGCGTAGCTATTCACCCTCACGTTCGGCGAGAGTATCGAGCGGTCTACCTTGCCGCCGGATATTATGCAGCCGTTCGAGACCATCGAATCTATTGCCACGCCGATGCGATCGCCGTCGTCGCCGCCCGCGAAGACGAACTTGGCCGGCGGGTATTTCTCCATATAGGTGCGTATCGGCCATTCCTTGTCATAGAGGTTGAAGATCGGCGTCACGCTGATGAGGTCCATATTCGCCTCGTAATACGCATCGAGGGTCCCAATATCGCGCCAGTATTGCGCCTCTTTCTTGTTCTCATCCTTGAAATTATAAGCGAATATCTTCGCTTTCTTCGCGACCATCCCCGGGAGGATGTTCTTCCCGAAATCGTGTTTACTGGACGGGTTCTGAGCGTCGGCGTTAAGCACTTCTTTAAGCACGTCAGTCTTAAAGACGTATATTCCCATCGACGCGTAGACATGGGCCGGATCGCCCGGGATCGTCTTCGGGGCCTTAGGTTTCTCTTCGAAGCCGAGTATCCTTTCGTTGCGATCGACCTCGAGCACGCCAAAATTCTGGGAATCCTTCTTGTCCATCTCGACGACCGAAACGGTGCAGTCCGCGCCCTTCGCTATGTGATAATCGATCATCTCCGCGTAATTCATCTTGTAGATGTGGTCGCCCGCAAGTATCAGCACGTATTCCGGTTTCTCGGTCTCGATGAAATACAGGTTCTGGAATATCGAGTCGGCCGTGCCCATGTACCACGTATCGCCGATCCTCATCTGCGCCGGGACGATATCTATATATTCGCCGAGTTCGGCGTCGAATATGTTCCAGCCGAGCCGCAAGTGCCTTATGAGCGAATTGCATTTATACTGGATGAGGACGTGGATGCAACGTATGCCCGAATTAATGCAGTTAGAGAGCGTGACATCGATGATCCTGTATACCCCGCCGAACGGGACGGCCGGCTTGGTCCTGTCCCTTGTCAGCGGAATGAGCCTCTCGCCCTTCCCGCCCGCCATTATGAAAGCTATTACGTTCTTCATATTATTTTTTAACCGCCGGGTTGAAAAATACCGATAATATAATTTCCAGGATCCCCATCCTTATCATCATTACCGCTATCGCCGCGAGGAAAATATCCGACACTTTCGCGAGCGCCCTGGAACCTCCCTTCCCCAGGACCTTTATGAAATAATCAGCTTTCCAGAGAACAAGCCACATTATAAGCATATTCATTACTATTGAGACGACAGTAGGTATCAAACCGTAGGCCTCTCTCATGACTAACACTGTCGTGAGCACAGCCGGACCGGTTATAAGCGGTGTCCCGAGCGGGAATACACCGACGTCAGTGGTCGGATGCGCTCTCTTATCTTCTCCAGGAAGCAAAAGATGTATCGCAAGTACCAAAAGCAAAATGCCTCCGGCGATCCTGAAATCCGGTACCTGGACGTTCATCAGCCGTAACAATATGTTGCCGAAGAAGATAAAGAGGATCGCTATGATGCTCGCCACTATTATACTGTTTGATATCACCTTCTGCCGGTCTTTCGGCTTCATCCCTTCCGTAAGGGAGAAATAAAGCGGCAGGTTCCCGAAGGAGTTGACCGCCATGAAGATCGGGATAAAAGCCATAATGTACGGCGCTACAGGCTTCAAAGCTTGAAACAAATAAGCGAGCATATCTTCACCTTTCTGCCAGTATTATATTAAAAAGCCAACCAAAAAGCAACCGCCATTTAAACCGTTATGCGAACTTATTTTACCAACTGCCTCGCCCTCGGCGGGCAGGCGACGAAATGGCCCGGCTTAACCTCTTTTAGGGGAGGCTCTTCTACCTTGCACCGGGGTTCGGCATAGGGGCAGCGCGGGTTGAATTTGCAGCCCGTAGGCGGAGATAAAGGAGACGGCAGCTCGCCTTTTACTATCATCTTCCTCTTTTTACGCTCCGGTCCTATAGATATCGCCGAGAATAAAGCCTCAGTGTAAGGGTGAATGGGAAATGAATAAAGCTCATCAGTAGAGGAGTATTCAAAGGCCTTACCCAGGTACATTACCAAAACTGAATCGGATATCGATTCTATCACCCGCAGGTCGTGCGATATGAAAAGATACGACAGCCCCAATTCCTTCTGGAGGCCGGTCAGTAATTTCAATATCTGCGCCTGGATCGAGAGATCGAGCGATGAGACCGGCTCGTCGCAGATGATAAGTTTAGGATCTGTCGCGAGTGCGCGGGCTATGCCTATCCTCTGGCGCTCCCCTCCGCTGAACTGATGTGGATAACGTTTCGCGTGGTCGGCCTGCAATCCGACCTTTGAAAGCAGCTCCAGGACTTTCAGGCGGCGCTGCTTGGCGTCACCGATGCCGTGGACCAATAGCGGTTCGCTTAATATCTCGTCTATCTTCATCCTCGGGTTCAGGGAATTATACGGGTCCTGGAATACGACCTGCAATCTTTTCCTTAACGGCCGCATACTATCCTGCGAGAGGCCGGTTATCTCCTGCCCTTCAAACGATATCTTCCCGGCTGTAGGGTTAAGGAGATTTAATATTATCCTTGCAAGCGTCGTCTTCCCGCAGCCGGATTCCCCTACGAGGCCGAGCGTCTTCCCGGCTTCGACGTCGAATGATATCCCGTCTACGGCCTTGACCTCGCCTACGATATGGCGGCTAAAGCCCCTTGCGACAGGGAAATATTTTTTTACATCTTTAACCGATAACAATGCCATACTATTACCTTTCGGCGCCGGGCAATACCGCAACGGGTGACTGCCGACGGAGCCCTCGCCCCTTTTGCCCAAGCAAAAGGGGCGAGGTGCTCGGCAGGCAGGACCCGCATGCATTATTGCCTGGAACCATAGGATTCACTTGATCTTGGGTATGCAATCTATTAATTTTTTCGTATAAGGATGCGATGGTTTCTTATATATCATGTCGGTATCGCCGTATTCGACGATCCTGCCTTCCTGCATCACGGCAGTCTTCTCCGCGACCTGCGCGACTATTGAAAGGTCGTGGGTAATCAAAAGGACCGTTAGTTTAAGATCCTTCCTTAATTTTTCCAGGAGTTCGAGGATCTGTGCCTGGATGGTGACATCCAACGCGGTCGTCGGCTCATCGGCGATCAGAAGTTTAGGCCTGCACGATATCGCCATGGCTATCATCACCCTCTGCTTCATCCCGCCGGAGAGTTGGTGCGGATACGAGAACATCACTTCCTTCGCCGATGGCATCCCGACATCCTTAAGCAGGCCGACGGCTGTATCGAATGTCTCGTTCTCCTTCGATCCCTGGTGGAGACGTATCGTCTCGACCAGCTGCTCGCCTATGGTAAAGACCGGATTAAGGGAAGTTGCCGGGTCCTGGAATACATACGAGACCTTCGCCCCCCTTATATTCCTGAGCTGCTCTTCTGATAATTTGAATATCTCGCGGCCGTCGAATAATATCTCGCCCTTGGTTATTTCGGCCGAACTTGGGAGTAGCCGCGTCACGGATAGCGCGGTCACTGATTTTCCGGAGCCGGATTCGCCGACAAGGCCGAGGATCTCCCCCTCGTATATTTTAAGGTTCGCTCCCCTGACCGCCTCGATCGTCTTCTCACCCTGATTGAAATTAACGTATAAATTTTTTATCTCTAAGAGCGGCTCGTTCATTGTCCCTTTCTATGAGGGTTAAAATGTTCGCGCAACCCTTCCCCTAAAAGATTGTAGCCCAATACTGTGATCAATATCGCGAACCCGGGAAATACCGTTATCCACCATGCGATGCCGAGGGTAGATTTCGCCTCGGTTAGGATATTACCCCAGCTCGGCGTGGGCGGCTGGACGCCGAGGCCGAGGAAACTCAACCCGGATTCCAAAAGTATCGCGCCGGCAACGCCCAGAGTCGCGCTGACAAGGACCGGACCGAGCGCGTTCGGTATAAGATGCCTGGTGATGATCCTTAAGTCGCTCGCGCCGGTAGCTCTCGCAGCCTCAATGAATTCGCGCTCCCTAAGGCTTAATATTTCGGCGCGGATGAGCCTAGCCACACCCATCCAGTTCGTAACGCCGATTATCACCATAATGTTGAATATGTTAGGGCCGAGTATCGCGATCACCGAGAGCATCAAAAAGAAAGTCGGGAAACAGAGCATTATGTCTATGAACCTCGATATTATACTGTCGATCCAGCCGGTATAATAACCGGCTATCGAACCGATGATGACGCCTATCAGTACCGCGATCCCGACCGCGACGAAACCTACCGAGAGTGATATCCGCCCGCCGTATGCCATGCGCGCGAAGAGGTCGCGGCCGAGGGAGTCGGTCCCCATCGGGTGTTCATGTGAAGGCGGCAGGAGCGCCTTCTCGAGATTTATTGCGTTCGGATCGTAACGGCTTACCTGCGGAGCGAATATCGCGAGGAAACCCATAACGCAGACTATAATAATGCCTACCGCGGTAAGCTTGTTTATTTTCATCGCTTCTCCCCCACGCGGATACGCGGGTCAACGCAGGCATACATCACGTCAGCCAGGAGGTTGCCGAGCAGAGTAAGAATAGCGCCCACGAAGAGTATCCCCATTATCACCGGGTAATCGCGCGCCATTACCGAGTCGAAGAAAAGTTTTCCCATCCCGGGAATTGCGTAGATAGATTCGAATATGACGCTGCCGCCGATCAACCCGGGGACGGAAAGCCCGATTATCGTCACTATAGGCAGGAGGGCGTTCTTGAGCGCGTGCTTGTAAATCACTTCCTTCTCGGAAAGTCCCTTCGCCCTCGCCGTCCTTATGAAATCTTTATGCATGACCTCGAGCATGCTCGTGCGCATATAACGTGATATCCCTGCGAGGCCGCCGAAGGCCGAGACAAAAACCGGCAGGATAAGATGGCGCGAGATGTCCAGGATCTTCTGGAAAAAATTAAGCTCCCCGAAGTCTAGGGATTTTATGCCTGATATCGGAAGCCACCCGAGCTGCACGCCGAATAGGCTCATCGCCAAGAGCGCAAGCCAGAATGTCGGTGTCGCGAAGCCGATAAAGACAAAAACCGTCGAACCCCTGTCAAAGAAGGAATTTTCTTTTACAGCGCTCATAATGCCTATCGGGACCGCGATCAGGAATATCAGGAAAAGCGACAATAACTCTATCGTTATCGTGATGGGTATGCGTTCACCTATCTTGACGAGCACCGGCCTCTCATCGGTAAAGGATTTTCCGAAGTCGAGGACTGCGAGTTTCTTTACCCATACCCAATACTGGATGTATATCGGCTTATCGAGCCCGTACAGCCTGTCGAGCTTCTCCCTCGCCTCGAGCGTTATCTTCGGAGACATCTCGGCCTGCAGGCGCGTCGGTTTACCCGGCGAAAGATGTATCACGAAAAATGTGACGACTGTTATCCCGAATAATACAGGTATAAGTCCTAAAAGTCGTTTTGCAATGTAACTTACCATCTTGTATACTTTTGCTCCCCTTTCGGGACGTTCCATTTTATGAAATTATAACCGATGCCCTCCGGCGCCGGGACTATTCCTTTAAATCTCGCGTGGATGATCGGCAGCGCGTCCGGGACAAACAAAAAAATACAGGGATGGTCGTCAAATATCATCTGGTGTATCTTATTGTATATCTCTCTTCTCTTATCCTGGTCGAATTCGCGCCGGCCGGCCTCAAGAAGGGCATCCACTTCCTTGTTCTCGTATCCGATAAAATTGAACTCGCCCGGCCTCTGCTTGGAAGAATGCCAGATGTCGAAGCAGTCCGGATCGCGAGAGAGGCCCCATCCCATTATGACGGCCTCGAACTTGCGCTTATCAATGAACTGGGACAATAATGTAGCCCATTCGATCGGCCTTATATCCACCTCGATCCCGATCTCTTTTAATCTCCTTTGGATTATCTCGGCGCACGTCTGGCGCGTATCGTTTCCCATGTTTGTTAAAATAGTGAACTTAAATTTCTTGCCGTCCTTGTCAAGCAAGCCGTCACCGTCATGGTCTTCCCATCCCGCGTCTTTCAGCAATTCTTTCGCCTTTTTCGGGTCGTACGAAGCTGGCTTTACTTCCTTATTATATGCCCACGACTCAGGCGGGAACGGCCCGGTCGATACCCTGCCCAATCCTAGAAGCACGCCTTTTATTATCTCGTCCTTATCGATCGCGTAATCGAGCGCGAGCCTGACGCGGCTGTCCGAGAAGAGCGGGTCTTTCATATTAAAACCGAGATAGGTATAACCGAACGAGGGATATTTGTATTTCCTGTAATATTTCTTGAAGAACGGCGTGTCAGTCTGGCGCGCGAATTGGAGCGGGGTCAGGCCGACCTCATCGACGCCCTGCGTCTGCAGCTCCAGGAATGTAGTCGCCTGGTCCGGGATTATCCTGTAGATATACCTGTTTATAAATGGGCGGCCTTCGTAGTAATCCGGGTTCGAGACAAGGACTATCTTCTCGCCCGTCTTCCATTCCTTGAATTTATAGGGACCGGTCCCGACCGGGTTACGAGAGAACTTTGTATTACCCAGATCCTGGTTCTCGAGTATGTGTTTCGGGATTACCCACATCCCCCAACTGGCTAATCCCGGCGAAAACGGCTCTTTATAAGTCACCTTTATGGTATGGTCGTCGAGGATCTCGAGGGATTTTACCCTTTCGAAATCACCGCTATAGGGGGTCTTTACGTTTGGATCGATGAGTTTTTGGTAGGTGAATTCTACGTCGCTCGCGGTGAGGGGTTGTCCGTCGTGCCACCTTACGTTCTTTCGCAGGTGGAAGATTATGACGAGGCCGTTCTCCTTAATTTCCCAACTTTCCGCGAGGTCGCCTTCAAGATTTAAATTTTTGTCGTAACGGACCAGCCCGTTAAATACCAACCCGCAGATCTCCTGCGATGCCGAATCCGAGGCAAGTATAGGGACGAGCGTCGAGGCGTCGCCAAGAGAGGCCGATATGATGGCATCGCCGTAATCGGCGGCCAAAACTGTCCCGGTTGTTAATAAAAAAAATACCGCAATAAGCGGTATTTTTCTAAGCATATATCTCCCCCTGTTTTACTTATTAGGAGTCTGTTGTCCGGTAGTGGTGCCCGCCGGAGGAAGGTTTGTCTGAGGTTTGGCCTCAGCTTTTGCCGCGGGAGCAACGGGCGCCTGGGCAGCTGTTTTAGCCGGGGCCGTCTTCTCTTCCTTCGCGGTTTCCCTCTCGACTATCGAGCTGGCTCTCTCTGTGCTCATCAGAGCCAGGGTCATGGAGGTCGTCAGGAACAGAACGGCGCAAACAGCAGTCGCCTTCGTAAGGAAAGACGACGCTTTGGATCCCAGCATCTGCTGGAGGCCGCCGCTGCCGCCGAACGTCTCGGATATCCCGCCGCCCTTTCCCGCCTGAAGCAGGATGACCATTATCAGTACCAGACACGAAATTACATGCAAAGTTATCAATAACGCGAACATCTTATTTCCACTCCTTTTTAAATGAGGCCATAAGGCCGAATTAAATCCTGCGCAGCGGGAACTAATTCATTTCTTCCCCTGTCTTACTATTTCTGCGAAGTCCTTGACCTTAAGGCTCGCCCCGCCGACCAGCGCCCCGTCAATATCGGGGCCGGCCATTATGCTCTTTGTGTTATCGGGTTTTACGCTCCCGCCGTATTGTATCCTTACTTTCGATGATACGTCATCGCCGTAAGCTTTCTTCAGCAGCTCGCGGATATATTTATGCACTTCCTGCGCCTGTTCCGGCGTCGCGGTCCTTCCGGTCCCGATCGCCCAGACAGGTTCATAAGCGATGACTATCCCGGCAACGTCTTCTTTGGAGAGCCCGGCTAACCCGCCTTCGACATGGTTCTTTACTACATCAAAAGTCTTGCCGGAATCACGCTCCTCGAGGCGCTCGCCTACGCACATTATCGGCGTCAGGCCGTGCTTCAAAGCCGCTTTGACCTTCTTGTTCACCGTCTCATTGGTCTCGTGGAAATACGTCCTGCGCTCGGAATGCCCGATTATGCAGAACTTGCAGCCAAGATCAGTGAGCATCTTCGGCGCGACTTCACCGGTGTAGGCGCCTTCTTCTTCCCAGTAGATATCCTGCGCGCCGTAGGCGATATTCGAGCCCTTGAGCGCATCCGCGACTTTCGATATCGCGGTAAACGGCGGACAGACAACTACCTCGACTTCCGTCTCGCCTTTAAGCTCGTTCTTCAGGCCGTTGACGAGCTCAAGCGCCTCGCCGGCGGTCTTGTACATCTTCCAGTTGCCTGCTATTATGACTTTTCTCATATATCCTTTCAAGTCTGCGGGTGACTGCCGACGCAGCCCTTATTTATCAGTTAAAGCTTTGATTCCCGGTAAAATTTTGCCTTCCAAATATTCTAGTGACGCGCCGCCGCCGGTCGATATATGCGTCATTTTGTCTTCAAGCTTGAATTTCGCTATCGCGGCAGCTGTGTCGCCGCCTCCGATTATAGATATAACCTTGTTCCCGCCGCAGCACGAACAGCATGAGCTTCCGCCTGAAAGCGAAGCGATATATCTGGCGACCTCCTCGGTCCCCTTGGAGAATTTATCCATCTCGAAAACGCCGAGCGGGCCGTTCCAGACGATCGTTTTCGCGGTCTTCAGCACATTCTTGAACGCCTCGACCGTCTTCGGGCCGACATCGAGCCCCATCCATCCGTCAGGGATCTGGTCGCCGACGATCTTGGTATTCGCGTTCGCGTCGAATTTGTCCGCTATTACGTTATCGACCGGCAGGACAATATTAACTTTCTTCTGCTTGGCCTTCTCGAGAAGCGACTTCGCAATATCGACCTTGTCCTTCTCGACCTTTGAGGCGCCTGTCGACCTGCCCTGTGCCGCGTAAAAAGTATAGGCCATCCCGCCGCCGATAAGTATCGAATCGACTTTGTCCAGAAGGTTCTCGATGACGCCTATCTTGTCCGAGACCTTCGCGCCGCCGAGTATCGTCACGAACGGCTTGGCCGGGTGCATGACCTTATCTTCGAGATACTCGATCTCTTTTTCAAGCAGGAAACCGGCCGCCGACTTCAGGTATTTTGTAACTCCTTCAGTAGAGGCGTGCGCGCGGTGCGCGGTCCCGAAAGCATCGTTCACGAACACATCTCCGAGGCTCGCGAGTTCTTTCGCGAAATTCGGGTCGTCAGCTTCTTCCTCTGCGTGGAAACGCAGGTTCTCCAAAAGTATGCATTCGCCCGGCTTCATTCCGTCAACCATCGCCTTGACTTCCGGCCCGATGCAATCCTTCGCCATCTTAACCGGTTTGCCGAGTAATTCGGAAAGCCTTACGGCACAAGGAGCCAAACTATATTTCGCCGTGGCTTTCCCGTCCGGCCTGCCGAGATGGCTCATCAGGATAAGTTTCGCGCCTTTATCAAGCGCGTATTTTATCGTCGGCAGAGTCGCCTTTATCCTCGTGTCATCGGTTATGCTGAGTTTATCATCAAGCGGGACGTTAAAGTCAACGCGCATCAGGACGCGCTTGCCTTTAAGGTCCAGGTCTTTTATCGTAAGCTTGTTCATGTATTAAAGGCCTTTCTTCACGATATATTCGCAGAGGTCTACGACCCTGTTCGAATATCCCCATTCGTTATCATACCATGAAAGGACCTTCACGAAATCGTCGCCTATCACCTTTGTGCTCTTCGCGTCTATGATCGAGCTTAACGAGCAATGGTTGAAATCGACTGAAACGACCGGGTCTTCGGTATAACCGAGGATCCCCTTGAGCTTGCCTTCAGAGGCTTCTTTTAATACGGCGTTTATCTCTTCGGCAGTAACTTTATTACCGAGTGTCGCGGTAAGGTCGACCACCGACACGTTGGCGCATGGGACCCTCATCGAGAAACCGTCAAGTCTGCCTTTGAGTTCGGGTATGACGAGCGAAAGCGCCTTCGCGGCGCCGGTCGACGTCGGTATCATAGATAACGCGGCCGCGCGCGACCTGCGCAGGTCTGAATGCGCCTGGTCCTGCAGCTTCTGGTCGTTGGTGTAAGCGTGTATTGTTGTCATCAGGCCTTTGACTATCCCGTATTTGTCATTTAATACCTTGGCCAGCGGGGCGAGGCAGTTCGTAGTGCACGACGCGTTCGAGATGACATTATGGTTCTTAGGGTCGTATTTCTCCTCATTTACGCCCATGACTATAGTTATGTCCTCGTCCTGGGCAGGAGCGGAAATAATGACTTTTTTCGCGCCGCCATTTGCTGCAACTTCTCAACTCTCCGGCAGAACTGCAGCTTGGATTTGCCCTGCTTGATTACCCTGATATGATTAAAACAAGTCTGCGCCTTCTTGA
>CAISWF010000057.1 GCA_903889135.1 Candidatus Omnitrophota bacterium | reverse complement strand
GACATCGCGGCCAAGATAGGCGGCTGGGTAGAGGACTACAACACCAAGGCGCCTCATCGCGCGCTGGGGATGCTTACGCCGACGCAGTTCTATGAGGACTGGAAGCAAAGAAGCAGGTTACAGGTGGTACAAAAATGACCGGGGCAGTCCAAACAATGCGATATACAAGATAACTCCTGAAATCAGCAAAATTAAGAGGGCAACCCAATTGGGGAATAGTGCTTTTTTGCCGCTAGTATCTCTCACAATCAATAAAACCGCCATAATAAGTGCTAATGCTATCCAAAGAAGCGACGGAACAGAATAAACCAAACTACTTGGGGGAGGTAATGGAACGCTCATTTCGTGGAAAACTTTTCCAAATATAGACGAAACCATAAATAATAAACACCCGTAGATCAAATAGACTATTGCCAAAATCCATGATGATATGCGAACTTTTCCTTTTGGTTTCATCTTTATACACCCCTAGTTCTAACTTTTGAACTCAGCGGCTGTGTGCCGTATAGTCCGGTGCATCCACTCTTTATTTTCCGAATCTTTCACCACTAATTATTGCTAAATCTATTCCCTGTTGCCTTGCGATACCTTGATTTGTCTTGAATAGGATTGATTCAGCCTCAAGGTAAGGCAACCGATTTGTGCTTAAATAATGGCGGAGAGTGGAGGATTCGAACCTCCGGTCGACTTACGTCGACAACGGTTTTCGAGACCGCCGCATTCGACCACTCTGCCAACTCTCCGTGAACAATCTCGGCTGTTCGCCGAGCTTGTCGTAAGGGAAGAAACGTAGTTTCTCCCCTTACTATTCCCCTCTTCCCAAAGGGTGTATCCCGAGGGAACCCCGCGCACTTTCCTGTATATCCGCAAGTCCCGCTCGCTCTATCTTAGTGGTAGCGAGCGGACACTTTGGGCATATCCCAAAGTGTCACTTGCTATCAATAGCCCATCTTTTTCAGGACGTGGCCGGCTATCTTTGTCATGGCCTCCATTTCGGACTTTATCGATTCCAGGCCCTTTTGCAGGTCCCACTCATTAGTGAAGACGACAAACACGACGTCCGTCTTGGGATTGTAGACCATATATGTCAGATATCCTTCATGGGCGCCGTTGTGGCCGTAACCGATCCCCGGAATATAAAAAATGCCGAAGCCGTAAGTAGCGGCTATCCCGGTTCCCTTATTCGTTCCCGCCTTCATCATTTCAACGGTCGTTTTTGTGAGCCCCGCCTCGCCCCTCAGCAATTTTTTGCCCCAGTTAGCGAGGTCTTTCGGGGTCGCGGTTATGTTCCCTTCGGCCACGTGCGGTGACATATTCGACCTGGTGACTTCTTCGATCTTACCGCCCATCCATACATACCCTCTTACGAAAGGCGCGGGCAGGTCCTGGTCAGAACCCTTCCACGTAAGGCTGGTATCAAGCAGGCCGTTCGGCACCAATAACTCGCTTTTGATGAAATCGGCGTAGGACTTCCCGGAAACCCTTTCAATGATCTCGCCGAGCATCGAATATCCCGTATCGGAATAATGGTAATCTGCCCCTGGCTTGAAAAAAGATAATTGGTTCTTGGCATTAATGCCGACCAGCTCGTCGAACGTAAAAGTATGGTTTTTGTCCTGATCTTTCATATAGTCAAGATAGTTCTTCCCGATATACGGCTCGCCGTGGGAGAAGTTGTTATCCGGAATATCGTTGTTGGTGATATCGAACACGCCGGCGCGATGCATAAGAAGCATCCTGATGGTGATCTCATTTTTATAAGGGATATCGTACCCCGGGGTATTGGGTACGTAAGGGATATTCTTTCCCGGGGCATTATCCGTGATCTTATCGTCTATATTGAGCAGCCCCTTCTGGTTAAGCAGCATTATCCCCGCGGCCGTGAACGTCTTGGTGACGCTCGCTATGCGGAAATGGCTGGCATTAGTGACATCGCCCATGCCTGTCGATATAAAATAATCGCCCTTTGGTGAAAGTATCTGCATCGCGAGCCCGCCGTTAAAATTGGGCTTATCCTTTTATACGCCTGCCATCCGTCCTCTAAGACCTTTGAAAGTTCCGGCTTTGTGAAACCGGGCAGGACGCCGCATCCGACGATGAGCAGGGCCGTAATGGTGGCAACCAATGCCACCGCAAATTTAATATTTTTCATCTTGCTCCCTGTTTAAAAATGGCGGAGAGGCCGAGATTCGAACTCGGGGAGGGCATAACACCCTCAACAGTTTTCAAGACTGCCGCTTTCAACCGCTCAGCCACCTCTCCGCTCGCTCTATTTTAGTGGTAGCGAGCGGATACTTTTGGCATATCCAAAAGTATACCGCGTGCTCCAACTATATCATAGCTCCTACGCGCGCCTCAAGGAAAACATCTGCCTGAAGAGCCAGAGATAAATATCCCTCGCCACCTCGTAAGCGTTTATCGCGTAATTCTTGAACGAGAAATCAAAGAATACGAAATTCAGTATCAGCGCCGCGATGCTTAAATTTATCAGGTATATCAGGACTATCGAAAAGAGGTAGCCGCTCTTGACGAGGTCCGGCTGTTTCGTCTTCAGGAACTCGACGGTCATGACGAAATGGAAAGTCAGCGTCAGCCCGACCGCGAAGAGGAATACTCCGATAAAATCTTTTATGTCCCAGATCTGCCCGGCGATGTGCCAGATGAGGATGATCACCAGGGTATACGTCGGGAAGAAATACGGCGCGAGGCTGATGAACAGGTTGGCCTTCGTCCCCTTCACCTCCCCGCCCTTCTTCGAGACCTTGAAGCTCTTGACCTTGCCGGCCGAGAGGAACATCGCCAGCGCGTGCGTCAGCTCGTGGCCGAAGATATAGACGATATTCGGCTTGAACAGGACCGTGTGTATTATCAGGTAGACAATGATGCCGAGGAGGAAAAACCATTGGTTGCTGTCGACGGAATAGATCTTCCCTATCTCGTGGTAGAGAGAATAAGAGCTGGAGATTACGAAAGGTATGGCCAGGATCGCGATGATGAATTTTGTGATGCGGCCCATTATTTTTTCGGCGGGACTATTTTGTCTCTTCCGTCCATGTACGGGCGGAGGACTTCCGGGATAGTCACGCTGCCGTCCTTATTCTGGTAATTCTCGAGTATCGCGATGACCGTGCGCGCCAATGCCACGCCCGAGCCGTTCAACGTATGGACATATTCGGACTTGCCCGTATCTTTGGAGCGAAATTTTATGTTGGCGCGCCTCGCCTGGAAATCCTCGAAATTGGAGCAGCTCGAGACCTCAAGCCAGGCGTTCACTCCCGGCGCGTATGCCTCAAAATCGTAGCACTTCGCGGCCGAGAAGCTCAGGTCGCCGGTAGATAACGCGACGACCCTGTATTGCAGGTCGAGTTTTTGGAGGACCTTCTCGGCGTTCCCTACGAGCTTTTCGAGTTCATCGTAGGATGTGCCGGGTTTCACGAATTTCACCAGTTCGACCTTATCAAATTGATGGACGCGCATCAGGCCTTTTGTATCCTTGCCGTAAGAGCCGGCCTCGCGCCTGAAACACGCCGTATAGCCCGTGTAATAGACCGGAAGGGACTCCCCTTCGAGTATCTCGTTCATATGAAGGTTCGTAAGGGGCACCTCGGCGGTCGGGACGAGGAACAGGTCCTCATCTTTCAGCCGGTACATATCTTCTTCGAACTTCGGAAGCTGCCCGGTGCCGGTCATCGCGGCGCGGTTGACCAAAAACGGCGGGGATATCTCCCTGTATCCGTGCTCCTTCGTGTGAAGGTCCAGCATGAAATTTATCAAAGAGCGCTCAAGTTTCGCCCCGTCGCCCTTGAAGAGCGGAAAATTGCTTCCGGATATCTTCGCGGCGCGCGGGAAATCTAAAATATCGAGATATTCGCCGATCTCGATATGCGTGAGCGGCTTGAAATCTAATTTCTTTTCCTTGCCCCACGTCTTTACTATCTTGTTGGCCGAGGCGTCTTTGCCGACCGGGACAGATTCGTGCGGGAGGTTCGGGATATTATATAACGCCGCCTGGATATCCTTCTCTACCGCCCTTATCTCCTCGTCTAGAGATTTCTCTTTCTCGGATATCGCCTTCATCTCGGCGATCTTGCCCTTCGCGTCCTTCTTCTCGCGCATGAGCTTCGCGATCTCGTCAGAGGCGATATTTTTATTTCGCTTTATATCCTCTGTTTCCTTGAGGGCCCTCCGGCGGCGCTCATCAAGCGACAAAAGGCCGTCGATATCCGCGGGCTTGCCGCGGTTCTCGCAGGCTTTCTTTACCTTGTCGGGATTATCTCTTATGAATTTTAGGTCGAGCATAGTATTAAATAAAATGGTGAGCCGCCTGAGACTTGAACTCAGCACCCACGGCTTAAAAGGCCGTTGCTCTACCGGATGAGCTAGCGGCTCACTATTAAATCTCTGTTATTTCTTTTTCTTTGGCCGCCAAGAGTTCTTCGACTTTGGCGATATATCTGTCGGTCAGCTTCTGGATGGCGTCCTGGCCGGTGAACTTCTCATCTTCCGTGATGACCTTGTCTTTTTCGATCTTCTTGATATGCTCTACCGCGGCGTGGCGGACGTTCCTTACCGATATCCTGCCGTCCTCGGTCATCTTCTTGACCACCTTTGCCAGCTCAACGCGGCGCTCTTTTGAAAGATCGGGTATCTGCAGGCGGACCAGTTTGCCGTCGTTTACCGGCGTGATGCCGAGGTCCGATTTCTGGATGGCCTTCTCGATCTCGCCGCAGACCGACGCGTCCCACGGCTGGATTACTATAAGTTTAGCGTCCGGCGTCGATATCGCCGCCAGCGATTTGAGCGGCGTCGGCGTGCCGAAATAATCGACCTTTATGCCGTCGACAAGCGACGGCGTCGCGCGGCCCGTGCGCACCGTTGAAAATTCATGGGCAATCACTTCCATGCTCTTTTTCATCCTTGCTTCCGTGTCAACAAGGATCTCTTTTATAGTATGGCCTTCAAAATCCATCCGGTCCTCGCCTTCTTTTTATGAGACGGTCGTGCCTACCTTTTCACCGAGGCAGGCGCGTTTGATATTGCCTTTGACGTTTAAGTTGAACACGACGATCGGCAGGTGGTTATCCATGCAGAGGCTTATCGCGGTCGTATCCATGACCTTAAGGCCCCTGTTTATCACTTCGATATATTTAAGCTTGTCGTATTTTTTAGCGTGTTTGTCTACGACGGGGTCGGCCGTATATATGCCGTCCACCTTGGTCGCCTTAAGTATTACGCTCGCGCAGACTTCCACCGCCCTGAGGACAGCCGCGGTATCGGTAGTGAAATACGGGTTCCCGGTGCCGCCGGCGAATATTACTACGCGGCCTTTTTCGAGATGGCGTATCGCCCTGCGCCTTATATACGGCTCGGCTATCTGCTCCATCTGTATGGCCGTCTGGACCCTCGTGAAACAACCGATCTTCTCCAGGGCGTCCTGCAGCGCCATGCCATTTATGACCGTCGCGAGCATGCCCATGTAGTCGGCGGTCGAGCGGTCCATCCCCTTCGCCGCGAATTTCTCGCCGCGGATGATGTTGCCGCCGCCGATGACAACGGCCACCTCGATGCCCAGGTCCCTTACTTCTTTTATTCGTTCGGCGATATTGGAACAGGCCTGCGGGTCGATCCCGTAACCGCGGTCGCCGCTTAACGCTTCCCCGCTTATTTTAAGAAGCACTCTCTTGAACAGCGGCTTGACCGTCTTTACCATCGCCTTACTCTCCTAATTGGTACCTTACGAATCTCCTGACTATTATATTCTCTCCGGTCTTGGCTATGACCTGAGTTACGATATCCTTTATCGTGAGCGCCGGGTCCTTGATGAACGCCTGCTCGAAGAGGCAGTGATACTTTATTTCATCCTCGGGCAGGTCTTTCGGCGCATCTTCTCTCTTGAGATATTTCGGGCTCGCCGACGCGACCTGGAGCGCGAGGTCACGGCATAACTTCTGGAAATCATCCGTCCTCGCGACGAAATCCGTCTCGCAGTTGACCTCTACCAGGACGCCTATCCTCGAGTCGTGATGGACATACGAAGATATCAGCCCGGCTTTTGCAGTGCGCGCGGCCTTCTTCTCCGCTATTTTTAACCCTTTCTCTTTCAATATGGCCATCGCCTTATTGAAATCGCCGCTGGACTTCGCGAGCGCTTCCTTGCAATCCATTACTCCGGCGCCGGTAGTCTCCCTTAATTTTTTTACATCTTCAGTTTTGATCTTCGCTGTGGCTGTCATTTATCTTAAACTTTCGTTATCTTTTTGGGTTTTTTTGCTACGGATTCCTCTTCCTCGGTCTTCTTACCCTTAAGGACGTTCTTTTTGAGTTCTTCTGCCGCGTCTTCATCCACGACCACCTTCTCCTCCTCGTCGGCTTCGGCTGCGGCCCTCGCTTCTTCCGCGGCCTTGCCGTCAAGATAAGCCTTCCTGCCTTGCATGATCGCGTCCGAGACCATGCCCGAAATAAGCTTTATCGAGCGGATGGCGTCGTCGTTTCCGGGTATCGGGTAATCTATCTTGTCCGGGTCGCAATTGGTATCTATGAGACCGATCACCGCGAGGCCGAGCTTGTGGGCCTCTGCCACGGCTATCTCCTCTTTCTTCGAGTCGACTATGAAAATAGCGGCCGGGACCTTGCCCATATCGAGCACGCCCTCGAGGTCGCGGTTGAGTTTAGCCTGCTCCCGGGTAAGCTTCGCCACTTCTTTCTTGGAAAGCTTCTCCATGGTGCCGTCTTCCTTCATCCGCGTGATATCTTTATGCCTTTTTATCGATTTTTTTAAGGTGGCGAAGTTAGTGAGCATTCCGCCCAGCCAGCGCTCGGTCACGTAGAACATGCCGCTGCGCAGGGCCTCTTCCTTCATCACGTCCTTAGCCTGCTTTTTAGTCCCCACGAACAGGACTATGTCGCCTTTTGAGGATATTTCCCTCAAAAAGCTTAGCGCCTTCTCCAGCGCCTTTTCGGTCTTCTCCAGATCGATGATGTAGATCCCGTTCTTCTCTCCGAAGATGAATCTCTTCATCTTGGGGTTCCAGCGCTTCTTCTGGTGACCGAAGTGGACTCCCGCTTCAAGTAACTGTTTTATTGTCTGTGTAGCTGCCAACGAAACCTCCTATTTATGTTTGTTTGTGTATCGTCCTTGACTGCGGTCAAGGATCTCGCCCTTAATAATGTCAGGGGCTCGATAATCGGGTAATTTTAGCACAACCGGGGGGCTAATTCAAGCCTTTTTTACCCTCCTTCGCTAAGCTCCGGAGGACCTTGTCTCTACTTCCATGAACTGCAGCTCGTAGAGACGCTTGTAGAGGACGTTTTTGCGGAGTAATTCCTCGTAGGTGCCTGGTTCAAGTGCGTAAAGGAGCCGGTTGCAGCGGGATTCGTCACCGGTGTGAAAGTTGAAGTTTTTTCGTTTGCGTGGAGATGCCTTGGCTTCAAGGATGACGCTGTCGAGCAG
>CAISWF010000056.1 GCA_903889135.1 Candidatus Omnitrophota bacterium | reverse complement strand
CCCCAGAAAAACCGGCGGCGGTATTGGCGATTTGCGGTAGGGCCGCGCTGCTGCGCGGCCGGTGAGCGGCAGCTCATTCCTGCCAATCCAACAACCCGCCACCACCGGAAAAGCACCCTTGACACTGCGTTCGGGCTGTGGGATAATCCCACCATGACAGTGATTACAGACAATAAAAAGCGCGTGACGCTGCCGACCAAGCCCGGCTCCCGTTTCGATTTGCAGGCGGTGGGGAAGGACAAATTTATTCTCATCCGGCTTGAACCGGTCAAGTTCCGTCAATCGCGGGTGACATTCCGGAAAAAGGGCGGCTACACCGTGGGGAAATTGGATCATCCGATTAACAATGCGGCTTTGCGGGAGGCGCTGGCGGAATTCCCATGAAGCACCTGATGGACGTCAACCTGTTGCTGGCGGCGATCTGGGAAAATCATTCGCAGCACGAACGGGCTTTTCGATGGTTGGAAGGGAAAAAGCTGGCGGTTTGCCCGTTGACGGAACTTGGATTCATCCGCATCAGCACCAACCCAAGGGTGATTAATGCCCCGATGGCAAAAACCCGCGTGCTTCTGAAAAACTTTCTGGATGACAGGGCGGTGGAACGGCTTTCCGATGACGTTCCGGCTCTGGATTCAAAACCGCAAAAATCCGAGCAGGTGAGGAATACAAAGAATGCGTCTTAAAGGCCAGGTTTCTCACAAAAAGGCACAGGCCTTTTTCACTGATCGAGACGATGCTATGGGACGGGAAATTCAGGCATCTTGACGGGCATCTCGGCAGGATGCGCGATTCGGCCGCATATTTCGGATTTGTTTTCGACCGTGCGGAGATAATACGAATATTGATAAGTTCACAGGATGGTTTTAAAAGGAACGTCCGATATAGGGTGCGGGTCTTACTGGCTAAAGACGGCAATGCCACCGTCGAAAACTCTGAGATCGGGCAGGGCCCGGGACAAGCCGCGGTACAGGCCGCGGTTTCCGTGTTCAGGACAGATTCTCGCAGCATTTTACTTTATCACAAGACAACAAACAGGCGGCTCTATGACGCCGAATACGGGCATTATCGTGCGAAAGGATATTTTGACGTCATATTCCTTAATACGAAGGGCGAAGTGACCGAGGGCGCCATAACAAACGTAGTGATAAAGAAAAACGGGAAATTCTATACTCCCCCCCTCTCCTCCGGACTTTTGCCCGGCATATTCAGGGCTTACTTGATAAAAAGCGGCCGCGTTAAAGAGAAGAAGATATTTTTAAAAGACCTGTGTAAAGCCGATAAGGTATTCCTCTGTAATTCGGTCCGCGGGCTCGTTGAAGTCAAATTGACTTCTCCGCGCCCTTCACTTATAATAGACCATCATGAAAGCTGAGATAATTTGCATAGGCACCGAGATCCTGCTCGGCCAGATACTTAACACCAACCAACAGTGGCTCTCCCTGAAACTCGCTGAGCTTGGGATAGACGTCTATTACCAGTCCGCCGTGGGAGATAATCCCGGCCGGTTGGCCCGCGCGATAAAACAAGGGCTCCTTCGCTCCGATATCGTGATAACTACCGGCGGGCTGGGCCCGACGGTCGACGATATCACCCTCGAGGCAATATCCGACGCTCTCTCAAAAAGACTTATCTATAATAAAAAAATAGCGGGCAAAATAAAGACGCATTTCGGAGGGCAATGCCTGAATATGCCCCCCGGGAACCTCAGGCAGGCCCATATCCCCGAAGGCGCTAAAGTCCTTGAAAATGATGTCGGCACCGCGCCGGGATTCATCGTCGACCAGGCTGGAAAAATGCTTATAGCGCTGCCCGGGCCTCCGCGCGAATTAGACCCTATGTTTGAAAGATACGCGATGCCGTACCTGAAGAAAAAAGCCAAATCTGATTGGATAATAAAGATCCGTACAATAAACATAACCGGCCTTCCGGAATCCGCCGTCGACCGGAAGGTAAAAGACCTCCTGGAATCCCCACCTCCGGTCACCGTCGGAATCTACGCTAAACCGGCCCTGATAGAACTAAAGATAACCGCTAAGGCAAAGAACGAAAAAGCCGCGAAGGTCCTGATAGACAGGGTCGACAGGAAGATAACCGCGCGATTGAAGGGTTGTATTTTCGGGCGCGATAGCGAAACTCTTGAGGGCGCTGCTGGAAAGATACTGGCCGCGAAACACAAAACGCTCGCCATTGCCGAATCCTGCACGGGCGGCCGCATATCGGACCGCATCACGAATGTCCCGGGCAGTTCCGGGTATTTCAGGATGGGGGTCGTCGTTTATTCTAACGACGCAAAGATGTCTCAGCTGTGCGTCTCACCGGGCACAATATACAAATACGGGGCCGTTAGCCGTCAAACTGCTTTAGAAATGGCGAAAAATGTCAGGGAGATCTCTGGCGCGGATATAGGCCTTTCGGTAACCGGCATCGCCGGACCCGGAGGCGCCACAAAATCAAAACCGATCGGGCTTGTTTATATTGCTATAGCCATGCCGGAAAAGACTATTTGGAGGGAATTTCATTTCAGGGGCGAACGCGAAGTGATCAAATTCAGGAGTTCCCAGGCTGCGCTTGACCTTCTCAGAAGATCCCTCTAGAATCCTTCTTTCCTATATCCCTCACAAGGCAGATCTGGTCCTTCCCGTGCTGTTTGGCCCAGCGTAACGCCTCTTCGGCCTTCTTGAATAATTGGTGCTGCGTCGTCCCGTCCTGGGGATAGACTGCGATACCCGTACTGACCGAAAAGTTGACCTGTTTGTCCGCAAATTTAAATTCTACGGCTTTTACCGCTTTGCTTATCCGGTGAGCAACCGCAAGGGCATTTTCCGGAGCGCTGTTAACCAGCAGAACCTCCAACTCATCACCGGTATTGCGGCTGACGCTGTTGACCGGGCGACCGATCACATCGAAAGGCCTTATATTTCTTTTTAGGATTTTGGACAACTCCACGATCATCTGATCCCCCGAATGGCACCCGTAGACGTCGTTATATCTCCTGAACCCGTCTATATCGATGATCATAATCGAAAAATTACTCTTTTCGCGCGCGGACCTCTTCGCCTCCTCCTCGACCCGCGATAAAAAGAAATCATGGACAAAGTACCCTGTCAGGTCGTCGCGGACGGAAACGCACTTTATCTCTTCGGACAACTTAAGCTTTCCGATGGCGGCCAGCGCCTGGCATGAAAAGATATCAAGCATCTCCTTTTCTTCTTTTGTTATACGTCTGCGGCTCCGGCTGTTATCGGCTACGAGAAAGCCTATTTTTCTGTTACCGGCTATGAGCGGGATTTGGAGGGTCACCTCTCCTTCTTTTAACGGGAGTTCTACATGTTGTTCCATTTCAATCGGAGTTTGCACATCCCTGCTTCCGGCGCATGCGGCTCCTTTTAGTAAATTATCTTTCTTGTCGATTAGATATAGTTTTGCCGTATCTATTTTTAATATCTTGACCGCATTTTCAAGGATCAACGAAAGCACGGGTTTTAATTCCGAACAATTGGCTATAGCGTAGTTTACCTTCGATAAGGCAACCAGTATGTCATCTTTGCAAAGGCCGTCCTGAGACGGTTCTTGCTTATCATCCCTCTGATCTTGCATGTTAAAATTATACCCAGAGCATTGATTAATGTCAAATCCTAATGTATAATCGGGCCAAATGGGTGAAATGATGAGGGTTTTTATAGCGATAGAGCTCCCTCCTCAGGCCCGCGATGAGCTCGTTTCCCTTCAGACGACGCTTAAGGGATCCGGCGCCGACGTCAAATGGGTCGAGCCGGAGAATGTACACCTCTCCCTGAGGTTCATAGGCGACGTCGGACCGGACAATGCTGAGGAGATACAAAAACAGCTTGCCCTGACGGCTGCCGGGACCGGGCCATTTGAGATCACGATGAAAGGGATCGGGGCGTTCCCGGATGCGAGTTTTCCCAAGGTCATATGGGCAGGCGTGGACCTGGGGGCTGCAGAATCGCAGCGGTTAGCCGACGGCCTGGAGACTAAATTACGGGCTATAGGCATCGCCGGGGAAGAGAGAAAATTCCATCCTCATATTACTCTTGGAAGGGTCCGGAGCCAAAAGAACATCGATAGGCTGCGTAAATTGATCGAAACGACCGGATTTGAGGCGGGTTCAATTATAAAGGTAGGGTGGCTGACGCTGTTCACGAGCCGCCTAACCCCTCAGGGCTCTATCTATACCCCGCTCTTTAGAGCGAAGATGGCTATGATCTGAACCGAGATGTTCGCGTAGACTGCCGCAAGCACGTCATCCAGAACTACCCCCCACGGGCTCTCCATCTTCTCAATGCGTCTTATTGGGAAAGGTTTCGTTATGTCGAATACCCTGAATAATACGAAGGCGAGGATGATGAATACGGGTTTCATGGGTATGAACAGGAGCGCGATCATCATCCCTATCACTTCGTCGATGACTATCTGCCGCGAATCCTTTTGACCGAAGATATCCTCGGCTTCCCTTATCACCATCAGGGCCGCCGCCGTCAATACCGATAATGCGATTATCGTTGCTGAAAGGCTGTGACCTACAAGAAAAAAAATCAGCAGGCCGCAGACCGAACCGGCTGTGCCCGGTATCTTGGGGACATACCCCGCGTAGAAGAATGTGCTGATAAGCCTGACCAAGGTCTTCAATTGAAGAGTTTCCTATTCCTTGTGAAGAAAGATATCCCGGACGTAAGCGTAAGCGCGACCGTAACGAGCATTACGATGAATATGAGATTAAGGACCCACTTCTCGGTATCATAATTCCAGAAAGAGAGGGATTTTCCCGCCTCCCTTAACATTAAAAATATGAGTATCATCGATATGGCTATCATCTGGGATACGGTCTTGTGCTTGCCCGCCTCTTCGGCCTCTATCACTTTTCCCTTTGAGAGCGCCGAGATCCTCAACCCGGTCACCGTCACTTCTCTAGCCATTATTATCACGACCGTCCACGCAGGAACAAGATCAAGCTCGACGAAAGCCAGGAAAGCCGCAAGAACCAGGATCTTGTCGGCTATCGGGTCCATCAATTTTCCGAAATCGGTTATCTTGCCTTCCTTGCGGGCAAAATATCCGTCGAAATAATCCGTAAGGGAGGCGGCCGCGAAGGTAAAGAACGCGAAATATTTAGCGCCCGGCCACCTGGCGAAAAGGAAATACATGAGGACGAAAGCGAGGAATATCCTCGAAATAGTCAGTTTGTTCGAGAGGTTCATATCATCACTTCCTTTTCTCCGATAAGATCGTATTCGAGAGTTCCGGTGATCTTTACGGGCACAATATCCCCTGTCTTTATGCCGGTGCCTTTTATGTATACCAGGCCGTCGATCTCAGGCGCGTCCATGTATGTCCGGCCCAGCCAGGTGTCCCTGCCGGAGCCGTCCTTTTCGTCGACGATCACTTCGAACCTTCTGCCTTGAAATTTACCGTTATTTTCCGAAGAGACCCGGCGCTGGGCCTTCATCAACTCGTTCCAACGCGCAAGCTTCTCTTTTTCGGGTATATGATCTTTTGATCTCGCGGCCGGCGTCCCTTCCTCTTCTGAATATACGAAAGCCCCGAGCCGTTCAAATCTCGCCTCTTTTATAAAACCGAGGAGTTCGTTGAATTCCTTATCTGTCTCGCCCGGAAAACCCACAATGACCGCGGTGCGGATTGCGATCGCCGGGATACGCTCACGCAATCTCGCGAGCAAGCCCCTGATCAACGCGCCCGACGTCCCCCTCCTCATCGCATCAAGTATCCTGTCATTGATATGCTGGACGGGGAGGTCGATGTATTTGCAGATCGGTCCCTCTCCGGCTATTACTGATACAAGATCGTCGCTGAATCGGGCCGGATGCGCGTACATGAGCCGTAACCATCGCGCCCCTTTAAGCCGGGCAAGTTTTTTCAATAATTCCGCGAGCGCGGGACGCCGGTAAAGGTCTATGCCGTAGAGGGTAGTATCCTGACCTATCAGGTTTATCTCTTTTACGCCTTTATCTATAAGGTCCCGCGCCTCGGCGACGATCGAATCCATGCCGCGGCTCCTGTGCCTGCCGCGTATCTTCGGTATCACGCAGAAAGAGCACTTATGCGAACAGCCCTCGGAGATCTTTATATAGGCGAAGTGCTTCGGCGTCAGGGATTGCCGCGGCGTCTTCCAATTATAGAGATAAGCGGGATTACGCGAGACGCTATAGACCCTCTTGCCGTCCATTATATCGCTTATGAGTTTGGGCAGCCTGGCGAAACCCTCGACCCCTATGAAGCCGTCTATCTCGCCCAATTCCTTACGCAGCGATTTACCGTATCTCTGGGGGAGGCAGCCCGCGACGAGTATTCCTTTTATTTTACCGGAATTCTTGAGATCGACGAGATCGAGTATCGCCTCTATTGATTCTTTTTTGGCGTCCTCTATGAATGAACAGGTATTGACTATTGCTATATCCGCCGACCGCGGGGAATCAGTTATAACGAACCCGGAACCCTTAAGCGTGCCTAAAATTATCTCGGAATCTACCAGGTTCCTCGCGCAGCCAAGCGAGATAAGCGATATTTTGACCGGTTTGGTTGGCATCTAGGATGGCGTTACTTGGGTAATCTCAGGCCTTTTATTACGCCTTTACCCAACTGGCTAACCGGAGTGCCGTTCAGGTCCATTGACAGCGCCTCGGCCTTGCTGGTCGAGATCTCGAAAGATTCCTTCGCCTCCCATCTCTCGCTCGAGCCCTTTTTAAGGATACCGTCATATATAACGCTGCCGTCGGACTTCAACTTCAAATAAACATCCGCGCGCGTCTTAAGCGAGAGCGTAAGATTTTCGCCTTTCGGGATCTGGATGACCGGGGCCTGTGCGACCTTAGCTGACGGTTTCACCGCGGTCTCAACGGCTTTTTTGGACGCCGGTTTCGGCTTCGCGGCAACGGCCTTGCTTTCCGCTTTAGGCCTGGATTTAAGGAACGCTATTGTTTTTGAGCCGGCGAAACCGATCAGCTTAACGGCAAGGAATATCGCCAGTACGGTTATCGCGGCATAGATCAATTTTTTGAAGGGAAATTTTATTCCTGCGGGAGCCTTGCCCCATTTATCATCTTTGCTGAGGACGGAGATCTGATCCTTGAACGCGGGTTTTTCGCCGGCGAAACTATCGGCCAGAGAAGCTCCGTCAAGCCCGAGGTAATCGCCGTACTTCTTGATAAAACTCTTTACATAGACCGGGCCGGAGATCATATCCTGAGCCCTGCCGGCTTCGATAGCGCTTAATATCCTCCCGCTTATGCGGGTATCTTTCTGCGCCTGTTCAATGGATATCCCTTTTGATTCGCGAGCGGCCTTTATTCTCGACCCGACTGAGTCCATTTCGCTTTTACCGCCTCCATGGTATCTATAAGTATGTCACGTGGCTTTGAACCGTTATACGGACCGACTATACCTTCGGCTTCCATCGTGTCTACGAGGCGCGCGGCCCTTGTATATCCTAGACCGAGCCTGCGCTGGAGCATCGAGACCGAGGCCTGTTTGGTGTCAAGCACCATGATTACCGCCTCTTCATACATCTCGTCCTTCTCGTACGTCTTGCCGTGGGATTTCTTTTCCTGTTCCTTTTGTATCTCTTCGTCGTATTCGGCCGACCGCTGCTCCTTGATAAAATTTATGACCCTCTCTATCTCCCTGTCCTTGACGAGGCATGCCTGCGCGCGCGTCGGCTTCGCATCGCCGGGCCTCATAAATAGCATATCTCCCTTACCGAGCAATTTATCCGCGCCGTTCATGTCGAGGACGGTCCTTGAGTCGACCTTGGAGGCGACCTTGAAGGATATCCTCGCCGGAAAATTGGCCTTTATGACGCCGGTCACGACATCGACCGAAGGCCTTTGTGTCGCGAGTATTATGTGAATGCCGACCGCGCGGGAGAGCTGGGATAACCTGGTTATCGCATTCTCCACTTCCTGCGGAGCGGCAAGCATAAGGTCTGCCAGCTCATCTATTATAACAACTATATAAGGAAGGACTTCAGGCACTTCCTCCTGGTCCTTGAATTCACCCTTGCTTAATTTTTCGTGGAAGAACTCGATATTCCTGACCGCCAGCCGCGCAAATAACCTGTAGCGCGAGTCCATCTCGCTTACGACCCAGTTCAAGGCTCCGGAGACTTTCTTATGGTCGGTCACGACCGGGCACAGGAGATGCGGAAGGCCGTTGAACATCGCGAGCTCGACCATCTTAGGGTCGACCATCAGGAACTTCACCTCATCAGGAGAGGCATTAAAGAGCATGGAGCTAATTATGGAGTTGACGCAGACCGTCTTGCCCGAACCTGTCGTACCGGCTATCAACATATGCGGCATCTCGCCAAGGTCGGCGATGACCGGGGTCCCGGCGATGTCTTTGCCGAGAGCCAGCGTAAGTTTAGACTTTGAGTTCTGGAATTCGGATGATTGCAGTATTTCTTTCAGGTATACGAGCGAACTCGAGGAGTTCGGGACCTCGACGCCCACTCTCGCCTTGCCCGGGATAGGCGCGACTATCCTTACGCTCTGCGCCTTCATAGCTAAAGCTATATCATCGGAGAGGCTCGTTATCCTCATCACCTTTACGCCGGGCGCGGGTTCCAATTCGTATCTCGTAATGACAGGCCCGCGTTCCACGGCCGTGATCTTCACCTCGATCCCGAAATCCGCCAAGGTATCTTCGAGGACTTTAGCGCTCGCGTCCAGGTCGTCACTTATCTTACGCTCCTCAAGAGGCGGCGGCGAATCGAGCAAGCTCATATCCGGGAGTTTGTAATCTCCCACAACGCGCTTTACCACCTGTATCTGGCCCGACTTCGGCTCTTCCTTCTTTATGATCTTCTTTATATCTATTATGGTGGTGCGTCCCTCTCCGAGGACTTTGGGCTCTTCCTTAACAGGCTGCTGTTTGGCCTGGGCCGCGGCTTTCGCTTCGTTGACCGCCCCTTTCTCTTTCACCTCTTTACCCTTAGCTATCTCCGCTTTGATCTGCTCAAAACTTCTCCTTAAAGGCGACTGCGCTTCGGCTTTCTCGAGCCGCTTCTCCTTCGCCTGGCCGGGCTTCTTTTTTATAAGCATTGAAATAAGCTCCGAAACCGAGCTTGCGAGGGACATTACGACCGGGAATATAAGCAGTTCTGTCGCAAGAAGGATAGATAAGGCACCGAGGACTATTACGATCACCCACGCGCCTACCGGACCGAGATATCTTACAAAAAAGTTAGAGAAAAAGAGGCCGAGCATGCCGCCCCAATGGACCTTGACCGCATCACTCTGGGGTGAAGAAGCAAGGCTCAATAATGCGCTGGAGGCTATAAAAAGGAAAGAGGTCCCGAGAAGTTTGAAATAAAATTTCTGCGGGACCTTATTTAAGAATTTACCGAGCGACCATGTCAACGTCAGCGCGGGTATTATATAAGCGCTGAAACCTATCAAGGAAAAGAGAGCCGCCGCGACATACGCGCCGATTATGCCGGCATAATTATGGGTATATACATTCGGATTGGACGTGAAGATCCGAAGGTCGTTCGGGTCATACGTTATGAGGCTGACGAAGACAAGGACAGATAAGGCGAAGAGAAGAACGCCCCAAATCTCGTTTATCCTCTCCTGCTTCACTTCTTATGATATCTCCTTTCGCCTCTTCCATCCCCGTGCCCGCTCGATTCCCTCGGCTCGCGGTGTTCCCTGGGTTTTTCTTCCCCGGGGACGTAACCCGGCGCAGCCTGCTTCCTGCTGAGATTAAGTCTGTTCTGGTCGTCTATCTCCATGAGCTTGACCGGGAACTCATCGCCGAGTTTTACGACATCCTCGACGTTTTTGACGTACTGGTCTGACATCTCCGAGACGTGGACGAGGCCTTCCTGTCCGGGCAGTATCTCTACGAACGCGCCGAAAGGCATTATCCTCTTAACCTTGCCGTTATAGATCTTTCCGACTTCCGGCATCTGGGTAAGGCCATTTATGATATCCAGCGCCTTCTGAAGGGCTTCGCCGTCGGCTGATGCGACGTTCACCGTGCCGTCATCCTCTATATCGATCGTAACGCCGGTGTCCTCGATTATCTTGCGTATGACCTTGCCTCCCGGCCCTATGACATCCCTGATCTTGTCAGGGTTGATCTTGAAGGAGACGATGCGTGGCGCGTAGGGCGAAAGTTCCGCTCTCGGCCCTGCGAGCGCGGCCTTTATCTTCTCGAGGATGATCATCCTCGCCTCTCTCGCCTGCTCAAGTGATTGCTTTACTATCTCGAGGTCTATTCCGTCTATCTTCAGGTCCATCTGCACGGCGGTAACGCCTTTCTCCGTGCCGGTGACCTTAAAATCCATATCGCCGAAATGGTCTTCCAACCCTGCGATGTCCGTAAGTATCACGAAACTCTTGCCCTCTTTGACCAGCCCGATTGCGATACCGCTGACAGGCGCCTTTATGGGAACGCCCGCGTCCATTAAAGAGAGTGTTCCGGCGCAGACCGTCGCCATCGATGAGGAACCGTTCGATTCCAATACCTCGGAGACGACCCTTACCGTATAAGGGAATTCCTCTTTCGAGGGCATTATCGGCTTCAGTCCCCTTTCGGCCAAAGCCCCGTGCCCGATCTCGCGGCGTCCGGGTCCCCTTACGGGCTTCACCTCACCGACCGAGAACGGCGGGAAACTGTAATGCAGCATGAACGATTTTGACGACTCGCCTTCGAGCGCGTCTATCGTTTGTTCGTCCGCCGATGTGCCGAGAGTGGTTACGGCAAGGCTCTGCGTCTGCCCCCTGGTAAATAATGCCGAACCGTGCGTCCTAGGAAGCACTCCTACTTCGCAGGTTATCTGGCGTATATCCTTAAAGCCGCGGCCGTCCACCCTCTTCTTCTCCTGGAGGATGGTCCGCCTGACTTCTTCTTTCTCGACTTTCACCAAGGCGCTCTTTACCTCCGCCTCGGTCAATTCGGAGCCTTCGACCACAAGCTTCAAAACGAGGTCCTCGGCTATCAGGGACATCATCTCTTCCCTCTCTTCCTTGGTGGCTTTATGCTCGACTTCCTTTATCTTGCCCAGGGAGAGGTCCTTGACCTTTTTGTACAGCCCTTCGTCTATCTTCTTTATCGTGTAATCAGTCCCCTTCGGCTTGCCGCATTCGGCTTTCATCTTTTCCTGGAGCTCTATCGAAGCGATGAGGCTCTTGTGGCCGAAGTCGATGGCTTTCAAAACTACGTCTTCCGGCAATTCATTCATTCCGGATTCTATCATGACTATAGATTCCTTCGTCCCCACAACAACAATATCCAGGGAACTCTTCTCGAGTTCGGCGAACGTCGGATTGACTATAAATTCGCCCTCGATCATGCCGACCCTCGCGGCCCCGATCATGTAATTAAACGGGATATCCGATACCGCAAGCGCGCAAGACGCGCCGTTAAGCGCCAGTATATCCGGGTCGTTCTCCCCGTCGTGCGATAGGACCAAAGCCATTATCTGGATCTCATGCGAAATTCCTGCGGGGAAAAGCGGCCTTATCGGCCTGTCTATAAGGCGCGCGGTCAGGACTTCCTTTTCAGAGGGCCTGCCTTCGCGCTTAAAAAATCCGCCGGGTATCTTTCCGGCAGCATAGTTCTTCTCCTGATATTCGACGGTAAGGGGGACGAAATCGATATCAACGCCAACCCTCTGTTGTTTCGATATTACGGCCGTTACCAGGACGACAGTTCCGCCGTATTGCACCATAACGGCGCCGTTCGCCTGCTTGGCCATCCTGCCCGTCTCAAAAATTAAATTCTCCCTGCCTAATTTTGTCTCTAATCTTTTACTCATTTTCTCTTTTTCTCTTTTCTCTCTTCTCTTTTTATTATACGTATACGACAAACCAACTGCCTTCACCGGATATCCGGAACACTCTCCGAAAAAATGAAGGACTTATTTCCTCAGATTAAGCCTGTCCAGGATTTTCGCATAGGCCTCGGAACTCTCTCTCTTGAGGTATTCCAGAAGCTTGCGCCTTTGGCTGACAAGCTTGAGGAGACCCTGGCGGGAATGATGGTCTTTCTTGTGGATTTTGAAGTGATCGGTCAGCATGTTGATCCTCTCCGTGAGGATAGCTATCTGAACCGGAGCCGAGCCCGTGTCTTTGTCATTTTGCTTGAAACTGTCTATCAGGCTCTTTTTTGCTTCTGTGGTGATCGTCATTAATTTGTTACCTCCTAATGTATCAACATGATAGCACAGACGGCCGGCGATGTAAAGAATTATTAGCCGGTTTTTAAGATCTTCCTCGCGAGCGCATCATCGCGCTTTATCTGCGCGATCAGCGGCTCGCGGCCGCGGAATTTCCGTCCCGCGCGTAGGCGCCTGACGAATTCCACCTCTATATCCTCGTGATATATGAACTCATGGAAATCGAATATATGGACCTCGACCACCGTCTCGGTCTCGCCGAAAGTAGACGGCTTTCCGATGAAAAGCGCGCCGCCGTATCTCCTCTTCCCACGCTTGACCCATACCGCGTAGACCCCGGCAGGAGGTATCGCCTCGTGGTGGGGATCTATATTCGCCGTAGGGTATCCGAGAAGTCGTCCGCGCTTCTTGCCGCTGACTACGGTCCCGTAAACGCTGATCGGTCTCCCCAGCATACGGGCAGCCTCATTTATTTTTCCCTTTATTATATACTTGCGAATAGCGGTTGATGAGACGACCTTCCCCCCGGATCTGACCATCGGGACCACCTCGACGCCAAAACCAAATTCCACACCTAATTTTATCAGGGAATTCGCATTACCGGCGTTGCCTTTTCCGAAGACAAAATTACTGCCTATAAATACCTTCGAAGCCTTGAATTTTCCTGAGAGGACCTTCCCGGCAAAATCCCTCGGCGAGAGCCTTGAGAACCTCCTGTCGAATCTCAGCACGCAGCACCTGTCCGCGCCCAGCTCGCAGATGAGCTTTATGCGGTGGGAAGCCGAAATTATCGAGGGGACGCTTACGCGCGGCCTGAGTACTTTCAGGGGGTGCGGTTCAAAAGTCACGACTACGCTTTCTGCTCCCCTCTTCCTGGCTTCGCGTATTGCCGCGCTTATTATCCTGCGGTGTCCGGTATGGACGCCGTCGAAGATCCCTATAGCGAGGACCGTCTTTTTCATATTTTAACCAGCCGTTCTTCCAATCCGGGCCTTGAGATCGACTTAAGCCCCGCAATATTTATGGAATCCTTCAACATAAATTCACCTGAGGCAGTGCGGCGCAGGCCGGACAAATAACCGCCGCAACCGAGCATGTCGCCTATGTCGTCACACAGCTTCCTTATATATGTCCCCTTTGAGCACTTTACGGTAAAATGCACCAGCGGCAATTCGATCTTGTTTATCCTCAGTTCCTTGATGTTTATTATTCTCGGTTCGCGCGGCACCTCTTTGCCCTTCCTCGCGAGCTGGTAGAGCCTCTTCCCTTTGATCTGTATCGCGGAAAACATTGGCGGGACCTGTCCGGTCTCCCCTTCGAAACCCTTGAATACTTCCCGTATCCTTTCCGCGGTTATGTGCGCATAACCAGTCTCGGACAATACTTTTCCTTCCGCGTCTCCCGAGTCGGTCTTCCTGCCTAATCTCATGACCGCTTCATATTCCTTGTCACCGATTGTGAATTTTGAAGAGAGCTTCGTTGCCTTGCCCGTCAGTATCACAAGCAGGCCTGTCGCAGCAGGGTCAAGCGTGCCGGCGTGTCCGGCCTTTTTTATGCTGAAATTGCGTCGTATAAAGTCGACAATATCGTGCGACGTCATGCCGGCAGGCTTATCTACCAGCAGTATGCCGTCAACATCAGACATGCTTTGAGACCTCAGCCAGCACTCTCCTCTCGGCTTCCCGGGACGCCGCCCTGATGCTGAATCCCGCCGCGGCCACATGCCCGCCGCCGCCGAATTTCATCGCTATCTTGTTGACGTCGACGCCGTCCTTGCCCCTGAGGCTGACCTTGATAAGCCCCTTCTCTTCCGATTCCTTGAACAAAAGCGCCACTTTACTGCCTCTTACGGCCCTGGGAAAACCGATGAAGTTCTCTGCGTCCTTTAGTTCGGCGCCGGTCCCATTCTTCATCTCTCTCGTTATCCACATCCATACTATCTTCCCGTCAGGGGTCCTATTTAATGTCGAGAGGGACTTTCCCAGGAGATGGGTGACCTCGTAGGCCTTCATCTCAAAGAGGCTTTCATATATAAAATTCGTATCCAGCCCGTTCTTTATAAGCTCCGCAGCGATGATGTGGGTCTTCGCCGAGGTATTCGAATACCTGAATGAGCCCGTATCTATGAGTATCGCCGAATAGATATTTATTGCATCACCCTTCGTCAATTTCAGGCCGAGACGCTTGAATATCCCGAATATCAACTCGCCCGTGGCCGCGCCTTTCCCGTCGACCCAGTTGACATCCCCGAAATAGTCATTGCTTACGTGATGGTCTATATTGACTATCTCCATATCCCGCGTAACCAGCTCGGCTGCTTTTCCGGTCCGCTCGAGCGTTGGGCAATCGACAATAAGCGCGCAATCGATATCCTTCAATACCTTTTTATTAAGGTTTTTGCATAAGACGATCGAATTTATCCCGGGCATGAAATCACAGGATACGGGGGGCGGGTCCTGGTCTATTATTATAGGATCCTTGCCCAGCCGTTTTATGAGGCTGGCTAACGCGAGCTGGGAACCGATCGCGTCTGCCTCCGGGTCTACATGGCCGGAGATAAGGAATTTCTTATGCCTGCGTATCGCGTTTATGACTTTAGGAAGGCTCATTTTTATTCTCCTTCTCCTTGTGTATCTTATCGAATATCTCGTTCAAGTGGATACTGTATTCCGCAGACTCATCCAACCTGAAGAGCAGCTCGGGAACGAACTTGAACCTCATCCTCTCCCCTAGGCTCTTGCGGATGAAACCTGCCGCCGAATTAAGGCCTTCTGCCGCGTACTCCTTCTCCTCTTTCCCCCCCAGTAAGCTGAAATATATCTTTGCGTTCCTTATATCGGGCGTGACCTCCACCCTCGTTACCGTAATGAAACCAATGCGAGGGTCTTTGAGTTCCTCACTTACTATCATCGAGATTATCTCCCTCATCTCGCTCGCGATGCGTTCCGGCCTTATCCCCATTAGGTCATCTCCTGTAATGTTGCAGAGCGAATGCCAGTTCCCCGTCTTTAGTCTTTATCTTTCCGTCAAGCTTGGCGTGCAGCGTCTTTTTGATAAGTTCTTTAAAATGCGGGCCCGGCTCTATGCCCGCTTTCTTGAGGTCATCTCCGCGAAGATCCAGCTTCACGTGCGCGTATTTGGTCATATAGGACATAATCCTCCGCCTTGCCGCCTGCGAAGGCGTCTTTGCCATGAGGGCGACCATAACCTCATGCGAAAGCCCCTCGAGATGCCCGTAGACTTCGCTCGCCCTCAATTTCTCCTTTTTGGATATGGCTGCCAGTACCCTGTCCGCGTTCTTTTTGTAGGAGATGATCTTCGCCGCGTCGGCCTTCCTGAAGACGAAATCCCCGCAGATCTTTTTTACCTGCGCCGGATCAAGTTCGTCAAGGAGGACAGCCAGGTATACGAGCCAGCGCTCGAGCGCGTGTCTGTTCCCGGTATGAGTATTGTCATACCACGCAAGCGCCTCCTCGGCGGCACTAAAAAGCTCTATATTTTTGCTTTTTAGCGTCAGGTCCGGGTCGATGAACCGCAATTCATTCAATTCCGAAAGGCGCCTGACGGCCTTAAGCGGCTTCTCCTCTGACAGGATCGCGATAAGCTCCTCGCGTATCCTCTGTTTCTGCGTCCGGTCTACCATCTTCAGCCCGACCGCCTTCTTTATCAGGTTCTCCGTGCGCGGCTCGATCTTGAAATCGAAACGCTGCTCGAACCTGACGGCGCGAAAGATCCTTGTCGGGTCATCCACGAAACTCAGGTCGTGCAGCGCCCTTATCGTCCCATCCTTCAGGTCTGCCCTGCCGTTGAACGGGTCGAGCAACTCCCCGAAATGATGCCTGCTGAGCCTGAACGCCATCGCGTTTATCGTGAAATCGCGTCTATAAAGGTCGTTCTCGATCGGGCCGAACTTTACCGTGGGAAGCGCGGCCGGCTTTTCATATATCTCGGTCCTTGTCATGGCGATATCTATCCTGAACTTCCCTCCGGACGACCTGGACGGAGCTATGCCGGCCGGGCACGGACAGAAGACCGTCGCGGTCCCAAACCTCTTATGATACACATATACTCCGCAAAGTTCTTTCGAGAGCCGCTTCGCGTATTCTATCGCGTTGCCTTCAATGACTATATCGACATCGAAATTTACGACACCAAGCAAGAGGTCCCTTACAAACCCGCCGACGGCGAATGCGGTGAATCCCGTCTCTTCGGCGAGCCTGCCCGCAAACCTCAGCAATTCCGCCATCTTGGCCGGAAACGTCTTTTTTATCCTAGGGGTAATGTTTACCGTAACGCCCCGCGGTTCTTTCAGTTCGCCGCCTGCCGCTGCGGCAAAAAGCCTGCCGTGGAAAGCGCGCAGGACATCGGATCTCGTGACAAGGCCCAGAAGGTTACCGCCGTCGAAGACGGGCACGCAGCCCACATCTTTCTCCTGGATCATGTCCTGTATCGCGTAAATAGACGTATCCGGTTTCACTGGAAAGATCTTGCGCGACATATAGCCCTTTACGCGCGCGTGCCCGAAACCCAGGGAGACCGCCCTGTCGAGGTCCTTAAGAGAGGTTATTCCTTCCACCTGCCCGTTATCTTTGATGACAGCGTATTCACAAAGGGCTTTTACCAATTTTTCACTCGCGCCGCTCACCGGTTCGTCTATCTTAAGCTCGACAGGTTTTCCCGTTACAAGTTCTTTCGCCTTTATATCGGAATGTATGTGCGAGCGCAGGTATTCGATAAGCTTCGCCTTGGCCTCAACCAGGTTCATATCCCTTATTACGGCGCCGGAGGCTGAAGGATGCCCTCCTCCTCCGAAAAGAGCCGCGACCTTCGAGACGTTCACGAACGGCAAGGCGCTGCGAGCGATGAATTGCACCCTGTCCCTGGTCTGGACCATTAAAAAGATGAGATTAAAATTCTCGGCATCTTCAAGCTTATGCGCCAGTAAGCTCAGGTCGTCAACGTACTCTTCGCTCGTTATCGCCGCGATCGCTACGTGGACGCTGTTTATGACATGTACCTCTGTGGACTGGATAAGAAGAGCCAGCAGGCGGAGTTCCTTCTCTGTCAGCTCCCCCCTCAGATAGGACGATACGAGATGCAGGTCCGCTCCATTAGATATGAGGAAACTCACCATATCGACATCTTCCCTTGTGGTGGTAGGAAATGTAAGCGAACCGGTATCTTCGTATATGCCGAGGGCCATGATCGTGGCCTCAAGCGGCGAGATCTTTATCTCCCTGTCTTTTATGAGTTCTACAAGGATCGTAGTTGACGCGCCGGTCTTTTTGTAAATATCCTTTGCGGCTTTTACGTCTCCGTCTGTCCTCGGGTGGTGGTCATATATATGGACCTCCACGCCCTTTTTCCCAACCAGCTGAGCCATCTTGCCTATGCGGCTCTTAAGCCTCGTCTCTACGATAATGAGCCGCGTCACGTTCTCGAGCGAGGCGTCCTTTTCATATTCGATCTTGACGAGGTCGGAACATAAGGACATAAATTCCCGCACAGCCCTCTCCTGAGAACCGGGGAGGACAAGCCGCGCGCCCGGGTACAGCTTGCGCGCCGCGACCATCGACGCGAGCGCGTCGAAGTCGGCGTTGGCGTGCGTCGTTATGAGGTCTGTCAATAGAAGAGCGATACTCCGGCTGTTACCGAGTTCGTCTCTATGCCGCCGTTAGGCCTCTTAAAACCAAGATTGGAAATATGCCTGTAACGGTACCCGGCGTTCAGGGCGATATTATCCTTGATGAAATAATAAATTCCCGCGCCGCCCTGGTCGACGAAATTTGCGTGCGAGCCCTGCCTCATCGTCCTCTCGGATATATATATGCTGCCTGTGCCGCCCTCGATATAAGGATACAGCTTGGATGTCAGAGGGTAGGCGTATTTCAGGCCGAAAGCGCAACCCGCTTCATAATTGGAGCTTGGTTTTATGACCGGCTCGGCAAAAGGCTCGACCATGAAGAGGAACATGCCCGGTATCTTCCAATTAAGGGCTTTCTTGAGGTTAAAGCCGAAACGGCCGCCTAAATATATGTTATCGTATCTCCTCACGACCTCATTATCGTCGCTGTGTCCTACGTTAGCCGTGCCCCATCCGGTGTAGAAACCCACCTCTTTCAGGCAGGCGTCGCTCTTTACCACCGCATTATCTTCAGCCGCATAGGCCGTGCCGCACGTTAATGCCAATACCGAAAAGCAAACCGCCAGATACTTCACCATCAACTTCCCCCTTTCTTTTTTATAACGTCACTATTCATTTTGATAACTGGTGCGCCTGGTGCGAATTGAACGCACAACCTTCAGCTTCGGAGGCTGACGCTCTATCCAATTGAGCTACAGGCGCATAATATTTAATAGTGAAAAATTCCTGTTCCTTCCGCGCTCTTACGGACGAGGATGGAACTTTTGGTGGATCTGTTTCAACCGCTCCTTGTTAATATGCGTATATATCTGCGTCGTCGAGATGTTCACGTGGCCGAGCAATTCCTGGACTATCCTCAGGTCCGCGCCGTTCTGCAAAAGGTGCGTGGCGAACGAGTGCCTTAACGTATGCGGCGTCACTCTCTTCTTTATCCTGGCGTCTTTTACATAATGCTTTATGACCATCCAGAATGTCTGGCGCGACATCGGTTTACCCAGGCGGGTCAGGAATAATGCCCCGGATTCGGCCTTCTTTAAAAATTTCGGCCGGGCCTTCTCCAGGTATTTCTGGATCGCCTCCTTGGCCTTGCTGCCAACCGGTATAATACGTTCTTTCTGGCCTTTCCCGAGACATCTCACAAATCCCATTTCCATGTGCAAGTCTGTCAGCTTAAGGTTAACGAGTTCCGAGACTCTCATCCCGGTCGCGTACATCAGTTCAAGCTCGGCTTTATCGCGAAGCCCTTGTTTAAGGCGCGTGTTCGGGCTCTCGAGTATCGCCTCCACCTCTTTCTCATCCAGGACGTCGGGCAGCGTTTTCCAGAGTTTAGGCGTTTCGATGACCGAGGTGACGTCCTCTTTAAGGAGGCGCTGGCTCGTCAAATAACGGTGGAATACTTTTATCGCTACGAGGTTGCGCGCTATTGAGCTTGAATTCAGCTTTTGCGAACTCTTTCCTTTCCCTTCCTTCAGTTCCATCATAAAGTCTTGTATATCCGGACGCTTGACCTTGTCGAGATTAGTTATTCCGTTCTTCTTCAGGTATCCGGTGTATTTATTCAGGTCGCGGCCGTACGACTCGAGCGTATTCTTGCTCAGGCCTCGTTCGACCGAAAGGTAGTCCATGAATTCCTTTATAAATTCTTCCATCGCGTCAACCTGAAAAGAATGGGTTGTGTCCTTTCTCGTGGCCTATGGTCGTCGCAGGACCGTGGCCCGGGTAGACCTTCGTCTCGTCCGGCAAAGTAAAGAGCTTCTCTTTTATTGATCTCATGAGTTTGGCTTCCGACCCGCCCGGCAGGTCGGTCCTGCCGACACTTTCGGCGAAAAGCGTGTCGCCGGTAAAGACCGCGTCTTCGCACCTCAGGCAGATCGAGCCCTCCGTATGGCCGGGCGTGTGCAGTACATCCATGGCCAGGTCGCCCACCTGTATGGTATCGCCGTCGTCGAGCAACCTGCTCGCAGGCGGGGAAGTGATCGGGATACCGATCATCCCCGATATGTTCTTTACCGGGTTCGTCAGGCACTGCGCGTCCGAAGCATGTATGAATATAGGCAACCCCATCTTTGCGTTCGCGCCGATATGGTCCCCGTGGCCATGTGTGTTTATTACGTATTTCGGCGATAGGCCCAATTCGGACACCTCCCGTTTTATCTCCGCGTCTTCCGCGCCGGGATCTATTATTACCGCTTCCTTCGTGTTTGCGCAGCCGAATATGTAACAATTTGCGGCGATAGGCCCCACAGGTAAAACCTTTAATATGTATTTCATTTTTTTGGCAGCGTCTGCTCCGTGGTCTGGATCGGTTTTAACGGTTCCTCTTCTTTCAGGATATACGCCTTGACCTCTTTAGGCTCAAATTTTCTCATTATCACCCTCCGGCGGCTCTCAAGATCGTTCTTTATTGAGGAGGCCTCCATCTTCTCGGGCTGGCCAAGTTCCATCTTCTTTTGCACGCCTTCATAGAACTTAATATACTTCGCGAGCTCTTCTTTCTTCTCGGCAGTAAGGAGAGACTGCATCATCTGGAGGTCTTCCACGGCCCTCTCGGCGGCAAGTTTCTCGCGTTTGTTGCTGCCCTGGGTATCAAGGCAGTCCATCAGGTCCTCGGTCCACGAGCGCCAGTAATTGAAATGGTTGCTGTATAAAACAGCGTTAGGATATATCCCCTTGTAGTCCTGCGGCACCAGGACCGGCGTTACTTTTTTGGTACTCTGTTTTCTCACAAATTTTTTCTTCAGCGCCTCGCAGCCCGAGATATTTACGACCGCCATCGCTACCACCAGGACCAGGACGGTCTTTTTACAGGCTATTCTCATCTCTTCTCCTTTACCAGTTTTTCGAACTCTTTCTCGTCGATTATCTTAACACCTAGCTTCTTTGCTTTTTCGTATTTTGAGCCGGGGTTTCCACCCGCGACTACGAAATCTGTTTTTTTACCCACGCCCGATGAAGCGGTCCCGCCGAGGTCCCGGACGAGCTGTTCCGCATCGGTCCTTGAATGATCCTTAAGCTCGCCGGTAAAGACGAACGACCTTCCCTCGAGCTTTGAAGTGAAGCCTGCCGGCGCCGTCTCTTCCGTATTTACTCCTGCCTTCGCCAGCCTATCCATTACTTTTTTGGATACCGGGTTTCCGAAGAAGCCGCGGATTGACTCCGCGACGACCGGACCTATCTCCTGGACCCCTGTCAGATCTCCGAGCGCCTGCTGTGATAACTTATCTATCGAATGAAACCTTTTCGCGAGGACGTCGGCTATATGTTCGCCGACATGTCTTATGCCTAGTGCGAATATAAAGCGGTTGAGAAGATCGGAAGAGCGTCGTGTAGGGAAAGAGTGT
>CAISWF010000055.1 GCA_903889135.1 Candidatus Omnitrophota bacterium | reverse complement strand
CGCCTGACCTGTCTATTATAGCGCCTACTCCCGTGACTTTCGCGCCGTGGCTTTTTGCGAGGTCAATAACTTCCTGGGCCGACCCGCCGGTAGTGGTCACGTCTTCTATCACCAGCACTCTTTCGCCGCACTCAAGCTTAAATCCCCGCCTCAGGGCCATCTTCCCCTCTTCCCTCTCCGAGAATATGCCTCTGGCGCCAAGGGCGCGCGCGACCTCATAAGCCGCGGTAATGCCGCCGATCGCGGGGCCGATGACAACATCTATCTTTTTGCCTTTAAACTTGCCGCCTAGTTCTTTGCATAATTTTGCGGCAATCTTGGGGTCGGCTAATACGAGCGCGCATTGCAGATAATACTCACTATGAAGCCCGCTTGAGAGCTTGAAATGGCCCCTGTGGAACGCGTTCTGCCCCTTGAATATCTTCATCACCGATTCCTGTTTCAACTCTCCATCTCCTTTATTATCTTTTTCGCCGCGCCGAGCGGATCTTTTGTTTCGGTTATCGGGCGGCCGACTACGATATAATCGGCGCCCGCCATTATGGCGTCCTTCGGCGTCATCACCCTTTTCTGGTCGTTTTTTTCCGCACCCGTTGGCCGTATCCCCGGCGTCACTATTATGAAATCTTTACTGAGATTTTTTCTTATAAGCCCCGTCTCATTAGGAGAAGCTACGACCCCGTCGAGGCCGGACTCTTTACCGAGCCGCGCCAGGGAGACGACCTCCTCTTCTATCTTTCTTTCTATCCCGACCTCGCCTATCGCAGACTGGTCCATGCTTGTAAGCACCGTAACACCCAGGAGCTTCGGTCTCTTCTCCGATTCCCGCGCCGCCTCGACAGCCTTCATCATCATTTCTGACCCGCCGAGCGCGTGGATATTCACCATAAATACTCCCAGCTTCGCGGCTGACCTTACGGCGTGGGCAACGGTATTCGGAATGTCGTGGAATTTAAGGTCCAGGAACACCCTTGCTCCGTTGTCGTGCACGAGGGCCACCGCGTCCGGGCCGCACAGGGTGAACAGACCCATACCGACCTTGAAGATCCGCACGTCAGGGCTTAATTTCCTGATCATCTCTTTCGCCTCGTCGAGCGATCTTACATCGAGCGCCACGATAAGTTTTTCGGCAGCTTTTAAGTCCTGAGGCATCCGGTGAGTTCCTTTATGTTTTTTATCTTCTCCTGCCGCATATATTTTTCTATCCCGCCGATAATATCGGTCGCGGCCCTGGGGTTTACGAAATTCACGGTCCCGATCTCGACGGCGGCGGCGCCGGCTATGATAAATTCAAGGGCATCTTCATAGCCCATGATGCCCCCCATGCCGATAACTGGTATTTTCACTTTTTTGGCGGTCTCCCATACCATGCGCAGGGCGATCGGCTTGATCGCCGGACCGCTCAAACCCCCGACTACATTTCCCAGGACCGACCTCTTTGCGCTTATATCTATCGCCATCCCGGCGAACGTATTGACCAGCGAGACCGCATCCGAGCCCGCGTCTTCCGCGGCCATAGCTATCTCGGTTATATCTTTTACGTTAGGTGATAATTTCGTTATAAGCGGCTTCCTCGAGACTGCCCTGACCTTTGCGACCACCGCTGCGGCGGATCCCGGTTCCCTGGCGAACTCAAGCCCGCCCTTTACGTTGGGACACGAGATGTTTATCTCTATGGCATCGACCCTTCTTATTTTATCGAGCTTTCCGGCAATCTCCGCGTAATCATCTATATTATGAGCGGCTATTGAGACGATGACCGCCGTCTTGATCTTGTTCAAAAACGTTATCTTGTCCTTGATAAAAGCGTCTATCCCGTCATTCTGGAGGCCGATGGAGTTGAGCATGCCTGACGGCGTCTCGATGACGCGGGGCGGAGGGTTGCCTTCCCTGGGCCTTAGTGTTATCGATTTGGTAACGATAGCCCCGATCTTATCCAGGTCCAGAAGGTCCTTATACTCCTCTCCTGACCCGAATGTACCCGAAGCGACGATCACGGGATTCCTCAGCTCGAGTCCGCCTATTTTTACTTTAAGGTTAGGTTTTACCATATTATCTCTTTTGCGTTGAAGACCGGTCCGTCCTTGCAGACGAGCTTATATCCTGATCTTGTTTTTATCGCGCATCCCAGGCATGCGCCCACCCCGCAGGCAATATTCTCCTCCAAAGAGACGTAACATTCAAGCCCGCGTTCTTTCGCGATATGCGCCGTGGCCTTTAACATCGGCCCGGGCCCGCAGGCGAATATGACAGGGCGCGGTCCCTTTTCCCCCGCAAGGAATTCGCTTAAAACGCCGGTCGCAAGACATTTTTTTCCGCAGGTGCCATCGTCGGTAGCTGCCATCGTCTTGATGCCGATTTTTTTGAAGTGGTCTTCGCAAAGGAGCGCTTTCCCGCTCCTGGCGCCTATTACCGCGCAGACTTCGGCTTTCTTTATTTTCGCGAGGGATTCGGCCAAGGATACGAGCGGGGCTACGCCTATGCCACCGGCGACAATTATAAAATCCTTCTTTCCTTTAGGTACTGAGAACCCGTTTCCCAACGGGCCGAGGACGTCTATTTCATCGCCCGCTTTCAATCCCGAGAGGAAGGTCGTTCCTTTGCCTATTCTTTCATATAAGATCTCGAACCCGGAAGGGCCTATACGGTGAAAACCGAACGGCCTCCTGAGTAAAGGCGTGGTAGAATTGCCGCACCTGATCGTAAGGAACTGGCCGGGTTTCGCTTTTTTAGCTATTACCGGACACTTCACCGCCATCAGATAATAGCCGGGCTTTACCTTCCTGTTGGATGTTACTTTTCCCGCGACCTGTATCATATGGCAGCGTGCCATTCCTTTAATGGCCTGACCCCGATGGAATGTTTCTTGATCGCCTCTATCCCCTTGGTCGCGGCGTCCGCGCCCGGGATCGTAGTGACGCACGGTACGCCCAGGGAGACCGCGAGCGACCTTATTTTTACCTCGTCCTCCCTCGGCTTCTTACCGGAGGGCGTATTTATGATAAATTTTATCTTCCCCTCTCTCATGTGATCGAGTATATTCGGGCTTCCTTCGCTTATCCTGTGGATGCTCCTGGACGCGATCCCGGCTTCCTTGAACTTCATAGCCGTACCGGCCGTGGCTATTATCTCAAATCCCAGCTCGATGAGTTTCTTCGCTATCGGCACTATCTTCGCCTTGTGGGCGTCCTGGACGCTCACGAAGACCGTGCCTTCCGTCGGCAGCGCGCTGTTAGCGGCCATCTGCGATTTCGCGAACGCCCCTCCGAAATCTACGTCTATGCCCATGACCTCGCCGGTCGACCTCATCTCCGGCCCGAGGATTATGTCTATTCCCGGAAATTTGACGAACGGAAACACCGATTCCTTGACCGATATCTGCGGCGGCGTTATCTCTTTCGTGAAACCGAGATCTTTTAATTTCTTCCCGGCCATGACTTTTGCCGCAAGTTTCGCGAGCGGCACCCCGATCGCCTTACTGACGAACGGTATCGTCCTCGAGGCGCGCGGGTTAACCTCCAATATATAAACTACGCCTTTCTGGACGGCATACTGGACGTTCATAAGGCCGACTACGTTCAGGTCCTTCGCCATCGCAAACGTCGTCTGCCTGATCTCGTCGATGACCTTCTTCTCCAGCGTGTGCGGAGGAAGGACCATAGCGGCGTCGCCGGAATGGACACCGGCCTCTTCTATGTGCTCCATTATCCCGCCTATTACAAATGTCTCGCCGTCGCCTATCATGTCGACGTCGACCTCTATCGCGTCCTCGAGGAACTTATCTATCAGCACTGGGAACTCTGGAGAGGCCTTGACCGCGTGCGTCATATAATATTCAAGGGATTCATCGTCGAAGACTATCTCCATCGCACGCCCGCCCAACACGTAGGAAGGCCTGACCATTATCGGGTAACCGATCCTCTTCGAGACCGCTATCGCGCCTTTGACGTCTGTGGCGGTCCCGTTTACGGGCTGCCTTAAACCGAGCCTTTCTACGAGAAGCTTGAATTTTTCCCTGTCTTCAGCTATATCTATCGCCTCGGGGGTAGTACCTATGATCTTGAGCCCCGCTTTCTTTAACGCTACAGCGAGGTTCAGCGGCGTCTGCCCGCCGAACTGGACTATCGCGCCGTCCGGCTTCTCTTTATCGGCTATATTGAGGACGTCCTCGATAGTAAGCGGCTCAAAATATAGCTTATCCGAGGTGTCATAATCCGTCGAGACGGTCTCGGGGTTGGAATTCACCATTATCGTCTCGTACCCTATCTCCTTGAGCGCGAAAGCGGCATGGACGCAGCAATAATCGAATTCTATGCCCTGGCCTATCCTGTTCGGGCCGCCTCCGAGTATCATTATCTTCTTTTTGGAAGAGGGCCTTATCTCGTCCTCCTCCTCGTATGTCGAGTAGAAGTATGGCGTATACGCCTCGAATTCGGCGGCGCAAGTGTCTACCAGCTTGTAGACCGCGGCGATCTTCTCTTTGGCCCTTAATTTCCTTATTTCCATCTCGTCCGAACCGCGCAAAAATGCGATCTGCTTATCGGAGAAACCGAACTGCTTGGCTTTCAGGAGAAGCCCGGCCGTCATCCCGGAATTTTTTATCTCGTCTTCGACCGCGATTATCTCCTTTATGTTCTGGAGGAACCAGGGATCTATTTTTGTCAATTCGTATATCTTTTCAACCGTAAACCCTGCTTTTAGGGCGTACCTGATATAAAAGAGCCTGTCCTGATTCGGCGTTACCAGTTTACCGGTTATCTCATCTTTGAAATTGGGATCCTTTGATTTTGCCTCATATTCGTCCTTCGGGTCTGCCCCGAGTCCGAACCTCCCTATCTCAAGCGACCTGATGCCTTTCTGCAGCGCTTCTTTGAACGTCCTGCCTATCGCCATCGTCTCTCCGACCGATTTCATCTGTATGGTCAGCCTTTGGTCGGCCTTCGGGAATTTCTCAAAAGCCCACCGGGGGATCTTAACGACGCAATAATCTATCGCCGGCTCGAATGAGGCCGGCGTCTCTTTTGTTATATCGTTCGGTATCTCGTCAAGCGAATAGCCGATCGCCAGTTTCGCCGCGATCTTGGCTATCGGGAAACCGGTCGCCTTGGAGGCCAGTGCCGACGACCTCGATACCCTCGGGTTCATCTCTATAATGACCTGCCTGCCCGTATCCGGATCGACGCCGAATTGGATGTTCGAACCTCCGGTCTCTACGCCTATCTCGCGTATTACCTTTATAGCGGAATCCCTCATTATCTGGTATTCCCTGTCGGTCAGGGTCTGCGCCGGCGCAACGGTTATGGAATCTCCCGTGTGTATCCCCATCGGGTCGAAATTCTCGATCGAGCATATTATGACGACGTTGTCCTTGAGGTCGCGCATGACCTCAAGCTCGTACTCCTTCCATCCGACGATGGATTCCTCTATGAGGACCTCGCCTATCATGCTTAAGGAGAGCCCCCTCTGCGCGATCTCCTCGAACTCTTTCCAATCCGCCGCGGTCCCTCCGCCCGTGCCTCCGAGCGTGAACGACGGCCTTATGACTAGCGGGAAGCCTATCTTTTCGGCGATCTCTTTCGCCTGCTTCATATTGTAGGCGAGGTCGCTCTTAGGCATGTCGAGCCCTATCTTCAACATCGCCTCCTTAAAGAGCTTCCTGTCCTCGGCTTTTTTTATCGCCTCGGCCTTCGCGCCTATCATCTCTACCCCGAATTTCTTCAGGATGCCCATCTCATGCAGCTGTATGGCGCAGTTCAAGCCCGTCTGCCCGCCGAGCGTAGGAAGCAAGGCGTCGGGCCGCTCTTTCTCGATTATCTTCGCTATCATCTCCGGCGTTATCGGCTCGATATAGGTCACATCCGCCGTCTCCGGGTCTGTCATGATAGTAGCCGGGTTGGAGTTGACGAGGATGACCTTGAATCCTTCTTCGCGTAGCGCTTTGCACGCCTGGGTCCCGGAATAATCGAATTCGCAGGCCTGGCCTATCACTATCGGGCCTGATCCTATTATCAATATCTTATTTATATCGGTCCTTTTAGGCATTATTCCCTTTGCTCATCAATGTTGCGAATTTATCGAAGAGGTACTCAGCGTCGTGCGGGCCCGGGCATGCCTCCGGGTGGTACTGCACCGAGAATACCGGCAGTTTCCTGTGTTCCATGCCCTCTACGGTCTTGTCGTAAAGATTTATATGCGTCAACACGACGTCTTTATCGGGGATCGAATCTATATCCACGGCGAATCCGTGGTTCTGCGAGGTGATGTCGACTTTTCTTGTCCTCAGGTCCATTACCGGATGGTTTCCGCCGTGATGGCCGAATTTAAGCTTATAGGTCTTGCCGCCGAACGCCAGGCCGAGTATCTGGTGGCCGAGGCATATCCCGAATATCGGGAGTTTCCCGATCAATTTCCTCACGGTTTCGATATGATACGGCACGCCCTCCGGATCACCCGGTCCGTTAGAGAGGAACAATCCGTCCGGCTTCAACGCGAGCACATCTTCGGCCGTGGCCGAGGCCGGCAGGACCTTTACCTTGCAGCCTATCCTGCTCAAATTCCTGAATATGTTCAGCTTCGTCCCGCAATCTATCGCGACGACGGTGAACCGCGTCTTACCGACACCCTTATCTTCCCAATCGAACGGCTTTTTGCACGTGACTTCCTTGACGAGGTCCCTCCCCAGCAGGCCCGGCGAGGCCTTGATTTTACCTAGGAGTTTCTTTTCGTCCGGGTCCATGGTCGAGATCGCGCATTTCATCGCGCCTTTTGTCCTTAATTTTCTCGTGATGGCCCGTGTATCGACTCCCTGTATGCCGACTATCTTGTATTTTTTCATATAATCATCGAGCGTCGTCTTCTTCCGGTAATTCGAGGCGATGCCGCTTAATTCCTTTATTACGAAACCTTCGGTCCACGGCTTGCAGGATTCGACATCTTCGTCGTTGACGCCGTAATTCCCTATCAGCGGATACGTCATCGTCACTATCTGGCCCTTATAGGACGGGTCTGTCAGGATCTCTTGGTATCCGGCCATCGAAGTGTTGAATACCAGTTCGCCGAACGACTCGCCTTCTGCGCCGAACGACTCGCCTTTAAACGCGCTTCCGTCTTCCAGAACAAGGTATGCTTTCATCCTTCGGCTTATTCCTTTTTTATTAACTGTTCGCTCAGAATGACCCTGAGGGTCTACTTAGGGTGAACCCTGTTATTTAATGATCGGCCGGATCTATAAGACGGGCTCCAGCGCCTCCGTCCCTTTCCTCACGGCCTTGCCGATAATGGATCTTTGATAATTGACGTAGCCGAGGTTTTCTTTCGCCTTTTTCCCGTAATAGCTGTCCGGGTATTTCTTTACCAGGAGGTCGTAATAATATTGGGCGGTGTCCCAGTCCTTGATACCGTATGCGAGATCTCCCGCGCTGAGCCAATCTTTAGCCTCCAGTTTTTCTTTGCCCTTTAAATACGGCTCCGGACTGGCGCACCCCACAACGAAGACCAACGCCATCGCAAGAGCGACGGCCATCATCATCCCGCGACCCATAACACCCTCCTTTTTAATTGAATTTCCCGTTTTCGTATTTTATCTTTCCGCCAACTATAGTAACGAGAACTGCCCCGACCATCTTCCTGCCGGCCAGCGGCGTGTTCTTCGATTTGGATTCTATGCGCTTCTCATCTACGATCCATTCCGCGGAAGGGTCAAAGACCGTGATATCGGCATCGCTTCCCGCGGCGAGCGATCCTTTCCCGTGAAGGCTTAATATTTTCGCCGGGTTGACCGACATCTTTTTCACCAGGCCGCTCCAGTCTAGTATCTTGTTATTTATCAATTCCGTATTCGCGAGCGACAAGGCAAACTCAAGGCCTATCATCCCGGATGCGGCAAAATCAAACTCTACATCCTTCTCCTCTACGGAATGCGGCGCGTGGTCGGTAGATATGGCGTCTATGGTGCCGTCCGATAATCCTTTTTTGACCGACGCGACATCCTCTTTTGTCTTAAGCGGCGGGTTTACCTTCGCCTTCGTATTAAAACCCAGCACCGCCTCTTCGGTAAGCGTAAAATAATGCGGGCACGTCTCACAAGTAACCCCGATGCCCCTCTTTTTCGCTTCCCTGACCGCTTCCACGCTTTCTTTTGCGGATATATGGGCGATATGCAGCTTCCCGCCGGTGAGCCCGGCTAATTCTATGTCCCTCATTACCATAACGGTCTCTGAAGCGCGCGGTATGCCCTTGAGACCGAGCTTCGTGGAAATAAACCCCTCGTTCATTACGCCGTTCCTTGACAGGTTTGTATCCTCGCAATGTGATATTATCAGAAGGCCGAACATCTTGGCGTATTCAAGCGCCCGCCTCAATATTTCAGCGTTCATGATCGGCTTGCCGTCGTCAGAAAGGGCCTTGGCCCCAGCTTCGGCGATCTGGCCTATCTCGGTAAGCTCCTTTCCCTCAAGGCCTTTCGTTACCGCGGCGGCCGGATAGACATTTATAAGCCCGGCTCTTGAAGCTTCGACGCGTATGTATTCCACGACGCCCTTGTTGTCGATAACCGGGCTGGTGTTCGCCATGCACAGGAGAGAAGTAAACCCTCCCTTAAGCGCCGCCCTTGAGCCGGTAAGGACCGTCTCCTCGTCCTCCCTCCCGGGCTGCCTCAAGTGAGTATGCATGTCTATAAGGCCCGGGAATACCAGTTTTCCTTTGCAATCTATCGTTTTAGCGCCGTTCGCTTTGATATTCTTCCCGACCTGCGCTATCTTATCGCCCTTTATCAGGACGTCCGATCCCGAATCTACATTATTCGCGGGATCGACCACGTGTCCGCCCTTCAGGATGATATCCATATCATTCGATCCTCTCTTTTACGCCTGACACCAGGTACAGTACCGCCATCCTCACCGCGATGCCGTTCGTCACCTGCTCGAGGATCACGGAATACGGCCCGTCGGCGATCTCCGGTGTGATTTCGACGCCGCGGTTGATCGGGCCCGGATGCATTATAAGGACGTCTTTCTTCGCGTATTTCATCTTATCGGCATCCAGCCCGAATTTCATCGCATATTCCCTTATGGACGGGAAGAGGCTCTGGCCCTGGCGCTCCAGTTGTATCCGCAGCATATTTATGACATCCGCGCCCTCGATAGCTTCCTTGATATCGTATGTCACTTTGACTCCGAGCTTTTCTATCTCCGGCGGCATAAGCGTAGCCGGCCCGCAGACCGTGACATTCGCGCCCAGCTTGGTCAGCCCCCAGATATTAGAACGCGCGACCCTCGAGTGGGCGATGTCGCCTATTATCGATACGTTCAGCCCCGCTATCTTCTTTTTATGCTCTTTTATCGTGAATATATCGAGGAGCCCCTGCGTCGGGTGCTCGTGCGAGCCGTCGCCCGCGTTTATTATAGACGGCGACACCGATTCTGCCAGAAGCTGGGGCGCGCCGGAGGACGAATGGCGCATTATTATTATATTTACCTTCATCGCCTCTATGTTCCTGGCCGTATCCCTGAGGGTCTCCCCTTTTGTCAGGCTGGAGGCGCTGGTCTGTATATTCACTATATCGGCGCTCATGCGTTTCGCGGCGAGCTCGAACGAGGTACGCGTCCTGGTCGACGGCTCAAAGAAGAAAAGGACGATGGTCTGTCCCCGGAGCGTCGGGACTTTCTTTATCGGCCTTTGCGATATCTCTTTGAATGAATCTGCGGTCTCAAGGATAAGCCCTATCTCATCCGCCGAGAGCGTCTCAAGACCTAAAAGATCTTTTCTTGCCCATTTGGCGGCCATATCTATTCCTCCATTTCGGCGACTATAACGCCGTCTTCACCGTCCGCTTCTTTCATCTTGACCTGCACTGTCTCTTTCTGTGACGTAGGTATATTTTTCCCCGCATAATCAGCCCTTATCGGCAGTTCGCGATGTCCCCTGTCTACCAGCACGGCCAGTTGTATGCTCTTGGGCCTGCCGAAATCGATAAGGGCGTCGAGCGCGCATCTTATCGTCCTGCCGGTATAGAGGACGTCGTCTACCAGAATTATCACTTTATCGTGTATGTCAAAATCTATCTCGGTCTTATGGACTACCGGCTGTTCCGCGACGTCAGTAAGGTCATCCCTGTAAAGGGTGATGTCGAGGGCGCCCACCGGGATCTCCCGGTCGACTATCGCCCCCATCTTCCCGGCGAGGCGGTCGGCAAGCAACGCACCCCTCGTCCTTATCCCCACTATCGCGAGCCCCTCGACGGATTTGTTATTCTCGATTATCTCATGCGCGATCCGCACTATGGCGCTCTCTATCTGACCGGCATCCATAACTTTTGCCTTCTCGCGCAGCTTCATGACTCCCTCCGGGCAATAAAAATGCCCGTCCCCGGCTCTTTGCCGAAAACAGGCACAACATTTTCCTTATAGTTACAGCTCATCTTCTCTCCTTTTCCGGCCTCACCGGGCCAGATTAAAAGGTTACTAAAGATAGAATATAGCATGCGGTTGCCTTATTGTCAAGGGCTGATTTCAGGCGGGCGCTTACGGTGTATATCCTAGCGAATCTGTCGGTATTGAATTGAAGAGCTTGGAGATGGTCTCGAACCCCGGCTTAGGCTTTCTGTCCCACGTCAGGATCCCCCAGTATTCTTCGATATTCGGGTCCTGGACCGAAGGATTCCCGCCCTTCCACCATTCGTCCGTCCATTCAAATATCACTATGCCGGACAGGTCGTTGCCTATGCTCTCTATCTGGGTCTCCAGGGCCTTGTCCTGGGTCTCTTTCTTGACGAAAGTGCTGTAACCGGTCTCGGTTATGAAAATAGGCTTATTGTATTTCTTTGATATCTCCTTCATCTCCTTCACGACACTGACCGCGTCTTCTTTTCCGCGCCAGTTGAAGCCGTGCCCTCCGATATAGGCGTTGCAGCCGATAACGTCGAGAAAATCGAATCCGAGATCGAAACCCTTTACTTTGAGTATATTCGCCGCCGTAACCGGGTGACTCTTATCCGCGGCCTTTACTGCGAGATATATCTCTTTGAGGAAACCATTCACTTTGTCGAAACCGTAACGCGGCACCGGGTTGCCCGGTTCATCATAACAGAACGGCGCGTCGTTCCAGATGCTCCACATGAGGATACAGCGCCTGTTCCTGTGTTTTTTTACGACATCTACGGCCATTTTCTTAAGGGCCTTCAGTTCGACCTCGGATGAATAATCCGTGTAGGCGGAAGGATAGATGACCTGTTCTATTATCTTTAAATTGTACTTCTCGGCCAGGTCAAGCAGGGCGTCGGGAAAAGGCTCGTATGTCCTTATCGTGTTTATGCCGGCTTCCTTCATCATCCTGAAATCATTCTCGAATACCGAGAGCGGAATTTTAGAGAAACAGCCGTCGACACCGGGCGGCAACCCCGGGGCGCTTATGCCGTAGGCCACGCCCTTTATGAAAAATAAAGAGCCGTCGGCATATATCCTGTTGTCCTTAATGGACACGCCGCGCTCCTGTATCCTTCTTGAGATCAGGACCTCGGGTTCCCCCGGCTTTTTTTCAACTATTACCTTCCCCGTCTTCTCCCTTTCATCCGCCTTCTGCTTTTCAATGTCCTTCTGTTTCTCCACCTCCTTAGCACGTTGCTCGAGGCGGATGCGCTCTTTCGCGAGTTCCGTGATCTCTTCGTCGGAGGGCGTTGTCATGGAAGATATCAATGAGCGTTTAAGCGTGATAACGCCTGTCGGCACTTCTACCCTGACCGAATCGGCCGTCTCAAGGACCACTTTTCCTACCACCACTCCGCCGGCGGCAAGAGTGACCTTTACCGGCTTCGAGGCCTTTATTTCCTCAAGGACTTTGAGCTGCCCCTCGAGCGACTTCTTACCGTCGGCGACCTTCGAGAGCTCCTTATTCAGCTCTTCGGTTTTACCTTTCGCCGCGGCCAACTCGGATTCAAGCTTAGCTATCTCCTCGGGTTTCGCCTGCGCCTCGGCTTTAGCAGCCTCAAGCTTCTTCTCCAGATCGATCCTGTTCTGGTCGAATTCTTTAAGTTTCGTTTCGAGTTCATCGCGGCTGGTCCTGAGCTCTTCGAGCGACGTGCTCAATTTGGAGCGTTCGGCCTCAATGATCGCGACCTTCTTCTCCGCTTCTTTCCGCAGAACCTCTTTCTTCGCCACCTCGACCCTGGTCACTGCGATGGCTGCTACCAGGATAATCATAGCGGCAACCACCAAGACCGCCTTGAACTGCAGCAGCCTGGCGTAATTTACTATGCCGTTTCTTTCTCTTTCGGAGATCCGCTCGTAGAATGCGCCGATAAGGTATTTATTGGGGTGGCCTTCGGATATTTTCTTTAACCAGGCTGCTTCGGCGACAGCGGCGATCGGTTTTGCCGAAAACGGCATATTGATCTGCAGGCGGAGTTTTGCGGATTTGCTGTTTAATTTCCCGGCGAGGTCGTCTTTGAGGTTGTTGACCTCTAGGCACATGCCGCCTTCGCTGACGTCCCTTGTGAAGGATTGGTGGAACTCGGAATACACCTCTTTTTCGTCGAGGCTGACTATCTCGAACTCGACGGGGAAGACCGTGCTAAGCCTTATAAATCTTCTGCGCTGGGCGCCCCTGTCTTGCGGTGTTTGCATATCCCTCTTTCCGATCGCTTTACGAATTCGACCATATGCGCGGCTTCAGGCGCTAATCCCCCCAGTTTGGATATCCCGGCCAGTGCATTTGAGACGTTAAGGCCGGAGCGATAAAGCATCCTGTACACTTTTTTGATCTGCGCCTTCGCGTCTTCGCCTATCGATGAACGCTTCAGGCCGACAACATTTAACGAGCACGCCTCGGAATCGCCTTCGATAAGCGTGTAGGGCACGACATCTTTATTTACGCGCGCAAGCCCGCCTATCATCGCGAGCGCGCCTATCCTGACAAACTGATGGACGGTTACGTTCCCTGATATAAAAGCCGCGTCCTCGATGTCGGCGTGCCCGGCTATCAGCGCGCCGTTGCATAACACCACATTGTTCCCTATGCGGCAGTCATGCGCTACATGCGAGAACCCCATGAAGAAATTATCGTTGCCGATGACCGTCGCCGAACCCTCCTCCATCCCGCGGTGTATGCTCGTGTATTCCCTGAATATATTCCTGTCGCCTATTTTTAGGAAACTCTTTGCGCCTTTGAAATGGAGGTGTTGCGGCGCATGCCCGATGACCGCGCCCATATGCACTTCGCAATCCCGGCCGATCGTGGTCCCGGAAGCGATATAGGCGTGCGCGAGCACTATCGTGCCGCTGCCTATCGATGCGCCGTCCTCTATTATGGCGTACGGCCCGATTTCGACTTCGCCCAATCCGGCATTTTTTCCCACGATAGCCGTGGGATGTATCTTAGCCACTCTCACCGCCTCTTTTGGGGTTGATCACGACCAGGAACTCGCCTTTCGGCTTTGATCTTTCAAAACGCGCGATTATTTCGCTTACTCTTCCGCGCGACACTTCCTCGAATTTCTTCGTCAATTCACGCATGACGCAAATACGAGCGTCGCCGAATATCTCAAGTATATCATATAAAGCCCTCAAAATCCTGTGCGGGGACTCGTAAAACACGACGGTTCGTTTCTCGTCCTTGAATTCCGACAGCTTGTTCTTCCGCGCGCCGGACTTGTTGGGCAAGAACCCCTCGAAGATGAAGCGATCGGTCGGCATACCGGACATTATGAGGCCGAGGATGATCGCGGTCGGGCCGGGTATCCCGATGACGTTGACGCCTTCTTTTATCGCGAGCGCTATTATGTGCGCCCCGGGGTCTGATATGCCCGGAGTCCCGGCGTCCGAGACGAGGGCTATGTCTTTGCCTTCCTTCAGCAGTTTTATGAGATAATCGCCTTTTGTTATCCTGTTATGTTCGAAATAACTGGTAAGCGGAACTTTTATCCCGTAGTGGTCTGTGAGTATTTTTGTGTGGCGGGTATCCTCAGCGGCGATGAGATCGGCTTCTTTCAGGACCTCGACCGCCCGGATAGTTATATCCTTAAGGTTGCCTATGGGTGTCGCGACTACATAGAGCGTTCCGGATGGCATCTTTATTCAACCGTGACTGACTTTGCCAGATTCCTCGGCTGGTCCACGTCCCTTCCCTTCAGGACGGCGGTATAATAAGCCAGCAGCTGCAGCGGCACGACCGTCAGCAGGACTGAAAGTGCCTCTTCCGTATCAGGCACATACAGGACCGTGCTTACGTGCTTTTTTATCGAGATGTCGCCTTCCGTGGCTATGGCGATTATCGCGCCGTCCCGCGCGCGTATCTCCTGGATATTGGATATCATCTTATCGTAAGTAAGCGACCGCGGTGCTATGGCCACGACCGCCATATTTCTGTCGATCAGCGCTATCGGGCCGTGTTTCATCTCGCCGGCCCCGTATCCCTCGGCGTGGATATACGAGATCTCTTTAAGTTTTAACGCGCCCTCGAAGGCGTTGGGATAATTCACCCCGCGGCCGATATACATAAAACAGGGAAGTTTGTAATACTTTTTAGCGCAGGCCCTGATCCCTTCACTCCCGTCCAGTATCCCGTCTATATATTCAGGGATCATCCCAAGGCTGTTCAGTGTCCCCTTTACCTGTTTTTGCGTCATCGCGCCGTTTATCTTGCCGAGATACAGCGCCAACAAGATAAAAATAGTTATCTGCGCCGTATACGCCTTAGTCGAGGCGACCCCGATCTCCGGGCCGGCGTGTGTATAAATGACGCCGTCGGATTCCCTGGCGATCGTCGACCCTACCACGTTGCATATCGATATCACCTTTGCGCCATTTTTCTTGGCTTCGCGGAGCGCGGCAAGCGTGTCCGCGGTCTCGCCGGATTGGCTTACGGCGATAAACAGGCTCTTCTTGCGGTAGACGGGGTCCCTGTACCTCAATTCGCTCGAGACATCCACTTCTACCGGTATCCTGGCGAATTTCTCGATCAGATATTCTCCGACAAGGCCGGCGTGATACGCGGTCCCGCAGGCCGAGATGACTATGTTATCGATATCGCGCAGCTGGGAGGAGGTAAGCTTTATCCCGTCCATCTTTATGCGGCCGGTCGCAATATCGGCCCGGCTTGACAATATCTTGTCTATGACGCGCGGCTGCTCGTAGATCTCCTTCAGCATGAAATGCGCGAATCCGCCCTTTTCCGCCTGGGAGATGTCCCACTCGATATTAGTCACCTTCTTGTTTATCTTTTTTCCGTTCAGGTCAGTTATGGCGATCTTGTCCCTCGTCAGGGTTATGACTTCCTGGTCGTCGACAAAGATCACTTTCCTGGTCCTGTCCATTATGGCCGGGCAATCCGAGGCGAGGAAATTCTCGCCCTTTCCGACCCCGACGATAAGCGGGCTGCCGCACCTGGCCCCGACCAGCTTGTCCGGTTCGTCCCTGTGTATCACCGCGATCGCGTATGAGCCTTTCGTGTCTTTCAGCGCGCGGCGGACCGCGTCCTCGAGGACTCCTTTGTAATATTTTTCGATGAGATGGGGCAGGACCTCGGTATCAGTATCCGAAATGAACTTATGGCCTTCTTCTTTTAGCTGGGCCTTAAGCTCGTCACAGTTCTCGATTATGCCGTTATGGACAAGCGCTATCGCCTTGCGGCAATCATAGTGCGGATGGGCATTTATGTAATTGGGGATCCCGTGCGTCGCCCAGCGGGTATGCGCGACCCCGACCGTGCCGGTTAGGCGGGTCTTCTTGAGGCCTTCGCAGAGCTCTTTTATCTTGCCGGGCATCTTGAGGGTCTTTATCCTATTCCCCTCAAGGACCGCGATGCCTGCCGAATCATAGCCTCTGTATTCGAGCCTCGCCAATCCCCTTATTAAAATGGGGGCGGCCTCTTCTTTGCCTATATACCCGGTTATTCCGCACATTTTTTAATCCGTAGAGAGCTTTATCTCATCGACATATAGGACGCCGGTTTTATTGTCGACGGTCATGCCGTCGAAAGTGATATCCATTTCCAGCATGCTGCTCATGTCCCTCATCGTCCCCGAAGCTCTGAACCCCTGCATCGGTATGGATACCAATTGCCAGTCACCGGTTATCCCTTT
>CAISWF010000054.1 GCA_903889135.1 Candidatus Omnitrophota bacterium | reverse complement strand
ATCCGTGGCGATCAGTCATGGAATGCACATGAATTAGAATTGAAGTTTATTATTGATGATATGAATTTAAGTTTCAAGCCCAATGACTGCCCATCAGTCAGAGGCTCAGAGTCTTGCCAAGTTGAAGTTAGAGATAGGCAGTCGAGATTTAGTGGGCTTATTTTTGCGAACCTGGGAAGGAATTAAAAATTAAGATGATTAGTAAAGGAGTGGTGATAAAAATAACGTCATAACCCTTTGACACATTGGGAGATAAAAAATACCCTGACTAGCGTTGCTAATCAGGGCTTGAATTATCTCTCGTTCTGGATTTTGAGAGATTTATTTGGTTGCCCCGCTTGGACTCGAACCAAGACAGCAAGATCCAGAATCTTGTGGGCTACCATTACCCAACGGGGCAGAAACTTTAAATCTTATATTGCCGAAAGATAATTATACCTGATTTCCCGCGGAAATAAAACCTATTTCAGCGAGGATGCCTTTTCGCTTAGGACGACTACCCTGTCTAAATTACTCGAGACCACGGTGTTCTTCCTGACGCCTCCGAAAAACCCATCTATCTTCTCCCGCCCTTCGCCGGTCAAGACGCACAACACCTTATCTTTATCGCTAAAAAAAGTCTTAACTTCCGCTTCTGTGCTCAATACATCCAGCGGATGGCTGCTCCAGAAAGGACTTTTTCCGCCCATATTCATGACCAGGACCGGGTTGCCGGTATAAAAATATACCCCTCTCACGAACATTTTCTCGCAAAGTATCGGCTTCCCTTCATAACCGTATTCACGGACGATCCCGGGCATGTCGTGGTCGCTGAAAGCGGTCTCAAGTTTAGCCGGGACCGAAGAGACGCCGCCAAGCAGGAAAGCCGCAAGCGCCGCGATATTCAAGAACATCGCCTGCTTTATCTTGCCCTTCATAAGGGATATCCCGCCGGCCGCCATGAACAGGAAGAGCAGTAAAAGGCTCAGGAAAAGGGGTTTTGCCAAGCTGGGGCATTCCTTCGCGATAAACGGCGACGCTATCAAACCTGCAGCCCCGAACAGGATATTAACAACGCCTGCGGCGATCAGCAGCTTCGACTTTCCCGGCATGGAATCTACGGAAACGGCAAGGGCGCAGCAGAGCGCGGGGAATAGCGGAAGAATGTAACTGGCTAATTTAGAATGCGCGCAGGTAAATATTATAAAGGCTGAAACGATCCATGAGGCAAGGAAAAGGTATTCGTTCCTGTATTTCTTGAAACCCTTCCCCAGGAATAACAGATACGCCGTCCACGGGGCCATGCCCCCGATTATTACGGCCGGATAAAAATACCAGGTATCGGAATGCCGATGTTCGGCATAGATCAGCCTGTGCCAGTTATCGCGTACAAAAAATTCCCATGCGAACCCGTTCCCGTATTTTACGAAGGCATAAATGAACCAGCCGCATCCGAGCACCAGGAATATAAGCCAATATCTGTTCAATATGAATTCCCGTAAGGCTTTGGCATTCCAGGACAAAAAAAGGAACGGGACCATGGCGGCAAAAGACAGGGCTATCGCGAGCGGCCCTTTTGTCAGCACCGCCAAAGACAGGAATACCATAAAAAGGACGATATATGCGTCCTTCCTGGACCTGTACCAGAGGTAAAAGGCATAAAGGGTAAACGCTGTAAAAACCGAAAAAACTATATCGGTGATCACGGTCTTCGAAAGGCCGAAATAAAGAAAAGCTGCCGACAGGAACAGGGCCGCGTAAAAAGATGCGGGGGCGCCGGAGATCTTCCTCATAAAAAAATAAGTCCCCAACACGCCCATCATCCCTATCAGGGCGGGGACGAGGCGCGCGGCGAACGTATTGATGCCGAATATTTTGAATGAGGCCATAAGCAGCCAGTAGAATAAAGGGGGCTTCTCGAACTGGGGTTTGCCGAAGATGAGCGGCGTCAGGAGGCTGTTGTTGGCAAGCATCTCTTTCGCCGTACCGGTGTAGAAGACCTCGTCCGGGTCTGTGAGGTTAATGGACGCGCTGCCTATAAAATACAAAAAAAGACAGCATACGATAAGAATAAGTACGTTCGCCCTGTTAGTCATTTACCTTTGAAACTTTCGGTGGGTTATCTCTGGAGCTTTATAGTCTTAACGACATAGCTGAATACTTTATCTAATCCCTCAAATGCGTCTTTCTGTGATACAAGGCTGATGGAATAGCATTTTCCGTTTTTAATAACGACGACATCCCGCTCCTCCGCCGAGACAAAACCGCCTATATTCGGGAGCGGTTTGTTGAATGCCTTATATGAAAAGACCATGTCTTCCGCTTTCTCGCCGAAAAGCTTCGATCCTTTCCTGCTGATGAGCTTGAAATCCCTTAATTTTGAAGCCTTCCCCATGAAATCATCCGCTGCCGCGCCGGCTTCCGATAGATTGTCCGGCATGTCCGATTTCTTGACAACCTTAACCATTATCGAGCTGCGAAGCGAATGTTTGCTTTTCCCGACGGGCTCCAAAAATAATACGCAAGCATATTTTTCTATAGATCCCCTGTCCTCGGAATATTCCCATCCCGACGGGTAGAGCATGGAGACGCCGATATCAGGATCCTTGCTTTGGTATCTGTCAAATTTCCGGCCGGGTGAACATCCCAATAGATTGAACATAATAAGCACCCCTATCGCTAATATGCTGCAAAACGCGGTTTTCTGGCGCGACATTATCATTCTCCTGCTAAATTAGAAATTCGGGAGGCCGGCATATGCGGGAATCCTTTTCAGGTCCGCCTTAAATGACGCCTCTCCCTGGTCATACGAAGCTTTGTAGTCGTTGAGGAACGAATTATTCACATCATTTGGGTTGTTCGGATCTTTTACGACGGTCCACAGCTGTACCATAGCCGTGTCAGCCTGGAACTCCTGGTCGATGGAATTGCCGGGAGCCGTGGTTATGTGGATCTGGTCTGCCGTCGGGAATGGAGGCGCGGCTTCAGTCGCGGCTATCCACACATCAGGATTATAATCATAATCGGCATGGGTCGCCTCGTGAGAAATAATAGAAGCGAGCGCCTCATTGGTCCATGTCGAGGTTATGTCTTGATTTACGAAAATTGTATTCCCGGTGACATACACCGGACGGCCGGACGAATTAAACGTGAATCCGTTGCCTATACCGTACCACCAGGCGCCCGTATTGACCGGATCAACCCCGTAATCGTTGGGATCGACAAAAACTATATGGATATGCTTGTCGTTAATAAGATTTAAACGGTCGTCTGCTAAAGGCGCCAGTGTCATAAAATCCAGAAGTGAGGCGTCAACGGGGCGTTGATGGGGATAAAGCAACGTATCGCCGCCGCCGCCGTTAGGGCTTCCGGCCCCGGCAGGGTTGCTTTCCGGGCTGTTTTCTCCCGATGGACTTCCGCCGCCCGGACCTCCGCCGCCCGGACCCCCGCCGCCCGGGGCCTCAGGTGAAGTATTTCCGGGCTCGCCTGTCGGCGTGCTTTCAGGAGGCGATTCCGGCGAAACCGGACCTGTCTTATTCTTGGCTATTATGGTCGGTTCGGTGGCGAGATTGCCGTTATTTATATCGTCCATTATCTTTTCGGCGAGGACTATGAAATTATCGTTCGTTACGCCGACGACCATATAGTTATATTCTTTCGATTCTATGTCCAGCCCTAGCTTATCGTTCACCTCTTGCGTGTTGTCGGCCGCCACATAGTCGCCGGTGTTCATCTGGTTGATCTCTTCGGCCTTGCTGATAGAATCGACGGTAGCGACAGCCTCGACATATTTGGACCTGTCTACGGCGGACTTGTAGAAGGCGAAAATAAGGCCAAAAAGGACGCCCACCACCGCCAGCGCGATCAATATCTCGACTAGGGTGAACGCCTTTCTTCCTGCCCTCTTATATCGCATAACCCTTTTCATGCTACAATTTTACCATATCCTGGCAGAATATCAAATCCCTTATTTTTTCCCTGAAAGGGCCTTAAGCGCCTTCTTCGCGCTCTCATCGGCATTGTCTATGACCAGGACTTTCTGGAACTGGTCCCTTGCCGCGGAATTATCGCCCTTAAAGGCGTAAGCTACGCCGAGATCGTACAAAGCCGTTGTATCGCCGGGCTCTTTCGCTATCACTTTATTGTATTCATCTATCGCGGCGTTATAATCCTTCGCCTGCATGAACAGGAAAGCGAGGTTATAGTGGACTTCGGGCATATCGCCGTTCTTCTCGGCGGCTTTCTTGAACATTTCCATCGCGCGCTGGTTATCTCTATCCGAGGCGTATACCGCGCCGAGGTTGTTAAGGACTTTCGCGTCGGTGTCCTGGCTGTCGATCATGAATTTATAATCTTCGGCGGTCTTGGAAAGCCTCCCCGCTTTCTGGTTAAGTACTGCGCGTAGATAATGGACCTCGTTGCTCTTAGGGAACGATTGCACCAAAAGGTCGCATAAGTCCGCGGCCTCGTTGTAATTTCCGGATTTCACCTTATTCTCTATCGTCCTCAATATCGTACCGTAATCATACTTGGAGATCGACCCGTCATCGTTCAGTATCTTTTCTATGCGGTCCGGGTTTATCGCGGTATCCTTCGGGGAGCCTTTAACCCAAACGGAATTTTTGTCCCGTCCGGTGACCTGTCCGGTGAACGTTGTCCCGTCTTTATAATATATCTTCTCCGCCCGTAGACCCCGGCAACTCATCAAGAATCCGGCTGCCAACAGGACCGATAGGGTTTTCGCCAGGCCTGCCTTAAGGCGCACCAATGTCTTTTCCTTGCCTATAAGGGAGATCGTCTCAAAAAGACTCGCTCCGACCTTACGGCCGGTGACGGCGACGCGGATGGGATGTATGAGGTCCGCGGCCTTGACGCCCGACTCCGAGGCGAGGTCCCTCACGCAGGCCTCGAGTATCTGGGGATCGAACGTCTTTAGAGAACTGAATTTCGCGATGACGGCCTCCATCTTTGCCTTTATTCCTTCTTTCGCCAAAACAGAGGCTACCGCGGCTTCGTCATAATCTACCTCATCAGTGAAAAATGGCGCGGCCGAATCGGCGAGTTCGGTGATCGTCTTCGCGCGGGGATGAAAAAGTTCCACTACCTCCCCGAGCCGAGCCTTGTCATAGCTGTCCCCGATCACACCTTTCTCTTTAAGCCTCGGCACCACGAGCGGGATGAGGTCTTCCATTTTTTTGGCCCTCATATATTCGCCGTTCATCCAGATAAGTTTATTTATATCGAATACGGAGCCGGTCTTCCCGACCCTCTCAAGCGAAAATTCCTTTATTATCTCTTCGATCGGCATCACCTCGCGGTCACCTGTCGGCGCCCAGCCCAGGAGGGATATGTAATTAACCAGGGCATCCGGAAGAAAACCCATCTCCTTGTAATCCGAAATAGAGGTCGCGCCGTCGCGTTTTGACATCCGCGAGCGGTCCGTCCCTAATATAAGAGGTATGTGCGCGAACTTCGGCGGCTCTATGCCGAGCGCCTGGTAGACGGCCAGCTGTTTCGGCGTATTGGATATATGGTCGTCGCCGCGTATCACGTGGGTTATCTTCATATCGTAATCATCGATGACGCACGCGAAATTATAAGCGGGGAACCCGTCCGACTTCATCAGGACGAGGTCTTTCTGCAGGTTCATATCGAACGATACCGGGCCGTGGACGATGTCGCCCATCGTCATCGTCGTCTTTGGCATCGTGAGAATCAGCGCTTTTTCGCCGCCGAGCGTCCCTTCGGCCTCATACGCCTTTCCTTCCTTAAGCAATCTTTTGGCGTATTCGCGGTATACATCTAGCCGTTTCGCTTGGTGGAACGGCCCTTCGTCCCAATTCATCCCCATCCACTCGAGCGATGAAATTATCTCCCGCAGGAATTCGTCTTTCGAGCGCTCCCTGTCAGTGTCCTCGACCCTGAAGACAAAGGTACCCTTCTCGTGCCTGGCAAAGAGCCAGTTGAAAAGCGCGGTGCGCGCGCTTCCTATATGGAGGAAACCCGTCGGGGACGGGGCAAACCTTACTTTTACCATTTATTGCCCTGAGACCAGTTTGGCGCCTTCTTTCAGCGCTTCTTCGTTTATAGGAATAAGGTCCTGCTTGTCCGGAGGGATGACTTCCTTTAAAGCGTCGACCAATGCCCTCATCGATACTATCTTTAATTTCGCATTCAACGCGCCGAGAGCTATCATGTTCGCGCAGCGCGTATTTCCCAGCTCCTTGGCCAGCCTGGTTACGGGTATCTCCAGGACGTCTATATCTTTTCTCACCGCATTCCTGTCGATCAACGTGGAATTTACTATCAGGGTGCCCGATCTCGTAAGCGAATCCTCGTACCTGTCCATCGAAGGCCTGTTCATGACGACGCACGCGGTCGGGTTCGTTATAACCGGGGAAGGGACCATCTCATCCGAGATGACGACCATCGAATGCGCCGTGCCGCCGCGTACCTCGGCGCCGTAGGAAGGCATCCATGTTACCTTCAATCCTTCGCGCATCGCGGCCCAGGCAAGGACCTTGCCCATGACCATTATCCCCTGGCCCCCGAAACCCGCGAATATTATCTCTTCTTTCACTTTTTCATTTTCCGATTCTTTTTAATAGCTTAAAATGACCCCTGAGCATGTGCGAAGGGGCTGTCATATATCCTTTATCACGCCGAGGGGATATTCCTTTGTCATCTCGCCGGAAATGCGGAGACAGGCATCCTTAGGCGAAAGGCCCCAGTAGGTCGGGCACGGAGATAACACCTCGACCAGAGAAAAACCTTTTTTATCTATCTGGTTCTTGAATGCCTTTTTTATCGCGGCCTTTGCCTTGATGATGTTCGCCGGGGTATCGACCGATACCCGCTCGACATACTTTGAGCCCGGAAGCTGCGCCAGCAATTCCGTTATCTTTAGAGGGTGGCCGTCGCGTAAGACGTCGCGGCCTAAAGGCGTCGTAGATGTCCTCTGCCCGATCATTGTCGTCGGGGCCATCTGCCCGTTCGTCATGCCGTATACACCGTTATTTATGAATATCACGGTTATGTTCTCGCCGCGGTTCGCGGTATGTATGATCTCGGCGGTACCTATCGCGGCCAGGTCCCCGTCCCCCTGGTAACTGAAGACTATCTTATCCGGATGGACGCGTTTTATCCCCGTCGCGACGCACGGCGTCCTGCCATGCGCGGCTTCGGAGCAGTCAAAATCCCAATAATCATAAGCTATGACCGCGCAGCCTACGGGGCATACGGCGATCGTGTCTTCACGGATACCGAGCTCGTCGATCACTTCGCAGATGAGCCTGTGCGCGAGGCTGTGGCCGCAGCCGGCGCAATAATGCGTGGGCACATCCCTCAACGATTTCGGGCGCTCGAATATTTTTTTCATACGCGGACCTTTTTCCTTGATCTCGCCTTTAGTATATCCCTGATGATATCGACGATCGCCTCTTCCGTCGGTATGCCGCCTCCGGCCCTTCCGTAAAAATGTATCGGTTTTTTCCCGAGAACGGAAAGTTTTACGTCATCTATCATCTGGCCGGCGCTCATTTCGACGACGAGGAATGCCTTTGTTTTCTTCGCCAGTTTTTGCAGTTCGGCTTCCGGGAAAGGCCACAGCGTGACCGGCCTTAGCATCCCGACATGCAGCCTCTCCTGTCTTGCTTTAGATATCGCCGAACGCACTATCCTGCTGGTAGTGCCATATGCAACTACCACCAGGTCCGAATCCTCCGTGTAGAGCGACTCGAAACGGACTTCCTTGGATTTCACTTTGCTATATTTCATCTGGAGGAGCCTGTTGAGCTCCTCGAGTTCGCCTTCTCCCAGATATAGAGAACGGATGACGTTAGGCTTCCTGCCTTTGCATCCGGTCAGGGCCCACGGCTTGTTGCGAGGATCGTGGGAGGCAATTCTTCCGTGAAGATGTTTCCTTACGACCTCTATCGGCTCCATCATCTGGCCGAGGATGCCGTCGCCGAGTATCAGCACCGGGTTCCTGTATTCATCGGCCAGGTCAAAAGCCAGGTGCGTCAGGTGCCACGCCTCTTCTACCGCGGAGGGCGCCAGGACTATCGTCCTGTAATCGCCGTGTCCGCCGCCGCGCGTCGCCTGGAAATAATCAGCCTGGGACGGGGCGATGTTCCCCAATCCCGGGCCGCCGCGCATCATGTTCACAATGACCGCGGGAAGCTGGCATGCCGCAAGATATGATATGCCTTCCTGCTTGAGGCTTATGCCCGGGCTCGAGCTCGACGTCATTGCGCGCGCGCCTGCCGCGGCCGCACCGAAGACCATGTTTATGGCGGCGAGCTCGGACTCAGCCTGGATAAAAGTCCCTCCAGATTCGGTCATCCTCGACGACATATACTGCGTCAACTCATTCTGCGGGGTTATGGGATAACCAGCGTAAAACGAGCAGCCCGCGTGCACAGCCGCTTCTCCGATAACCTCATTACCGCACATCATTATCTTTGCCATTTATTTATACACCTCGATGCATATATCAGGGCACATTATTGCGCACATTTTGCAGCCCTTGCATTTATCCGACTCGCGGAATTTCGCCGGATGGACGCCTCGGACGTTAAGCGATTCATCCATAAATATGAGCTTCTCCGGGCAGTTGATCGAGCAGAGCTCGCAGCCTTTGCACGCGTCCCTATTTATGGTTATCCTGGCCATCTCTTACCTCGCGCACTTGCCCCTGGCTTCGCCAGGGACCTTGCCTTTAGCGCATACCTTTTTTATCTCGTTCGCTATACCCTGGGCGTCCAACCCGTAATTCTTGAGGAGCTCCGGCTTTTTCCCGTGCTCGATGAACTTGCCCGGAAATCCCATCCTTTTTACCGATATGCCGTTCACTTTTTCGCGTTCAAAAAATTCCATCACCGCGCTGCCGAAGCCGCCGTCAAGTATGCCCTCCTCAATGACCACGAACATATTCGTCTTGGACGCCAGGGCTTTAAGCAATTCTTCGTCGAGCGGCTTAATAAACCTCATATTTACAAGCGAACTCTTTATGCCCTCGTTGAACAATAATCCGGCTGCGGCCGCTGCCGGCCATACCATCGAACCGATGGCAAGTATGGCGAGTTCACCCTCCTTTGACATAACCTCAGCCTTGCCGAGAGATATAGGCGCTGTCTTTTCAAGGATGGGGGGCGATACGACCTTTCCGCGGGGATATCTTATAGCGACGGGACCCTTGCATTCGTCAACCGCGAATTTAAGCATCGCCTTAAGCTCGGACTGGTCCTTCGGCGCCATTATGGTCATGTTCGGGATGTGCCTGAGATAGGCTATATCAAAAAGGCCGTGATGCGTCGGCCCGTCCTCTCCGACGATACCCGCCCGGTCGAGGCAAAGCACCACATGGAGATTCTGCAGGCATACGTCGTGTATTATCTGGTCGTAAGACCTCTGCAGGAAAGTGGAGTATATGGCTACGACCGGGACAAGCCCGCCTTTCGCCAGCCCTGCCGCGAACGTCACCGCGTGCTGTTCGGCCATGCCCACGTCAAAAAACCTGTCGGGATAAGTTTTCTGGAATTCATCGAGACCCGTGCCATCCGACATTGCGGCCGTGACCGCCGCTACTTTCGGGTTATCCTTCGCGATGCTCATTATCGCGTCTGAGAAAGCCTCGGTGAAAGATACGGACGAGCTCGATGCCGCTTCCTTCAACTCTCCTGTTTCAATATTAAAAGGTCCCGTCCCGTGGAATTTTTCCGGATGTTTTTCGGCAAGGGCATAACCCTTACCTTTCTTCGTAAGCGCGTGTATCAATATCGGGCCGTCCAGCCTTAAGGCGCTGTCAACGGTCTTTATCAGCTCTTCGAGATTATTCCCGTCGATCGGTCCGATATACCTCAGCCCCAGCTCCTCAAACAACATCCCCGGTATCAGGAGGCTTTTCACGCTCTCTTCGAGCCTCTTTGCGGCCCGATAGGCCCTAAAGCCGTACCAGGGGACCCTTTTGACAAGGCCCTCGAGGTCTTTGTGTATTTTGTTATACGTGGGGTTGATGAGTATCTTATTAAGGTACCTCGAGAACGCGCCGACCGAAGGCGAGATCGACATCTCGTTATCATTTAAGACGATCAACAAGTTTGTGTTCGTGTGCCCGGCGTGGTTTAGCGCCTCCAGCGCCATGCCGCCTACGAGAGAGCCGTCGCCTATGACAGCTACAACCTTATAGGACTCGCCGGCTATATCCCTCGCCTTCGCCAATCCCAGCGCGGACGATATGGAAGTAGAACCGTGCCCGACCGTGAAACAGTCGTATTCACTCTCGTTGATATTAGGAAAACCGCTGAGCCCTCCGAGCTGGCGGATAGTCTTAAATTTATCGCGCCTGCCGGTAAGTATCTTGTGGGCATACGCCTGATGTCCGACGTCCCAGACTATCTTATCGTAGGGCGTATTTAAACAATAGTGGAGGGCGATCGCTATCTCTACCGCGCCGAGGCTCGGGGCGAGGTGGCCTCCGGTCTTCGAGACCGAATCGACCAGGAACTCCCTGATCTCTTTAGCCAGGAGCTCGCGCTCTTCCCTAGACAGGACCTTGAGGTCTTGCGGAGAATTTATGGAATTAAGGATTTTGAACATAATTTATTTCTTACGGTTTAAGATGAAATCGGCCAGGTCGCCTAACGGCTTGGCTCTTCTTCCGAAGATCCCCAGTTCCCTGTGGGCTTTCGCGACAAGCCGCGCCGCCTCTTTTTTCGCGCCGTCCACGCCGAGCGCGAGAGCGAAGCCTTCCTTATCTAATATATCATCTACGACCTGGAACGTAAAGCCGATATATTCGCCGTATCTCTTGAGCGCGTCGAGTTTTTTCCCGGGAGCTTTAGCCGATATCGCTCCTATCTTGCAGGAGGCAGCGATAAGCGCTCCGGTCTTGTGGGCGTTTATATAAGTGAGCGTCGGCAGGTCCGGGTCCGCCTGGTTCTGGATATCCACGACCTGTCCTCCGATCATCCCGTTGGAACCTATCGCTTCAGCCAGCGCCCTTATTATCTCGTTATTTACTGCGGGGTCCTTCCCTCCGCTCAAAAGTTCAAAGGCATACGTCAAAAGCGCGTCGCCGGCCAATACCGCGATCCCCTCGCCGAATTTTTTATGGCAGGTGGGTTTACCCCTCCTAAAATCATCGTCATCCATCGCCGGGAGATCGTCGTGTATAAGGGAATAGGCGTGGACCATCTCTACTGCGCAGGCGGCGGACACGGCTCCTTTTACATTCCCCCCGCACGCTTCGCACGAGGCCAAAGTAAGTATGGGCCGTACCCTCTTACCCCCGCTGAAAACCGAGTATCTCATCGCCCTGTGGATCTCTTTCGGATATTCGTTCTCGGCCGGAAGGTAAGAATCCAGGGCCGCGTCGATAAGTTTTTGCCTCGCCTTAAGATATCCCGTGATCTTCAATCGCGTTCTCCCTGTTATTCCTTGAGCGCCTTTTCGTCGAACGGTTTCGCTTCCAGTTTTCCGCCGCCGGTCTTGACGAGTATCTCGACTTTCCTGCGAGCGGTATCAAGCTTCTTCGAACAGAATTGCGCCAGCTTCACGCCTTCCTCGTATTTTTTGAGCGAGTCATCAAGCGACAGTTCGCCCGACTCGAGGTCGGATACGGTCTTCTCCAGTTTTTTAAGCGCTTCCTCAAATTTCATCTCGGCAGTCATCTGGCCTCCTCCTTGACGATCTCCTTCACCTCGCTTGTCAACCGACCCCCGGCGAGCCTTGTTTCTATTATATCACCTGTCTTGATGCCTTTCACGTCCCTTAATAACTTGCCCCGAGCTTGCGTTATGCTGTATCCGCGTTTTAATATCGCAAGCGGGGAGAGCGCGTCAAGCATGCCGACCAGCGAATTTAACTGTTCTGTCCCCATCTCAATAGCATGATCGATATGGCTGTCCATTCTCCTGCGCAGGTCATCTATCTCCTGGCTGTAACGCTCTACGGCCTCAAGAGGGTACTTGCGCAATATCCTTACGAGGGACTCGAGTTTATCGGCCAGGTCTTCTTTATTTGCGATAACCAGTTCGGCCGCGGCCGAAGGGGTAGGCGCGCGCATATCTGCGACAAAATCCGCTATCGTATAATCTATCTCGTGGCCGACTGCCGATATGACCGGGATGTTCGAATCGTATATCGCCCTGGCAGTCTCCTCTTCGTTAAAGGCCCACAGGTCTTCGAGGCTGCCGCCGCCCCTGGCAAGTATCAGGACATCTATGCCTTTCATCCGGTTCAGCCCATTTATCGCCTCGGCGATCTCTCCGGCCGCGCCGGATCCCTGCACCTTTACCGGGTAGATGAGAACCTCTATATCATTGAAACGGCGCTTTAATATATGCAATATGTCCCGTATCGCGGCACCCGTCGGAGAGGTCACGATCCCTATCTTCGAGGGCAGCATCGGGATCGGCTTTTTATGCGCCTCGTCGAAAAGCCCTTCTTTCTGCAGCCGTTCCTTCAATTGCTCGAACGCAAGTTGGAGGTCACCTACCCCCCTGGGCTCTACCTTATCAACGTAAAGCTGCGACTGGCCGGTCTTGTTATAAAAACCGATCCTGCCGAAACAGAGGACCTTCATCCCGTCTTTTATCTGGAACTTCAGGCCCTGGTTCGAACCTTTGAAAAACGCGCAATTCAGGACAGACTCCGCGTCCTTAAGAGCGAAATACATATGGCCCGATGAATGGAGCTTGAAATTGGATATCTCACCTTCGATCCAAACTTGAGGGAACGCGCTTTCGAGGACAAGCTTGACCTCTTTCGTGATCTGGGTGACAGTATAAATCAGCCTGCCTGCATCAACCGGGTTTGCCGAAGGCATCTTGGGTAAAAATCCTTTTTAGGAGAGCTTCTCCTGGATCCTCTTTATGGAAACTGCCCTTCCGGTCTTTTCGTCGCAGTTTATCACGACTCCCTGCAGCTGGATGTCCGAATCGGCCATCTCGAACCTAGTCGGAAGTCCGGTAATAAACCGCTTTATTATCTGCTCGGGCTTCCGCCCCAGGACAGAATCGAACGGACCTGTCATGCCGACGTCACTGATAAAAGCCAGGCCCTTGGGAAATATCCTCTCGTCCGCTGTCTGGATATGCGTATGCGTCCCGCATATGGCCGTAGCCAGCCCGTCGAGATAATAGGCAAGCGCTATCTTCTCGGAAGTCGCCTCGGCATGCATATCGATTACAATGACCGGGGTTTCCTTCTTTACCTTCTCTATCTCTTTTACCGCCGCCTTGAACGGGCATTCAACCGCCTGCATGAATACGCGGCCGACGAGACAGATGACGCCGACCTTCGCGCCTGTCTTCGAATGCATCACTATCGATCCGCTGCCCGGCGCGCCGTCGCCGTAATTCGATGGGCGCAGGATCCTCTGTTCCTTGTCTATATCCTCGAGGATCTCTTTCCTGTCCCAGACATGGTCACCGTTCGTCAGGACGTCCACGCCGAAGCCCAGGAGTTCCTGCGCTATATCAGGCGTAATGCCGGCGCCTCCGGCCGCATTCTCGGAATTAGCTATCGTGAAATCTATCTTCTCCCTTTGCTTAATCCTGGGCAGGAGCGATTTCACGGCTTCGCGGCCGGGATTACCGACTATATCGCCTATAAAAAGTATGTTCATTTTATCCTTCGCTACGCGTAAAATTTCATTTCGCGTATTCTATCGCTCGGGTCTCGCGAATCACTGTTATTTTTATCTGGCCCGGATACTCCATTCCTTCTTCTATCTTCTTCTTTATCTCTCGCGCGAGCACCGTCGCCTGCGCGTCCGTTATCTTCGCCGGCTCGACAATCACCCTTATTTCGCGCCCGGCCTGTATCGCGTACGCCTTTTCTACGCCCTTGAACGAATCCGCGATCTCTTCAAGTTTCTCGAGGCGCTTTATGTATATTTCAAGCGTCTCGCGCCTGGCGCCCGGCCTGGCTCCGGAAACTGCGTCTGCCGCGCTCGATAATACCGTGTAGATAGAGAGGGCGGGTATTTCGCCGTGATGGCCTTCTATGGCATTGACGACGATCTCGTTCTCGCCGTATTTCTTGGCCATATCGGCGCCGAGTTTCGGATGCGCGCCTTCGACCTCATGGCTTACGGCCTTTCCTATATCATGCAAAAGCCCGATGCGCTTCGCGAGGTTGGCGTCAAGCCCGAGCTCGTTGGCCATTGTCCCCATTATAAACGCCGATTCCTTCAAATGGTCGAGGACGTTCTGCCCGTACGAGGTCCTGTATTTTAATTTACCGATCAATTTTACGAGTTCCGGATGGAGGTTGCGTATCCCGAGCTCAAATACCGCGTGCTCGCCGGCTTCCTTGATCGATACTTCCATCTCTTTCTTAACCTTCTCTACGACTTCTTCTATCCTGCCCGGATGGATCCTGCCGTCCTCCATGAGCTTAGTCAATGCTATCCTGGCGATCTCCCTCTTTACCGGGTCGAATCCCGAGAGTATGACCGCTTCCGGCGTATCGTCTATGATGACATCGACACCGGTCGCCATCTCGAGCGCGCGTATGTTACGCCCCTCGCGGCCGATTATCCTGCCCTTCATTTCGTCGCTGGGAAGGTTAACGACCGACACCGTGGTCTCAACGGTATGCTCGACCGCGCACCTCTGTATGGCCGTAGCCAGTATCTCGCGCGCCTTCTTGTCGGATTCCTGCCTGGTCTCATCCTCTATGCGCTTTATCATCACGCCGGCTTCCTGCCTTACGTCTTCTTCCATCCTGGCGAGGAGCAATTTTTTGGCTTCTTCTGCGGTCATGCCCGAGACCCTCTGCAGCCTGTCTTTCTCCTCGGCGAGAAGCACCTTATATTCTTCTTCCATCGAACGGAGTTTCTGTTCTTTGGTTGTTATGTCTTTTAATTTTTCGTTAAGTTCCTTCTCTTTCCTGTCGAGAAGCTCTACCTTCTTGTCGAGGTTCTCTTCGCGCTGTATGAGGCGCTTTTCCATGTTAAAGAGTTCCGCGCGCCTGTCTTTCGTCTCTTTCTCGAAATCGGCCCTTATATTATGGAGGAGCTCTTTCGATTCAAGCTCTACCTCTTTCCTCTTATCCTGCGCCTTCTTATCGGCTTCTTCCAGGATGAGCTTTGCCCTCTCCTCGGCAGACTGGACCTTCTTTTCAGCGTATGTCTTCCTTACAAAAAAACCTACTAAGCCTCCGCCCAAGAGCGCAGCAAGGCAGAGGACGAGTGATAAAACAGCGTTCATCTAAATACCCCCTGATTGAATTATATGATTGTTATGCGGTAAGGAGTTTCGTGACGGGCTGGTCGTGAGAAAGTCTGGGTAACTTCTTGACTACCTGGAATTTGAAGGCGAGGCCTACGGTCGCCGCTCCCGGACGGAGCCTGACGAGGAACTTATCATAATAGCCCATACCGCGGCCCAAGCGATTGCCTTTCGTGTCGAACGCGACGCCTGGTACTACCGCAAGGTCTATAGAGCGCGGGTGAAAAACCTCAAAATGCGCCTTAGGCTGATAAATCCCATAAGGGCCTCTAACCAGATCTTTATCGGGATCCATTATTTCGGATACCACCATTTTTTTCTTTCTCACTTTTATGACCGGCACTAAAACTACCTTACCACGTTCCAAAGCCGCCTCGATCATCGGCATCGTCTCAACTTCGCCGTCTTTCGAGACGTAAAACATTATGACATTTGCCCTTCTGAACTCGGGCAACGACAAAAGCCTCCTCTTTATAGCGAGGCTCCTACTATGCCTTTCATCCTCCTTTTGAGTTTTTAACCTTTCAAGGATATTTTCTCTAAGACTCTGTTTTAGCTTATGTATCATCTATTTATTATAAGTTAAAATGCCGCTAAGTCAAGGGAAAATGCCCTGAAATCACGGCCTCGAAAACAGCCTCTCGAACACGCCCGTCAGAGCGCCGAACGAGTTCGTGAATATCATTATGCCCACGGCTATCAGGAATATGCCGGTGATCACGGATATCACCCGTAAATACTTCTTTACCGCTTTAAAATAAGCCAGGAAATTGTTTAGAAGCATGCTTGAGAAGAAGAAGGGCAGCGCCAGGCCAAGGGAGTAGGAGAGCAGGAGCATGGCGCCCCTGGCTATATCTTTCTCCGTAGTGCTTAATAACAGGATCGACGCCAAAAGCGGCCCGACGCACGGCGTCCAGCCGAGAGCGAAAGTCGCCCCTATCAGGAATGACCCGAAATACCCGACAGGTTTAAATTTTATCTCGAGAGTCTTCTCTTTATGCAAAAAGTCTAAGTTTATGACACCTGTTATGTTAAGCCCAAAGATGACTATTACGATCCCCCCGATCTTGCTTATGACCTGCCGGTTCTGTAGTATCATCCCGCCGGCAAAAGTAAGCGACAACCCCAAAAGCACAAAAACCAAGGTAAACCCGAATATGAAAAGTAGCGAATGGGCCGCGGTCAAAAGCCTTATCTTTCCGGGCTGCGTCTCCCGGGTCAACTCGCCGAATGTTATGCCTGTTATATACGAGATATAGGACGGTATAAGGGGTAACACGCACGGGGAAAGGAATGACAGGAACCCGGCTATAAAAGCGGCTATAAAACTTACCGATCCCGTACCGCTATCCATGGTCAAATCCTCCTCCCTTTCATCGCGGATTCACCGCAAGGCCCTGTTTTCAAAAACTTATCATCGCCTTGACTCGTGAAATATCTTATCTTAACCTCACCTTCGTTATCCTTCCCAAGCGCATACCTTGCGGTTATCGACGCGGCCTCGCTGACAAATTCCCCTCCGGTGCTTCCCCGCAATATCGATACCGGTCCCAATGGGTCCTGCGCATGGAACATTATATCACTGTTATTCTTGAGCGCGGCCAACTTAAAATTCTCTTCTTCGTCCCTGGCCACGACGAGTTTTACGGCCGGCGACATCCTGAAATGCCTTCCATATTTTAGGAGCATCACGTCGGGGAGCCTGAAATCCTGCTTGTATTTAATCAGGTCTTCCATCCGCTGCGCGAAAGCTTTGTCTGTTAAAAGACACCCTCCGCTCGAACAAGGATAATCTTTTATGTTAAACCTTTTTGTAAGGGATATTTGGCCCTTCCTTGAACGTCCGGAAATGGACAAAAGTTTTTCCCTGTCGACGATACCCTTCTCTTCCGCCAGGGTGGGCGGGAATAATTTGGCGCACAGGGGCCTCAGCAGATAACCTTTAAGCCCGGACTCGCGCTCTATGGTATTCATCGCCTCCCGCCGCTGGGACATAGGCCTCTGCCCCAGGACTTCGCCGGTAAATATGAATTCCGCGCCTGACTCGCGCATGTATTCCTTCGCCTTCTTGAATACGAATATGCGGCAATCAAGACAGGGGTTCATCCCGCTGCCGTAACCGAATTTCGGGTTCTTCACGACATCGAGTATCTCCTCTGAGATATCCACGACCTTGAGAGGGATCCCTAGCTGGTCCGCGGCCTTCTGCGAGGCAAGACAGCCGGACCCCTTCGAAGTGCAGGTGCAGAATGCCGTCACGAAATTCAGCGCTTCCACTTCTATGCCCTGCTCCAGGATAAGCCGCGACGCGACGATCGAATCGAGCCCGCCGCTCAGCAGCCCTATTGCTTTTGCCCTGTTAGAAACAGTGTTTCTAACAGGATTCACTTTCTTTTCCATAATTTTTCTAAACGTTCCTTGAACTGTTTCTCGAAGCCTATCTCGGTCGGCTCATAATAAGTTACCTTCTTTGGCATATATTCCTGCTCGACGAAATGCCCTTTATAATCGTGGGCGTACTTATACCCTTTGCCGTGGCCGAGCCCCTCGGAATCCATTGAAGCGTCTTTCAGGTGTGTCGGCACCTCCATTACCCTGCCCGCCTCGACGTCCTTTAACGCCTTCTCTATGCCGAGATAAGCCGCGTTAGACTTAGGCGCGCATGCCACATAGACAGTGGCTTCAGCCAGGGGGATCCTGGCCTCGGGAAGTCCCACGAATTCCGATATCTGTAATGCCGCGTTCGCGACGACTATCGCCTGCGGGTCGGCAAGGCCGACGTCTTCTGCCGCGCATATCACGATGCGGCGCGCGATAAACCTCGGGTCCTCGCCCGCGTACAGCATCTTCGCGAGCCAATACAGCGCGGCGTCGGGATCCGATCCACGCATGGATTTTATGAAGGCCGATATGGTGTCGTAATGGCCGTCCTCGTCCCTGTCATATACGACGGCCTTCTTCTGTATGCATTCCTCGGCGGCCTGCAGTGAGATATTTATCGTACCGTCTTTGGACTTCGGGGTGGTAAGGGCCGCGAGCTCCAGACCGTTTAATGCCCTGCGGGCATCGCCCTCTGATAGCTTGGCCAGGAATTTAAGGGCCTCACTTTCTATCTTCACCGGCATATTGCCCAGTCCGCGCTCCTTGTCCTTGAGCGCGTTGTTCAATATCGTAATGATATCCGCCTCTGAAAGCGGCTTTAGCTCAAATACGAGCGAACGCGAGATGAGCGGCGCGACTATCGAGAAGAAAGGGTTATGGGTCGTCGCGCCTATCAATACCACCGCGCCGGCTTCTACATCCGGCATTAGGACGTCCTGCTGCGCCTTGTTGAACCTGTGTATCTCGTCGATGAAAAGTATGGTTTTTTTATCGTAAAGGGCCCGGCGCTGTTTCGCGGCCTCGATCTCTTTCCTTAATTCCTGGACGTTCGAGGTGGTCGCGTTCAGCGGCACAAATTCTGCCTTTGTGGCGTTCGAGACTACATGGGCGAGGGTGGTCTTTCCCGTCCCGGGAGGGCCGTAAAGCACGAGCGACGCTATCGTATCTGCCTCTATCGCGCGGGTAAGGAGCTTTCCCGGCCCGATGATATGGCCCTGCCCCGTGAATTCCTTAAGGGCGCGGGGCCTCATTCTTGCGGACAGAGGCGCGGGCTTGGAGGAGTCCTTTTTCTTCTTCTCGAACAGGTCTTTCTTTAGGTGGGTATCTGCCATCTATGGCTTTCTACCCCCCAGCTGATTCGTACAATAAAACAATGCGCTGGGGGATAATTCGGCCTTATAAGTTACGTCGCTTAGGCTTCGTAACCTATGGCCTCATTATCGTATCTTCGCGTTAAATCTCTGGACCAGCACCTCACGGACCTTCTTGTCGAGGGAATTGACTTCCTCGTCGGTCAAGGTCCTGCCAGGGGCCCTGTACTCCACGGAATACAAGATGCTCTTGCACCCCTTGGGCACCTGTTCTCCGCGGTAAAGGTCGAATGGGTTGACATTGACGGCCAGTTCGCCGCATGCCTCCTTGATCGTCCCGACGATATCTTTATTCGTTATTTTGTCGTCGACTATAAGCGATATATCGCGCGAAGACGACGGATACCTCGGGAGTTCTGAGAAACTGCGCTCAAGTTTTGCGTGCGAATATATCGGCTCGAGCTCCAGCTCAGCAGCGAATACGCAGGTCTTTATACCATATCTATCCAAAAGCGCCTTGTCGACTTTGCCCAAACCGCCTATTTCCCTGCCGCCGATCTTCACTATGGCCGAGGCCGCGGGGGAGAAAAGGGGAAGCGGTTTTAGCTCAAATTCGCATTTATCGATCCTGAGTTTCAAAAATAACGCCTCGATAACTCCCTTGAGATCGAATACATCGACGGCTTCTTTTCTATGCCAATCCTTTTCTTTCGTCCCGCATAAAGCGATCGCCAGGACGCCTTTCTCCGAGGGGACTGAACCATCTTTATAGAAATAGGATTTACCCAACTCAAATATTTTTATGTCCGGAACTTTCCTGTTAAGGTTATACGCTATTACGTCCAGCATCCCGCACATCAATACCGAACGCAGCACTTCAGATTCCGAGCTCAGGGGATTCTGAACTTTCAAAACCTGTGTATCGGCTATGCTCAACGCCTGCCGGATATACGGGTCGTTGTATCTCAACGCGGAGGTTATTACCTCGTTTAATCCCGCCCCGGTCAGCGTCTCCCTGGCTGCGTCCTCGATTATTTTGTCACGGCTTTTCTGCGTTCCCTTGCCCCAGAGCTGTATGCTTGAAAGCGTTTCCGGTATCTTATCGTATCCGTATATGCGCGATATCTCTTCTATCAGGTCGACTTCTTCTTTCAAGTCCCTCCTGAAAGAAGGGACTGAAACCGCGAGCACATCTCCCTTGGATTTAACATCCAGTCCGAGACTTTTAAGTATCGAGGCGCATTCCGAGGCCGGGATGTCCGTCCCGAGCACTTTGTTAACCCTGCATATCCTTAACGTTATTTTTACGGCTCCGCGCCCTTTTGTCCCCAGGTCCGAAGGTTTAGAGACCGACTTCGCCTTGGCGGCATCGAATATCAATGATACGGCCCTTTCCGCCGCGGCCAGGCAGCCTCCGATATCCACGTTCCTTTCGAACCTGTAGGAAGCCTCGCTTGAGATCCCGAGTTTTTTCGCGGCACGGCGTATCAGCGCCGGGTCGAAATACGCGCTCTCGAGAAGGACTTTCTTCGTCGAGAAACCGACCTCGGTATCCCTCCCGCCCATTATGCCCGCGATCGCTACAGGCCTTTTCGCGTCCGCTATGACGAGGACATCCCCGTCGAGCGCGCGTTTTACCCCGTCTATTGTGACTATCTCCTCGCCTTTACGCGCCCTCCTGACGATTATCTTCCCGCCGTCCAATTTATCATAGTCGAAAGCGTGGAGCGGCTGTCCGGATTCGAGCAAACAGAAATTTGTTATATCCACTATATTGTTCACCTGCCGCAGGCCGGCGCTCTCTATCTTCTGCGCGAGGTCTTTTGAAGAGGCCGCAGGTTGCACGCCGTCTATCAGGATACCTACGTATTTCAGGCAGCCCTTTTTATCTTCTATCGTTATCGAAGGTTTTTCCGATTTTGCGGATTTGGAAAGTTTGGCCTTTATCGGCTTTAGCTTCAATCCGTAGAGCGCCTGTATCTCACGCGCGATGCCGTAAAGGCAAAGCCAGTCCGGCCTGTTCGAAGTGATCTCGGCCTCGTATATAAAATCGCCGTTCTTCCCGTCTATGCCCTTTACCTCAAGCCCTGCCATGGTCAATTTATCGGCAAGCTCCTGGGGATCCGCCCTGAAATTAATATATTCCTTCAACCAGTTATATGAAATCTTCATCCGATGCTTCTTTCAAGTAGCCCAGGATGACCCTGAGCATGTGCGAAGGGGTTCATCTGAACTGCTCCAAAAAGCGCATATCGTTCTCGAAGAATAGCCGCATGTCGTTAATGCCGTATTTGAGCATCGCGATGCGCTCTACGCCCATCCCGAACGCGAAGCCGGTGACTTTTTCGGGATTATATTTCACCGCCTTGAAGACATTCGGGTGGACCATGCCGCAGCCGAGTATCTCGAGCCATCCTTTTCTCCCGCAGACGCTGCAGCCCTTCCCGCCGCAGATAAAGCACGAGACATCGACCTCGGCGCTGGGCTCGGTGAACGGGAAGTAATGCGGACGGAACCTAACTTTCACATCCGCCCCGAAATAGCCCCTCAAAAATACGCTCAACGCGCCCTTGAGGTCGGCGAATGTCACTCCGTCTCCCACGACAAGGCCCTCGACCTGGTGGAACATGAAAGAATGCGACGCGTCCACCGCGTCCGGGCGATATACCCTTCCCGGGACGATGATCTTGAACGGCGGTTTCTCCGTCTCCATAAACCTCACTTGGACGGGCGAGGTATGGCTGCGCAGCAGATATTGGTTTTTTATGTAGAATGTGTCGAATGCGTCGCGCGAAGGGTGGTCGAGCGCGATATTGAGGGCTTCGAAATTATAGAACTCGGTCTCTATCTCCGGCCCCTCCACTACCTTGAAACCCATTCCGAGGAAGATAGAGCAGATATCATCTATAGTCTTTGTGAGGGGATGTTTCGAACCGGACGGCGGACTAAAACCGGGCAGTGTCAGGTCCGCGAAATCCTTAGGTATCACAGGCGACCTTGAAAGCTCAGTTTGCCTTGACCTGAGAGTCTCATCGAGCCGAGTCTTAAGGGCGTTCAGCTCCTTGCCGAGGCGTGGTTTATCCTCGGGCGGCAAAGACGCGATAGTCCCCAGCAGCTCGGTGACCAGGCCTTTCCTTCCCAGGTATTTTGTCCTAAGATCATCGAGCGCCTTCGAATCGCCGGCCGCTTTTATCTCGCCTTTTGCTTCGGCCTCGAGTGCGTTGATCTTATCGAGCATTATTTTGCTTTGCTTACTTCTTCGACCAGTTTAGCGAAAGCCGGCGCGTCGTTCGCGGCCATATCCGAGAGGATCTTCCTGTCCAGCTCGATCTTCAGCTTCTTGAGCCCGTTTATGAATCTCGAATACATTATGCCGTTGTTCCTGCACCCTGCATTGATCCTCACGACCCAGAGCTTGCGCATATCGCGCTTATAGGCCTTCCTGTCGCGGTAAGCGTAAACCATCGCCCTTCTGACGGTCTCGATGGCCTTCTTGTATAACTTCGAGCGGCCGAGGAAATATCCCTTGGCTGCTTTTAAGACCTTCTTCCTGCGTTGTCTCTTTGCCGGCAAATATTTCGACTTAGGCATTTCCGATCTCTCCTTCTACTGATTGATTTTAAGCGTATGGCAGAAGCTTTAATATCTTCTTGCGCTCGTGTTTGCTTACGAGAGTCGCCCTTCTGAGCGCCCTCTTCCTTTTCTTCGTCTTGTGCCCTAACAGGTGGCCCTTGCCGCCTTTATGCCTCAAGACCTTGCGTCTTTTTGTCACCTTGAACCTTTTCGCGATTCCCTTGCGTGTCTTCATTTTAGGCATTGCTGATCCTCCTTCTAAAACCGATTATCTATTTAGGGGCGATGATCATTATTATCGCGCGTCCTTCCCTGAAGGGCGTTTTTTCTATCTGCGCTACATCCGCTATGTCAATCTTCAGCCTCTCCAGGACCTTGTTGCCGAGTTCGGGATGCGCCATCTCTCTCCCGCGGAAAATGAGCGTGACCTTTACTTTGTCTTTGCGCTCGAGGAATTTCTTTATGAAGCCTACCTTCACCTGGTAATCATGGTCGCCGATCTTGGGCTTGAGCCTTATCTCCTTAAGCTGGGTGGCATGCTGCTTCTTCCTGGCTTCTTTCTCTTTCTTCTCCTGCTCGTATTTGAACTTGGAGAAGTCCATTATCCTGCAGACCGGCGGCTTCGCCATCGGCGCTATCTCCACCAGATCCAGCCCCGCCTGCTGCGCAAGCTTATAACCCTCTTCCGGAACCATTACACCGAGCTGTTTACCGTCCTCGGCTATCACCATCACCTCGCGAGTCCTGATCCTATCATTTATCCTGATAGATTTTGCCTGAAACTGGATACGATCACCCCCTTTTATTTTTTTCCTTTTATTTCGTTCGCTATTTTATCGATAAATTCGACGAGTTTCATCGGGCCCAGGTCGCCCTTGCCCCTCTCCCTGACCGAAACGCTTTCGGCCTGGGCTTCCTTCCCGCCTACGATGAGCATATAAGGGACCTTCTGCGTCTCCGCTTCCCTTATCTTGTGCTGCATCCTGGCGTTCTTGTCATCGATCTCCGCCCTTATATCGTTATTTCGGAGTTCCGCCTCAACCTTCTTGGCGTAATCCTTGTGCTCGTCCGCAATCGGTATTATAACAGCTTGGACCGGAGAAAGCCATACCGGAAACGCCCCTCCGTAATGCTCTATAAGCATTGCCAGTGTACGCTCATAACAACCTATGGAAGACCGGTGTATTACCATCGGCGTCTTTTGCGAGCCGTCATTGTCCACATATTCCATGTTAAACCTTCCGGGAAGCGCAAAATCGACCTGTATCGTTATGATCGTATCTTCCTTGCCGTAAACATTCTTGAACTGGATATCCAATTTCGGACCGTAAAACGCCGCTTCATTATCGGCTTCGACGTATTTAAGTTTTATATCGTCGAGGATCTTTTTCATTACCCTTTGGGATTCTTCCCACGCCTTCGGGTCGTCAATATATTTTTCTTTGTTCTTCGGGTCCCATTTTGAGAACCTGTACCATATCTCATTCTCGATCCCCAGCGTCCTCATCACAAATTTGACCAGATCAAGTACTTTCTTGAACTCATCCTCAAGCTGCTCGGGCATACATATGATGTGCGCGTCCGCCAATGTGAACTGCCTTACCCTCATCAATCCGTGCATCTCTCCGGACGTCTCGTTACGGAATAAGACCGCATTTTCGCTGTATCGTAAGGGCAGGTCCCTGTAGCTTCTTGTCTTTGCCTTGTATATCATAAATTGGAAAGGACAGGTCATCGGCCTTAAGGCGAGGACCTCTTCGTCCTTACCGCTGATTATAAACATGCCATCCCTGTAATGGTCCCAATGGCCTGATATCTTATACAGGTCGCTCTTTGCCATATATGGCGTCTTTGTCAGGAGATATCCCCGTTTCTCCTCCTCGTCTTCTATGAATCTCTGCAATATTTGGATTATTTTCGCCCCTTTTGGCATAAAGAGCGGCAGGCCCTGTCCCACGGCCTCGTTTGTCGTAAAGAGCTCGAGCATTCTCCCGAGCTTATTATGGTCCCTCTTCTCCGCTTCTTCCCTTGCCTTAAGGT
>CAISWF010000053.1 GCA_903889135.1 Candidatus Omnitrophota bacterium | reverse complement strand
AGGTGGAGCACTTAATGTGTTAACTGCGGCACCGGTCCCTAAGGGACCGACACCTAGTGCTCATCGTTTACAGCGTGGACTACCAGGGTATCTAATCCTGTTTGCTCCCCACGCTTTCGCTTCTCAGCGTCGGTAATGGGCCAGAGAATCGCCTTCGCCACTGGTGTTCCTCCCGATATCCACAGATTTCACCCTTACACCGGGAATTCCATTCTCCTCTCCCACACCCAAGTCGCGCAGTTTTGAGTGCAGTTCCACGGTTAAGCCGTGGGATTTCACACTCAACTTACGTAACCGCCTACACGCCCTTTACACCCAATGAATCCGAGTAACGCTTGCCACCTCCGTATTACCGCGGCTGCTGGCACGGAGTTAGCCGTGGCTTCCTTCAAGAGTACTGTCAATGGTCGACATTATTAGTGTCAACCACCATCATCCCCCTCGACAGAGGTTTACGATCCGAAAACCTTCATCCCTCACGCGGCGTCGCATTGTCAGGCTTTCGCCCATTGCAAAAGATCCTCGACTGCAGCCTCCCGTAGGAGTCTGGGCAGTGTCTCAGTCCCAGTGTGGCTGACCGACCTCTCAGTCCAGCTACCCGTCGTCGCCTTGGTAGGCCATTACCCCACCAACTAGCTGATAGGACGTGGGCTCATCTTTGAGTGGCAGGACCTTACGGTTCCCCGCCTATTCTCACAGCACCATGCGGTGCCGTGGTCTTACCCGGAATTAGCACCCGTTTCCAAGTGTTATGCCGGTCTCGAAGGTAGATTACCCGCGTGTTACTCACCCGTTTGCCGCTAATCTAGACCAACTCTTGCAGCCTTGCGGCCACTCAAGTCAATCCAAATTCGCTCGACTTGCATGCCTAAACCACGCCGCCAGCGTTCACTCTGAGCCAGGATCAAACTCTCCAAAAAATAAGAGTTTCATCCTCACTTTCTCGCTCGGTTGAACTTGGCTATTCAATTTTCAAAGATCGGAAAATTTAGGAAATAAAAAAGGCATCGAAGACGATGCCTGAATTTACAGGGAAATCTGCATCTTCTCTTTTTTTACTTCATCCAGATCTGTCAAAGAGTTTTTTCAAACTCTTTTTTCTCCTTCCTGGCAGCGAAGTGCAGTAATTATATTGCCATACCAAACAATCGGAACAGATACTCTTTCCTGCTTTGGTCTGACGAATATACCATTACGGGAGAAGCTTGTCAAGCTTTTTTTTAACTATTTTTTGCTACGAAAGATCAATGTTCAGGAAGTGGCGGCCTATCTTCAGAAGATGGCGTTTTCCGGGCCCGAAAAACGGGCTGTTAGCGTCGCTTACCTTCTCCCCGTCGAGTTTTATGGCGCCCTGCCCCAATAAGGAGAGCAGTTTGCTGCGGGAGTCGATGCCCATGGCCTTGAACTCTTCCCTTGCGCCGTCAAAAACCTGGTTCAGGTTAAGCGGGCCGCCTGAAAGTTTTTTTACGGGGGCGTCTGCCGGGTCCTTCCTTTTCTGGAAAACGTCTTCAAAACTTTTCTTCTCTGCCGCCGCGGCTTCTTCCCCGTGATAATCTTTTACGATAAGACAAGCCAGGCCCTTCTTCGCATCCATCGGATGCATGGCCCTGACCTTTTGCATATCCTCATCGGTCAATAGCTCATAATAGCTGAACATCAGCTCGTCAGATACCGACATCACCTTCCCGAAGATCTCTTTGGGGGTCTCGTTTATGCCGATATAATTGCCGTAGGACTTGGACATCTTCTGGACACCGTCGGTGCCGACCAGAAGCGGCATCGTTATGACGACCTGCGGCTCTTTGCCGTAGGCCTCCTGGAGGTCTCGGCCGACGAGCATATTGAACTTTTGGTCCGTGCCGCCGATCTCGACATCCGCGTCAAGGATTACCGAATCGTATCCCTGCATGAGAGGATAGAAGAGTTCGAGGAAGCTTATGGGCCTGCCCTCTTTCAGTCTCTTCTGGAAATCGTCTCTTTCGAGGAGGCGCGCCACTGTGTAGCGCCGGGCGAGCTGGACAAGGTGCTCGAAACCGAATTTCGCGAACCACGAGCTGTTATGCATGCGCTCGAAGAGTTCCTTATCGCCGGTCTTTAGTATCTTGCTGACCTGCTTCTCGTAGGTCTTCGCGTTCTTCTCTATTTCTTCCCTGGTGAGGACTTTCCTGGCCTGGTTCTGGCCGGACGGGTCCCCTACGAGGGCGGTGGCATCCCCTATAAGGAAGACGACCTTGTGGCCGAGGTCCTGGAAATGCCTCAGCTTTCTCAATAATACGGTATGGCCGAGGTGGATGTCCGGCGCCGTAGGGTCGAACCCCGCCTTGACGACAAGCTGTTTTTTATTCTTCAGCTTATCGGCCAAGACGGATTCATTTATTATCTCTACCGCGCCGCGCTTAATTATTTCAAGCTGCTTGGCTGTGTCCATTTTAGGCCTTCAGGCTTAAGGCGATCCTTCTTTCCGCATCGTCAACGCGCAGGACCTTGACATTCGCCTTGTCGCCGACTTTGTACATCTCTTCGAGTTTGCCGGTCGTCTCGGTCGGGAGCTCGGATATATGGGCGAGGCCCTCGAGGTCCGGAGCGAGTTCGATGAATAGCCCGAAGTTCGTTATCTTCGTTATCGCCCCTTCAGTGACCGTGCCCGGCTGGAACTTCGCGACAAATTCGGGCCACGGGTCAGCGACGAGCTGTTTCATGCCGAGCGCGAGTTTCCTGTTATCGGCATCGACAGAGAGGACGACCGCGTCTATCTTCTGCCCCTTCTTCAATACCTCGGAAGGGTGGTTTATCTTCCTGGTCCAGGAGATGTCGGTATTGTGCAAAAGCCCGTCAATCCCCTCTTCCAGCTCGATGAACGCGCCGTAATCGATGAACGAGCGGACCTTGCCCTTGACGGGCGTGCCTACCGGATATTTTCCGGCAACCTCGGTCCAGGGGTTCATCTCGGTCTGCTTGATCCCGAGCGCGATCTTCTGGCTGTCCTTATCTATGTTAAGGACTACAGCCTCTATCATGTCCCCGATAGCGAGGACTTCCGAAGGATGGCCTATCCTCTTGGTCCACGAGAACTCGGAGATATGGACGAGTCCCTCGATGCCCTTCTCGAGCTCGACGAACGCACCGTAAGGGACGAGGTTGACCACTTTACCCTTGACCCTGCTTCCCACGGGATACTTGGTAACGACCTGTTCCCACGGGTTCGGCGTTTTCTGTTTGAGGCCGAGTGAAAGCTTACCCGTCGTCTTATCGAGCGACAGGAGCATCACCTCTATCTTATCGCCGACAGCGACCAACTCGCTCGGATGGGATATCCTTCCCCATGACATGTCGGTGATATGCAAAAGACCGTCGACACCGGGAGCGACATTGATGAACGCGCCGAAGTCGGTGATGTTCTTTACCACTCCGGGGATCAATTGGCCGGGCTTGAGCTCTTCCATCATCTTGCCCTTAGCGGCGTCTCTTTCCCTTACTATCGCGTCTTTCCTGGATACGACGATGTTCTTCCTGGGTTTGTTTATCTTAACAATGACGAAATTAAGGACCTGGCCTAAAAGCTGGTTCAGGTTGCCGAAGCCCTTTAAGAAGACCTGGCTCGCCGGCAGGAACGCCTCGACTCCGATATCGACCGTGAGCCCGCCCTTTACCTTCTTCGTGACGCGGCCCTGGACCATATCGCCTTCCTTGCGCTCGGCGATTATCTTCTCCCATACCTGCATGCGCTCGGCCTTCCTCTTCGAAAGGACGACCATGCCTTCGTCATTCTCCTTGGCTTCAATGAGGACATCTAACACGTCGCCGATCTTGATCGACTTCGGGTCGTTGAACTCCTCGAACGAAATGACGCCCTCCGACTTGTAACCGATATCGATGACCAGGTCCTTTGCCGTGATACCGATCACCGTACCTTTTACAATATCACCTTCCTTTACGTCTTTAAAACTGTCCTCGTAAATCTTGGACATCTCCTCATGATTCTCATCAACCATTTTAACGTGTTACCCCTTTCTTAGGATTTTTGATTTTTTTACCTCTTCTGATTCGCCCAAACGTTTGATCTCCTCTGCGACGTGATCGGCCAATTTTTGCGCCGCCTCCTTCTTGTCGCTAGGTAAACCGAGTTTTTTGGGATCGATCATATCTCCTATATATACCGATACTGGCGTACGTATTATACTTTTCGCGCCCTTTGGCAGGGCCTTATCCGTCCCTTTTACATAAGCCGGAACGATCGGCGCCCCCGTAATCAGGCTCAAATAACCGATACCGGGCTGGGCTTCGAGCATCTCCCCGGTCTCGCTCCTCGTCCCTTCCGGGAATAAAAAGATCGCCTTACCCGATTTGAGGAGCCGGATCGCGGCCTTCATGGCCCCGATATCCCCCTTGTCCCTATTTACAAGGATCAAATTGCACCTGCCGACCACCTGCCTGAACAACCAGTTATCTGACAATGTACGCCTCGCCATAAAACGAAGCCTGCGCGGCGAAGCGGCCGACATAGCCGGAGGGTCGAGATGGCTTACGTGGTTACTGGCCAGGATAAAAGCCCCTTTTTTCGGGATCTTCTCCTGCCCGTAAACCCTGAAACCCATATATGCCGTAAGGAACAACTTGCAAGTGTTCCTTACCATGAAATACATCATTATCTATAAGGCCTTTATAATACTCAGGACTTTATCTACGACGCCTTCTATCGTCAGGTCCGTCGTATCCACAGCTATCGCGTCATCGGCTTTCTTCAACGGCCCGATAGCGCGGTTAAAATCGCTCTCGTCGCGTGTCTTTAGGTCTTTCCTTACTTCCTCTTCGGTCAAGGAGGCACCGTTGCCGTTCAATTCCTTGTGCCTCCTGCCCACTCTGATGTCAAATGACGCGTCGATATAAAATTTTTTGTCCGCATCAGGCAAAACCACGGTCCCTATGTCGCGGCCTTCCATCACCGTGCCGCCCTCTTCGCCTAACTTGCGCTGCTTGGCGACCATGCATTCGCGTACAGGTTTCGCACGCGCTATATATTTGACGTTGTTGGTGACCTCGGGCGACCTTATCTCAGATGTCACATCCTCGCCGTCAAGATATACTTTCAAAGAGCTGCCTGCCTGCTCTAATTTTATCTCGGTTGTCCTTGCGAGCGCGCCGAGCTTCGCCTCGTCGTTTAAGTCCTCTTTTATCCGCAACGCCTTAAGGGTGAGCGCGCGGTACATTGCCCCGGTATCTATGTATAGGAAGCCGAGCCTCTGCGCTACGAGTTTCGCTACGGTGCTCTTCCCCGAACCGGCAGGGCCATCAATAGCGATAACCGGACGCCTCAACTTAGCTTCTCCCTCCTCGCCTTCGAGCGCTCGAATTCCCTGCTCAGCCGTGATGCCGAGCCGCTCTTTATCAGTTTTTTGAGCCTGGCAATATTCTTCTCATACCTTTCGAGAGCCTTTAATATCTCTTTCCTGTTCGTAACGCAGATATCGCGCCAGATGCCGGGATCGCTCGCCGCGATGCGCGTCGTATCCTTGAATCCGCTCGAGGCGAACTCCAGCGACTTGTCACTCGCGGTATTGACGATGGCGGCGGCGGCAATATGCGGAAGATGGCTTATCTCCGCGACTATCCTGTCGTGTTCCTCCGGGGATTTTATGACGATCCTTCCCACTCCGAGGGACTTCCAGAACCCGCTCAGCTTAGCCAATGCCGGTTTTTTTGTTTTCTTTGTCTTAGTCATAATGACGACCGAACCCTTAAATAAGTTATCCTGCGCAAATCCTATGCCCCGTTTCTCCGAGCCGGCCAAAGGATGCGAACCGACAAAATTCACGCCTTTTGGAAAAATACGCTCGAGCGAGCCGACTATCTCGGCCTTTGTGCTCCCGGCATCGGTGACAATACAGCCCTTCTTAAGGGAACATGATATCTTTTTCGCTATCCCGGGTATAAGGCAGACCGGAGTGGCGATCACTACCAGGTCAGCGCCTGCGACGCCTTTAACGGCATCGAGCGTACCCTTATCTATCGCACCGCGCCTCAAGGCCTCATCTATCGAAGAAGCCCTATGCCCTATACCTACTACAGTCCCGGCAAGGCCATTACTCTTAAGGGCCTTGCCTATGGAGCCGCCGATAAGGCCGACCCCGATTATGGTCACTTTTTTAAATATCACGTCCGACCGCCTTCGCTACGGCCTTGAGATCTTTCATCATCTTGCCGAAATTATCAGGGACGAGCGACTGCGCGCCGTCCGAGAACGCATCTTCGGGTTTAGGATGCACCTCTACTATCAAACCGTCGCAGCCGGCGGCTATAGCGGCCTTGGATAAGGCGGGGACATATCCCCATTTGCCCGCGGCATGGCTCGGGTCTACTATGACCGGCAGATGCGTCAATTTTTTCAGGACCGGGATCGCGCTCAGGTCGAGCGTAAAACGCGTCTGGTCCTCGAAAGTCCTTATGCCGCGCTCGCAGAGCATGACGTTAAAATTGCCTTTAGACAATATATATTCGGCCGACATCAACAGCTCGACTATGGTAGACGACATGCCCCGTTTCAGGAGCACCGGCTTCTTCGACATGCCCACTTCCTTTAAAAGATTGAAATTCTGCATGTTCCTGGCGCCGACCTGGAGTATGTCCACGTATTTTTCGATCAGGGCGATGTCGCGGATATCCATTACCTCGGTTATTACCGGAAGGCCGGTCTTCTCGCGCGCCTCTTTGAGGTATTTAAGGCCTTCCTCGCCCAATCCCTGGAAGCTGTAAGGCGAAGTGCGGGGTTTGAAGGCGCCGCCGCGCAGGATCGAAGCGCCGGCTTTTTTGACATCCTTCGCGATATGCATCAACATCTCTCGGTTCTCGATAGAGCATGGCCCTGCCATGACCGCTATCTTCTTCGCACCGACCTTCACTTTGCCTATATTTACCACGCTGCTTTCATGCTTGAATTCGCGGGAGACGAGCTTATACGGCGCGAGGATAGACATGACCTTCTCGACGCCGGGGAATACGTCAAGCGGAGTCGAGCGCAGGACATCTTCCTCGCCTATCAAACCTATGATGGTGCGTTCGACGCCCTTCGATATCATCGGCTTGAGGCCGAGCGCCTTGACCTTCGCTACGATGTGTTTTATCTGGGACTCGGACGCCTCGGGTTTTAAGACGATTATCATCCTAATTCTCCTTCAATACTTTCTTTAACGCCTCGATGAATTTTTTGTTTTCTTTGTCGGTCCCTACCGTGACGCGGATATAGCTCTCAAGTTTGTACGGCTTCATATCCCTTACGATGACCCCATACCTGAGTAGTTTTTGAAATAGTTCAAAACTATCGCGTTTTACGTCCACGAGCACGAAGTTTGTCTGGCTCGGGACATACGCGACGCCCAACTTATCTAAAGCGGCGCAGATGGATCTCTTACCCTTAAGGACCGTATCCCTCGTCTTATTCAGGTGTGTCACGTCATCAAGGCTTGCCGACGCTCCAACCTGCGCCAGGGAGTTGACGTTGAACGGTTGGCGCACCCTGTTCATGCATTCTATAAGTTCGGTATTCGCCAAGGCGTATCCTACCCTTAATCCGGCGAGCCCGTAAGCCTTCGAGAAAGTCCGCAGTATTATGAGGTTCTTGTCCTTGATGTGCCTCATCGTATTGGGATAATCTTTCGCGTCCACGAAATCAAAATACGCCTCGTCCATCACCACGATGACGTTATCCGGGATATTCTCGAGGAACTTCGTTATCTGTTTGTCGCTGATATACGTCCCTGTCGGGTTGTCCGGATTGGCGATGAAGACGAGCTTCGTCTTTTCGTTTATCGCCTTCCTCATGCCGTCAAGATCGTATTTGAGGTTAACGCACGGGACGACCCTCACTTCTCTCCCGTAGGCTTCGGTTATCAGCCGGTATTCCAGGAAAGTAGGATCGGCGACGACGGCGTTCTCATCCTCGTTCATGAATGCCTGGACTATCACCGCTATCAGCTCGTCCGAACCGTTGCCGATCGCGAGATTATCCGGCTTCACCTTAAGTTTCTGCGCGAGTTTAGTTTTAAGGTAAAAACAATTGCCGTCCGGATAGCGGTTCAGGTCCTTGAGCGCCTTGCTTACCGCGGCCAGGGCCTTGGGCGAAGGGCCGAGAGAGTTCTCGTTGGAGGCGAGTTTATAGACCTCCTCCAGCAAGAGCTCCCTCTTGACCTCGTCTATCGGCTTGCCCGGTTGATAGGGCTCTATGTTCATTACGCCTTTTTTCGCTAACCTGCTCATCTTGTTTCCTTTTATGCTATCGGGTAAGACCCGAGTATCTTCAGGTTCGTACAGACGCGCTCAAGTCCCTTAAGAGCCTTCTTTATGGCCGCGTCTTCATGGTGGCCGGTCATATCGACGAAGAAGCGGTACTCCCACGCCCT
>CAISWF010000052.1 GCA_903889135.1 Candidatus Omnitrophota bacterium | reverse complement strand
GTATGAAAACGATGCATATAATAAAGAGGATGTTCCCTCTTTTATGCATGGTATTTGTGTTGATGTTTTGCATGGAGACGTGTTCGTATGCTGTAAGCGCAAATGATATAAATGTCGGCGTGAGTGAATCGCTTAGGACCCTTAAAGGTATAAAGGGAGGCGATGACATCATAAGTAAGTCTAAGGGACTTCTGGTATTTCCGGGAGTGTTTAAGGGAGCTGCCGGCGTAGGAGCCGAATATGGAGAAGGAGCCCTTAGGATAGATGACAAGACGGTCGATTATTACAGTACTGCAGCTGCTTCAATAGGAGTTCAGCTGGGTGGATCTAAAAGGAGCGTTATAATCGCGTTCATGGATGCTGACGCTTTGAAAAATTTCGTAAAGAGTGACGGCTGGAAGATCGGTGCTGACGCATCCGTAGCCGTTATAACGCTCGGGGCCGGCACGCAGATCAGCAGCGCTATTGCCAACAAGCCGATCGTTGCGTTCGTGTTCGATGAAAAAGGACTAATGTTTGATCTTAGCCTTAATGGCGCGAAGGTCACGAAGATAAAAAGGTAGATAGTAGATATAAGAAGGGCTGGACGAAAAGTCCAGCCCTTCTTATTGTTCATTTTTATGAAGGTAGTATCAATGTCCGGACAAAACGGGCATCCTGTTTCGTAACCATCTCAAGATTCTCCCCAAGAAGCAATAAAATCCTACGATTATACCCAGGTACAATTGATTCCATTCCGGATACTTCTATAATACCCTAAGGGATGGAAAATCGGTTCAGTGTTGAGCCGCCTAAAAAGGAGTTTGGATATGTTGTGGACGATTGCAGTCATCCTGATCGTACTTTGGCTGTTAGGGTTAGTTTCTTCATACACAATGGGCGGGTTTATCCACATCCTGCTCGTTATCGCTGTTATCGTGATTATTTTGCGTCTCATTAGCGGCAGGAAACCGCTTTAATAGACATAAGCCTTAAAGTTAGAGGGCAGGCATGACAAAGATTACTGAATTAAAACCAAAAGTTTCAATCGTCGGCTGCGGTAACGTAGGTATGCGTTATGCGTACGCGCTTATTATGAAAGGGCTGGCAAGAAGTATTGTTATAACCGATATAGACAAAGAGAGGCTTGAAGGGGAAGTCATGGATTTATCCCACGGCGCGCCTTATGTCTCGCCGGTTGAAATCACTGCCGGAGACTACCCGGATATAAAAGGCTCTGATCTGGTGGTGATAACGGCCGGTAAGAAGCAAAAGCCCGGTCAGACCAGGCTAGCGCTTGCCAAAGACAATGTAGAAATCTACCGGCAGGTAGTATCTCAAATAGTCAAATATGCCCCTTCGGCGATTCTCTTAGTTGCAACCAATCCTGTAGATATTCTTTCGTACGCGGCTTATAAATTTTCCTCTAAACCGGCAAATGAAGTTATCGGCTCCGGGACGGTTTTAGATACGGCGCGCTTTCGGTTTCTTTTAGCCCAGCACTGTAAAATAGATCCGCACAACGTCCATGCGTATATTCTGGGCGAGCACGGGAATAGCGAATCGGCCATTTGGAGCAATGCTACGGTCGGCGGAGTCCTGTT
>CAISWF010000051.1 GCA_903889135.1 Candidatus Omnitrophota bacterium | reverse complement strand
TGCCTGAAGAAGCTCAACGTCGTCGAACTTACCTGTTAAGTTGACGTTAGAGCTTCCGAATACGACCTCTACCGTGTCCGCGCCCGAAGGTGATATGACGGTAAAAGTCTGCTCCGCCCAGGCATCCGAGCCAAGATTCAAGTTTTCATCGTCCTCCCTTATAAGAGAGGTCCCCTGATACCAGATAAGCTTGAGATAGAAATTGCCTGTTAAGGTGCCTGAGTCTCTTAAAGCCCATATATTAAGGACATAAGGGGTGTTTGAGATTATAGAGGCCTGCTGGTACGCCTGGCCTGTACCGCCGTTTACCCAGGAACACATGGCCATGCCGGCTCCTCCGGTATGGCTAGCCCAGTTCTGGGTCGAGGCGCAGCCGGAGCTTGTCCAATTAGAGGCGGTGCCGCCGTTTCCGGTGTTGTCCTCGAAAGAGGGATTTAGCAGTATATCATTAGAGGAAGTTGCCCAGGCCAAAGGAAAGATGGCAAGTGTAGCGAGCATAAAATAAAAAAACCAGCAAAAAGCTGGTTTGTTGATCAATAATTTATTTCTTCTTATTATTGCCGCTTGATGCGGGGAGCAATCCATAGAGTGAGGTGCTCGCTTAAATTTGACGGGTTAAGTTACTTCGTGCCCACGTGAGCATATATTAGCACCTATTTTTTCTTTGTCAAGAAAAATTTTCGTGCTTAACTTGTGCTATTTTAGCTTCGCGCAGGCGCAATTGCCCGCAGGCGGCATCGATGTCGACGCCCTTCTCTGCCCTTAAGGTAGATTTGATCCCGGCTTTCTCAAGTACCTCCTGGAATATTTTAACGTCCTTAAAAGAAGGCTGGCGGAATTTAAAATCGGAGACCGCATTAAAAGGGATGAGGTTCACTTTGCAGTTCAATCCCTTGAGCAGTTTGGCGAGGTTCTGCGCGTCGGTGGGCGAAGAGTTGACGTCCTTGATGAGGATATATTCGAAAGTTATTATCCTTCCCTTACCTTTGGTGTATTCGCGGCAGAATTCCATAAGCTCGGCGAGGGGATATTTTTTGTTTATGGGCATGAGCCTCGAGCGCTTTATGTCGTCGGCGGCGTGCAGTGAGACGGAAAGTTCAAACTGCTCTTTCTCCTGCATAAACCGTTTCATACCCGGGATGTACCCTGCGGTCGAGACGGTTATCTTCCTCGCGCCGATGCCCAGCCCCAACGGGGAATTCATTATCCCGATCGCCTTGACGACGTTATCATAATTGGCGAGCGGCTCGCCTGTGCCCATCATCACCACATTGGTTATACGCTTGGGCCCCGCAGGGCCTTTAGGCCCCACAGGGCCTTTGGCCACGCCAATATCATCCTGTATGGCAAGCGCCTGGTCGAGTATCTCTCCACAGCGCAGGTCCCTCTTGAACCCGAGCAGGCCGCTCGCGCAGAAATAACATCCGAAGGCGCACCCTGCCTGCGACGAAAGGCATACCGTATGCCTGCCTGTCCCGCCGCCTGCGGGATCTTTTGCCGGGATATAGACGCCCTCGACCTCCTCACCGTCGCTTAATTTGAAAAGATATTTACGGGTGCCGTCGGATTTAGATACCTGTTTTTTTATTATTTCCGAGCCTGTAACGAAGAATTTATTGGTGAGATAATCGCGCAGTTTGGCAGGCAGGTCCGTCATCACCCCGAATGACCTGCCCCCCTTTTTGTATATCCACTCGAAGACCTGTTCGGCCCTGTAAGGCGGCTCGTTGAGGCTTTTAATGCGCGCCGTTAACTCGGCGAGCGAGAGGTCCTTTATATCCTCTTTATTTTCGGCCATCTGTCCCTATTCGACCTTGAACGACCTGTTCGCGGTGGCAGTGTTCCCGTTGCCGTCGTTTACGATGAGATAGAGCCTGTAGAGGCCCTTGGCTCCGGGCGCGGTCATCCTGAACCTGGCCCCGACGTTCTCGAACTTCACCGGAACTTCGTCATTAACATAATACTGCAGTATCCCTTCCTGCGCCGTTGATACGACAAAGGAATAATCAAGAGGGTTGCTGTCAACGTCGGCGGCCTCGGCTGTGATATCAATACTCTCGCCCGGAGCGATATTTTTCGTCTTGCTCAATTTCAATTCCACTACGCGGGGCGGGAGATTACCGGGCCTGCTGCCCGTATAGACCTTGTATAATTCCCAGTAGGAGTCCTTCTTCAGTAATTTCTGGTTTATGTTCCACCAGGTAAGCGACTCCTGCGAAGTTTCGCCGAGGTGGAACGCGAAACCGCCGAGGTTATAACCCTTAAAGCCCATTATATCGTGCGTCATATTCCTGTATATGGCCGCCTTCGCCGGGTCGGATTCCTCCAGCGAAGCGCCGTTCTGGTCCTTCTTCACGTCCCACGGCCCGTGCGGCCCGTACTCGGTCACGCAATACGGTATGTCCAGCCCGGACTTATCCCATTTGGTGTGGGAAACCCTCACGCTGCCGTAAATGTTCATCCCGAATATGTCCAGGCTCGGGACGTATTGCTGGATATACGGCAACGCCGCCGCGTCGGCCGAGGTATAGATGACCGGATGGCTGGGGTCCATCTTATGGACCATCTGCACCATCTCCTCGAGGAATTTAGCCAATGCTATGCGCTCTTCCTCGTCCTTCGTGAAAAATAACGCTTCGTTGCCTATGTTCCACATCAAAAGCGCCGGGTGGCTCTTGAATTTGTTGACGTAATCCGTTATCTCCTGCGTCTTATTCTTTTTATATTCGTTATCGCCGATATAGCTGTATTCGGTGCCTTTCTTGGCATAATTGATCCATATCCCGGCGTCGACCATAAGGCCGTACTTCAGGGCAGTATCAAAATATTCCTGCGTGCCCTGGTCTGTGCCCCAGGTGCGGACGGCATTGGCTCCCAACTCCTGCGCCATTTTAAGGTAATCCGCGCCTCCGATGCCGGCCTGCTTCCCGACGCCAACGCCTTTGATGTAGAACGGCTTGCCGTTGACCTCGAGGTTCCAGCTGCCTTTCTTGCCTGTTACCTTTACTATGGTTGGAACCGCGTCAGTGGTTCCAACCAGACCATCGCCAAAACACGGCATTGCAAATGACAGGAGAATAAAAAGGATCAAGAGAAATGACGGGTATCGTTTATGCATTGTATTATCGCCTTTCCGTTCATGTATGAAATTTCGCTTATGCCGCAATTATCCACCCTTACGCCCTGGAAGATGCGATCGAAATCCGCATCGAGCGTCTTCGCGAGATGCGCCGCTATCACGCCCCAGTGCGTCACGATGCAGACATTAGCCGATGGATTTTTCCCCAATATCGACCTGAATGCGCAATTTACCCTTTTCCTGAATTTCGGGACGCCTTCCCAGCCGGGGATCCCGGCCTTCGAGGGATCCTTAAGCCAAACGGCGTACGACTTGGGATAAAGCCTTTTTACCTCGTCCATCGTCTTCCCCTGCCAGACGCCTAGGATTATTTCCTGCAGGTCCGGATCGAATTTTATCTTAGCCCCGGTCCGGCGCGAGATCATGCGCGCGGTCTGCGCGCAGCGCTTAAGGGGACTGGAATAAACGATATTTATCTTTTTTTTCTCAAGCCGTTTGCCGGCGCTATCAGCCTGCCGCTTCCCTTTTTCGCTTAAGCCGGGGTCCTTGCTTCCCTGGACCCTGTTCTCCCTGTTCCAAACCGATTCGCCGTGTCTTATTATGAATAAGTTCATTTTATCAGAGTGAAACTCCGCCTATGGATCGGTGACGGCCCGAACCTCCTTATCGCCAGGAAATGCAAACGCGTCCCGTAGCCCTTGTGCCGCGCGAACCCGTATTCGGGATATAGTATATCGTAATAAGACATTATAAAATCCCTCGTGACCTTCGCGATGATAGAAGCGCAGGCGATCGACATGGAATGGGATTCCCCATGGATTATAGTCGTCTTTGGATGGGGCAATTCCGGTGAGATGTTACCGTCTATGAGGAGGTGGTCCGGCTTTACGCCGAGGTCGTAGACCGCCAACTCCATCGCGTGAAGACTTGCGCGCAGGATATTTACCCTGTCTATATCTTTTTCGCCTACTATGCCGATCCCGACATCCGCCTTACGCAATATCTCCTCGTAGGCTCTCTCGCGCGAGAGCCTGGTGAGGACCTTGGAATCGGCTATCCTATTCTTGAACCTGAAATTTCTCAATACTACCGCGGCGGCGACAACCGGGCCTGCAAGGGGACCGCGGCCTGCCTCATCGATCCCCGCGATCTGTTTTTTGCCTTGCTTAGTTAGTTTGCGCTCATGATACAACATCAGCCTTCTTGCCGACATTTTTACGCATGTAATAGAGCTTGGCCCTCTTCGGCTTCGAGGATTTTACCACCTCTACCTTGTCTACCGAAGGCGAATGGAGCGGGAAAGTCCTCTCAACGCCCTCGCCGTAAGAGACTCGGCGGACGGTGAAAGTTGACGAGATGCCGCTTCCTCTCTTTTTTATCACGACGCCCTCGAAAGTCTGGAGGCGGAATTTATCCTCTTCCCTGATCTTTACGAACACCTTGACCGTATCGCCGATCTTGAACGCCGGGACCTCTTTTTTCATGTAATCTTTTTCCGCGGCTGCGCACTTATTCATCACTTCTTCTCCTTAGTTATTCCCGCTGAGGCGGGATTTCGCCCCGCCGATGCGGAGGCTCAATTTTTTATACATATCAGGACGCCTTGATCTCGTCCTGCTTAATGCCATCTTCCTTCTCCAAGCATCTATTTTATTATGGTCTCCGGATAAAAGGACATCCGGAACCTTAAGCCCCCTGAATTCCGCCGGCCTTGTGTACTGCGGATATTCCAGCAAGCCGGACTCGAACGACTCATGCTCGAGCGAACCCTCATCCCCGACGACTCCCGGCACTAGCCTTACAATGCTGTCCACCAGGGCCATCGCCGGTATCTCTCCCCCGGTAAGGACGAAATCCCCGAGCGATATCTCATCGGTCACCAGCTTCTTCCTGAACCGCTCGTCGATCCCTTCGTAATGCCCGCAGACTACTATGATGTGCTTATATTTCGACATCTTTTTAGCGGCCGGCTGGTCGAACCTTTTGCCCTGCGGCGTCATCAGGACGACCCTCGATGACCTCGTCTTCAGGCCCCCGACCGCGTCAAAGAGCGGCTGCGGTTTTATAACCATCCCGGGCCCTCCACCGAACGGCTTGTCGTCGACTTTTTTATGCTTGTCGTCCGTCCAGTCGCGCAGGTTGTGGACCCGTATATCGACCTTCCCGCCCTTTCGCGCCCGCTTGATCATGGAGTCCCCGAGCACGCCTTCGAACATCCCGGGAAAGAGCGTAAGTATATCTATCCGCATCGATTTAAATTATGCCGGACTTCCTGAATATGTTCGCGACCGTAGGAGAAGGTTTCGCGCCCAGCTTGATCCAGTGCAGTATCCTCTCCTTCTTGAGGTTCCCGAACGCCGGCGTCTTCGTAGGATCGTAATAGCCGAGCTCTTCGATCGCCTTCATGTCGCGCCCCTTGTGGGAATCTATCACTATGATCCTCTGATGGGGCATCTTCTTGGTGCCTAACCTCTTCAACCTGATTACCGCTGCCATTGATTACTCCTCCCTTTCTCTGTGTATATTCGCTCCCAATTGAGACAATTTATCCTCTATCTTATCATAACCCCTGTCCAAATGGTAGACTCTTGAGACGTCGGTTTTGCCTCTCGCGGCCATGCCGGCCAATACCAGCGCGGCCGAGGCGCGCAGATCCGACGCCATCACCGGCGCGCCGCTCAGCTGTTTTATGCCTTTTACTATAGCCGAGTCGCCTTCCAGTTTTATCTGCGCTCCCATCCTTGCCAACTCACTCACATGCATATACCTGTCGGGATAGATCTTCTCGGTTATGACACTTATCCCGTTTATAGTAGTCATCAAGGCCATCATCTGCGCCTGTAGGTCGGTCGGGAACCCCGGATAAGGCAGTGTCGTTATATCGACCGGCCTCAACTGCCTCTGGACCCTGACGCGTATATCTTTCCCGTGGCGAGTTATCGTCACGCCGGAATCCTGCAATTTATCTACCAGCGCGCCGAGATGGTCGAACCTCGCGCCCTTTACCGTAATATCGCCCCTTGTGATGGCGGCAGCCACCATAAAAGTGCCCGCCTCAATCCTGTCGGGTATCACCTCGGCTTCGGCGCCGCCCAGTTTCTTTACGCCTTCTATCTCGATAAAATGCGTCCCTGCCCCTTTTATCTTCGCTCCCATTTTATTCAAAAAATCCGCGAGGTCCACGACCTCGGGCTCACAAGCCGCGTTCTCTATCACGGTCCTGCCGCTGGCCAGGGTCGCGGCCATCATGACGTTATCGGTAGCCAGGACGGATGAGCCGAACGCCCCGCCTAAATATACATGCGCTCCTTTAAGCTGTCTCGTCTCGCCGACGACGTAACCGTGCTCAACCTTCAGGTCGGCCCCGAGAGCCCTTATGCCTTTAAGGTGGAGGTCAACCGGACGGTTCCCGATGGCGCAGCCTCCGGGATACGACACTTGCGCTTTTTTATGTTTCGCGAGGATCGGCCCCAGGACGCAAAATGAGGCGCGCATCTCCTTGACGTATTTATAAGGCGCTATATAGTTCTTATATCCTTTAGGTTCTATCACCAGCCTGCCGGGTTCAACCTGCACCTTCACACCCAGGTTTCGCAGGATCTTTATCATGGTATTGACGTCGCGCAAAGGCGGGACCCGTTTTATTATGCATTTCTCGTCGGTCAGGAGAGTGGCCGCCATTATCGGCAGCGCCGAGTTCTTCGCCCCGCTTACCTCAACCGACCCTTTTAATCTGGTCGGGCCTTCTATGACTATCTTATCCATTTAACGCCTCTTAGCGAAGACTATCCTGTCAATATCGTTATAATCTTTTAATATCTCTATATCGCCGTATGATCCCGCGGACTCGAACAGGTCTTTTATCGCCCGCGCCTGCCCGTATCCTATCTCCAATATAAGGTATCCGCCGCGGTCCAGCCTTTTCGCAGCGTCAGGGATTATCTTTTTATAAAATTCGAGGCCTTTTTGCCCGCCGTCCAGGGCGATCTTCGGCTCGCTCCTCACTTCCGGAGGCAAAGAATCGTAATCTTCGCTCGGAACATAGGGCGGATTCGAGATTACCAGGTCGAACTTCCTCCTCCCGGGAATGCGCTCAAAAAGGTCAGAGAGGATGAATTCTATCCTGTCGCCTACGCCGTTTGCCGCGGCGTTCTCCCTGCCGACTTCCAGGGCTTCTTCGGAAACGTCGGAAGCCACCATTTTACAGGATGGGCTTAATTTTGTCAAACTGACGGCGATCGCGCCTGAACCGGTCCCGAGGTCAAGGATGGACGGTTCGGAGATGCCCTCCCTTTCGATAAGCGTCAATACCCTCTCGACGAGTATTTCCGTCTCGGGCCTCGGTATGAGGACGGAGGGATTGACGTCAAAATCAAAACCCATGAACTCCGCCTCACCGGTTATATACTGGACCGGGATCCCGCGGGCGTATGAATCAAGCGCGTCATGGAACAGTTGTATGTTCTCTTCGTCCGCCGCGTAATCGCCGGTATATAATTGCGCGCGGTCGCAGTTGAACGCCCAGCACGCCAGTTGTTCGAATGAATCCATATTTATTTTGCCTCCTTAAGCCTGAGGTCCTTCTCCTGTTTTAACAGCGCCATTATTACCTCTTCGAGGTCGCCTTCGAGGACATTTTCAAGGTTATGGACCGTAAACCCTATCCTGTGGTCGGTGATGCGCCTGTCCGGGTAATTATAAGTCCGTATCTTCTCGCTGCGTTCGCCCGTGCCTATCTGCGTCTTGCGCTCCTTGGCTATCTTCTGCTGCTGTTCGGTCACGGCCTTATCCATGATCCTCGCGCGCAGGACCTTCATAGCCTTGTTCTTATTTTTCAATTGGGAGCGCTCGTCCTGGCATTGGACCACTATCCCCGTCGGTATGTGGGTGATCCTGACCGCCGAGTCCGCGGTATTTACGGACTGGCCGCCTGCGCCGGACGACCTGAATACATCCACCTTCAGGTCTTTCGCGTCGATCTTTATATCCACTTCCTCGGCCTCCGGTAGCACCGCTACCGAGACCGTCGAGGTGTGTATCCTGCCCGATGCCTCAGTGACCGGGACCCTCTGCACCCTGTGGACGCCCGACTCGAATTTCATCTTCTTGTAGACGCCATTGCCGTCCACGCCGAAAACGACTTCCTTGAACCCTCCGGCCTCGGATAAGCTCGAACTCAGCATCTCGACCTTCCAACCCTGTCCGGCCGCGTACCTGGAATACATCCTGAAGAGGTCGGCGGCGAAAAGCGACGCCTCCTGCCCTCCGGTCCCCGCGCGGATCTCGACGATTATATTTTTATCCGCATCCGGGTCGTTCTCAAGGAGCATCTCCTCGACCTCTTTCTCGAGGCCGGGCCTTATTTTCCTGAGGCCGGATAATTCATCCTTGGCCATCTCGGCGAATTCCGCGTCGGATGACGTCTTCTCCAGGAGGTCCTCGAGCTCGACGATCTCAAAGTCTATTTTCTTGTACTCCCTGTACTTGGAGACTATGCGCCTGAGCGAAGCCAATTCCTTCGTTAATCGCTGGTAGGCGTACGAATCTGCTATCACCTTCGGATCGGTGATCAGTTTCTCAAGCTCTTCGTAGCGCCTGACCCTAGTCTCTAAAGCCTCAAACATCCGGTATAAACCCTTTTATTTTTTGTTGTATTTCTTCTTGAATTTCTCGACCCTGCCCGCGACATCCATCAGCTTTGAAAGGCCGGTAAAGAACGGGTGGCATTTCGAGCAGATCTCAACCCTTATGTTCGGTTTTGTCGAGCGTGTGTGTATTACCTCGCCGCACGCGCAGGTGATCGTCGTCTCTTCGTACTTCGGATGGATCTTGTCTTTCATTTACGTTTCTCCTTTTTGTTATTTTGCCTGCATGTTCATCAGGAACTCGGCGTTGGTCTTGGTCTTGCCTAACCTGTCGACCAAGAGCTCCATAGCCTCGTCAGAATTCATCTCATTTAAGACCTTCCTCATTATCCAGATGCGCTTGAGCTCATCCTCCTTGAAGAGCAGGTCTTCCTTCCTCGTGTTTGAACGCTTGATGTCGATGGCCGGGTAGATCCTCTTCTGGAACATGTTCCTGTCGAGCTGCAACTCCATGTTGCCCGTGCCCTTGAACTCCTCGAAGATGACCTCGTCCATCCTGCTCCCGGTATCGACGAGCGCGGTGGCAATGATGGTAAGCGACCCGCCTTCTTCGACGGCGCGGGCCGCGCCAAAGAACCTCTTCGGCTTATGCAGCGCGCTTGAATCGACCCCGCCCGACAATATCTTTCCACTATGCGGGGCCACTGTGTTATAGGCGCGCGCGAGGCGCGTTATCGAGTCGAGGAGGATGACGACGTCCTTCTTGTTCTCGACGAGCCTCTTCGCCTTCTCGAGGACTATCTCGGCCACCTGTATGTGCCTCTCGGCCGGCTCATCGAAAGTTGAGCTAACGACCTCGCCCTTGACCGAACGCTGCATATCGGTGACCTCTTCGGGGCGCTCGTCTATCAATAGCACTATAAGGACCACCTCCGGATAGTTATTCATGATGGAGTTCGCGATCTTCTGCAGCAGTATCGTCTTGCCGCTGTAAGGCTGCGCGACGATAAGGCCCCGCTGGCCCTTGCCTATCGGGGTCAACATGTCCATGATCCTCATGGAGATCTCTTCCGTATCGGTCTCAAGGACATACCTTTGGTTCGCGTAGAGCGGAGTCAGGTTATCAAATAAAGTGCGTTCTTTCATCGATTCCGGGTGCTCCATATTCACGACTTCAACCTTGAGCAGCGCAAAATAACGTTCGCCCTCTTTCGGCGGGCGTATCTGTCCGCTGACCGTGTCACCGGTGCGCAGGTCGAACCTCCTTATCTGGCTCGGCGATACATAGATATCATCCGGCGACGGCAGGTAATTGTAGTTCGACGAACGCAAGAAGCCGAACCCGTCCGGCAGGATCTCTAGGACACCCTCGCCGAACATGAAGCCTTCTTTCTCGGCCTGCGCCTGGAGTATCTTGAAGATGAGATCCTGCTTTTTGAGCCCGCTTATGGAACTAACGCTCAAATCCTTAGCGGCTTTTGTGAGCTCCTGGATCGTCATCTTTTTGAGCTTTGTTATATTAAAGCCCGTACCCGACGGCTCTTTAGAATCGGCCGCCTCTTTTGCAGGTTGTTTACCGTTTGTCTCTTCGTTATTAGTCTTCATTCCATTCCTCCTCTTCCATAAACACCTTGAATGTTCCTCCCTCTTTTTGTGCCAACGCTAAAGCCTCTACGGCGCATCCCAGCAATTCATCGCTCGAGAAAGCGAAAGAGAAATAATGCGCTATCCCGATCGAAGCCGAGATCTTCAGCCTGTCAGAGGCGAAATCGTGGTTCTTTAATGACTCTATTATCTTTGACGCCTTCTCCTTCGCTTCCTTCAGGGCGACCCCGCGTAACAGAAGGAGAAATTCATCCCCGCCGAACCTGGCGAGAAGGTCGTCCGGCCTTAACATACGATGCAGGATCTTGGCTGTTGCGGACAACACATCATTACCGGTGTTCCTGCCGTACCACCGGTTGACCCTCTCCAGGTTATCTATGTCAACCAGAAGAAGCACGACGGACGGGAGTATCCTCTTGTTCTTTGAGCCCGATATCTCCTTATTAAGGATATCGAGGACGTCCTCTATTTTGTGAGGACAGTTTACGCTCCCACTAGCTTCTTCCATATGGCCCTTGACTGTTTTGCCGTAGAGACAAGGCTCCCGCCGTTGTCGATCACGAAATCGGCGGCTTTTATCTTCTCCTTGAGCGGCATCTGCGCCTTTATGCGGCGCGATATTTCGGACCTGCAGGTCCCGAATTTCTCGCAGGCCCTGGCAAACTGGACGTTGCGCGGCGCGGCGACTACTATCACTTTATCCACCTGCTTTTGCCCCCCGCTCTCAAGCAAGAGAGGAACGTCTACGACGACTATCGCCGAAGGGTCGGACCTTTTTATCTTAGCGATCTTCCCGCGTATCTCCTTATACACAAGCGGGTGTATGATCCCGCTTAATTTCATGAGGAGCCGGCTGTCAGAAAAGACCTTCCGTCCCAGAACCTTCCTGTCGATAAAATGGTCCCGCCTCACTACTGTTTTTCCGAATGCGGAAACGACTTTTTTCCATGCGGGCCGTCCCGGATAAATAAGCTGATGGGAGATCTCGTCCGCGTCGATCACCACGGCTCCCATCCTCCTGAACATCTCCGACACGGTCGTCTTACCCGTGCCTATGCTTCCCGTTACTCCGATTATTATCATCGTGAAACCAGCTTTTTATATATCTCCAGATATTTCCCGGCAGACCTGTCCCACGAAAAATCGCATTTCATCGCGTTAGAGACGAGTTTCGCCCACAGCCCCCTTTGCTTGTAGAGGCTTATCGCCTTCTTTATTTCACCCAGAAGCTCCCACCCGTCGTACGTATCGAAAACAAATCCGTTGCCGCGCGTCGTCTCCGGGTCGTATTCGGTTATCGTATCGCCAAGACCGCCTGTCCTGCGTACGATAGGGATGGTCCCGTACCTGAGCGATATCATCTGGCTGAGGCCGCACGGCTCATACCTCGACGGCACCAGGAATATATCCGCGCCGGCATATATCTTCTTCGCCAGGATCTCGTCAAATTTAAGGTTAATCGATGCCTTGCGGGGAAATTTCTTCTTTATCCCCTCGAACAACCGGTGATACTTCTCCTCCCCTGTGCCCAGTAATATGAATTGGACGTCGTGGTCAAGGAGCGGCTCTATTATCCGGGCGACCAGGTCAATCCCCTTTTGGTCGGCAAGTCTTGAAATGATCCCTATAAGCGGCGCGTCCGCCCTCTCTTCCAGGCCCGCCTCCTTTTGAAGCAGGGATTTATTTCTATATTTTCCTTCCGGTTTCAACGGCGAAAAATGGTACTTGAGTTCTTTATCCTTCGAAGGGTCCCACTCGCCGTAATCGATCCCGTTCAAGATGCCGAAAAGGTCGTCTTTCCTCTCCGATAGCAGCCCGTCGAGCCCCCAGCCGAATTCGGTCGTCTGTATCTCCTTCGCGTAAGTCGGGGAAACCGTCGTTATCGCGTCCGCAAAGACGAGCCCGCCTTTCAGGATATTAACCTTGTCATAAAATTCGAACATGTGCATGGTGAAATATTCCCATCCAAGGCCGGTCTTAGGCCATTCCTGTTTCGGGAATACACCCTGGTACCCCAGGTTATGGACAGTGAGCACGGTCTTCATCTTTTGGTAGAATTTATCCTTCTTGCCGTATATCTCTTTTAAATACACGGGGACCAGGGCCGTCTGCCAGTCGTTGCAATGGATCACATCCGGTTTGAAATCCAGCTCCTTCAACTGCTCGAGGACGCTCCTTGAGAAGAAGGAAAACCTATCGAGGTTGTCGGCATAGTCGCCTTTTTTGTCGGCATACAGGTTGTCCCTCATAAAAAATTTGTCGTTCTTAACGAAATAAACCGGCACCTTATCGTCCAGCATCGCCTCGTTTCCGAAGGCCCTTACGCATTTGTAATGAGGGGTCATTACCCTGATGTCCGCCCCCGCCTTATCCAAAGCTATGGGAAGGCTGCCGGCCACATCGGCAAGGCCGCCGGTCTTGGAGAAAGGGTCGACCTCGCTTGACGCGAACAGCACTTTTAATTTTTTATCTTTAGGCATATCAGGCCGCCTCCAGCCAGTTCTTGCCCGCCTTTACCTGGACCTTGACCGGCACGGTAAGCTTTACGACCTCTTCCATCCCTTTCCTTACTATCTCCCTCATCTCGTCCGCCTCATTGACGGGGACTTCGAATACCAGCTCATCGTGCACCTGAAGTATCATCTTCGAGCCGAGTTTCTTATCCTTTAAAATATTATGTATATTTATCATCGCTATTTTTATGAGGTCGGCCGCGGAACCCTGTATCGGGGCGTTTATGGCCGCCCTCTCGGCGAATTGCCTTACGGAATTATTCTGGCTGTTGATCTCCGGCAAGTACCTCCTGCGGTTCAATATGGTGGTCACGTAGCCGTTTGCCCTCGCCTCGTCCACGAGATCGGCGAGGAACGTCTTTACCCTGCCGTATTTTTCGAAATAAGCGTCTATGAATTCTTTTGCCTTCGAGACCTCGATCTTAAGTTCCCTGGAAAGGCCGAACGGGCTCATGCCGTAGATGATCCCGAAATTGACCGTTTTTGCTATCGAGCGCATCTCCGGGGTTACTTCACCTTCCTTGATCCCGAATATGAGCGAGGCTGTATGAGTGTGTATGTCGCGGTCGTTGTCGAAGGCCTCAAGAAGCTCCTTGTCCTGCGAGAAATGCGCCAGTATCCTCAGCTCTATCTGGGAATAATCGGCCGACAATATCACCCGGCCATTCGCGCCCGGGACAAATGCCTTCCTTATCTGTCTTCCCGTCTCGGTCTTTATGGGTATATTTTGGAAATTCGGGTCGGACGAACTCAACCTTCCCGTCGCCGTGACCGTCTGGTTAAATGAAGTGTGCACCCGGCCCGACCTCGGATTGACGAGCTGTGGCAGGGAGTCCACATACGTCGATTTCAATTTCGAGATCTCCCTGTATTTCAGCAGTAACGCCGGAAGGGCGTGCACCGTCGAAAGCGCCTCCAGGACCTCGACATCGGTCGAAGCGCCGGTCTTAGTCTTTTTGACTACCGGGAGCTTTAACTTTACGAACAGTATCTCGGCTAATTGTTTCGGCGAATTTATGTTGAACTCCGCTCCCGAGATCTCGTAGATCTCGGCCGTCATCTTCCCGAGCTGCTTCTCCATCTCTTTAGACATCTTTGCCAGGTAATCCACATCTATCGCGACGCCGGTCATCTCCATCGCGGCGAGGCAGCCGAGCAGCGGCATTTCGACCTCGTGGAAGAGCTTAGACAGGTTCTTCTCCTCCAGCTGCCCTTCAAGGACATTCTTGAGCCTGAAGGCCGCGTCCGAATCCTGGCAGCAATAATCCTTTATCTTATCTATCTCCACTTCCTTCATCGTTATCTTTTTCTTGCCCTCTCCTATGAGGTCGGTTATCGGCGTTTTTTTGAGGTTAAGGTATTCCATCGTTATGTCCTCGAGATTGTGGTTCAGCTTCGAGGGATTGAGCAGGTACGAAGCGACCATTGTATCGAAGACCGGCCCTTCCATATTCACGCCGTTCACCGCGAGCAGGAGCTGTTCATATTTGACGTTCTGGCCTATCTTGAGTTTCCTCTTATCCTCCAAAACAGGCTTGAGCTTCCCGAACAGGAGATCCTTGTCGAAACCGCCTTTCACGTCCCCTATCGGAACGTAATGGGCCGCGCCTTCCTCCCAACAAAAAGATATCCCCACGGGCTCGCATGAAAGCGGATCGGTCCCGGTCGTCTCAAAATCCAGTGCAAATCCCTTACTGCCGGCCAATTCTTTCACCAAGCCGTCAAGCGCGCCATCATCCTCTATGAGATGGTAATTTCCGGTAAGCTGCTTCCCGGGGACGGAAAGATCTTTAAGCAGGCGCTTGAATTCAAATTCGCTGAACATCTCGTAGAGCTTGGCATTATCAGGCGCCTTTAACTTAAGTTCATCAAAATCTATATTTATCGGGACACCCCTGTCCACGGTCGCGAGCTCCCTGCTTAATATCGCCTGGTCCCTGTATTGGACCAGCTTTTTGCGCAGGCTCTCCGATTTTATCTTATCGCCGGCCGAAAGGACGCCGTCGAGGCTCCCAAAATCATCCATTAGCTTCTTCGCGGTGACCTCGCCTATCCCGGTGACACCGGGTATGTTATCCGAAGAGTCCCCCATGAGCGCGATCAGGTCGACTATCCCCTCCGGCGGCACTCCGTAGCGTTCTTTCACTCCATCATTGTCGTATATGAGCCCTTCCTTGTGGACGTTGTATACTTTTATCCGGGGGCCGACGAGTTGGAGCATATCCTTATCGCCTGTCACTATGTAAACCTCATATCCCTTATCGGCCGCCTTCACCGCCAGCGTAGCCAAGACGTCGTCGGCCTCATAACCCTGCATCTCGAAGATCGGTATATTATATCCCCTGACCACTTCCTTTATCAGCGGCATCTGGCCGACCAGTTCGTCGGGCATCGGCTTCCGGTGTATCTTGTATTCCTCGAACTTCTTATGCCTGAAAGTCGGGCCCTTGAGGTCAAACGCTATCGCCAGGTATCCGGGTTTCTCGTCCTCGATCAACTTCTTGATCATAGTAATAAACCCGTATATCGCGTTAGTCGGCTGGCCTTTCGAATTCGTGAGGCTGCGGATAGCGTAGAATGCTCTATAGCAGAACGAGTTTCCGTCTATTAAAAAAAGACGACCTGGATTTTCCGTCATTAGAATAAGTTTTTAAGGGGAAAAATAGAAAAGGCGTGGTCTTTCCGGATTGTTCTTCCTATTCCTTGATCTTT
>CAISWF010000050.1 GCA_903889135.1 Candidatus Omnitrophota bacterium | reverse complement strand
CTTCCTCGAAAGAGGTAAATGCTTTGACCCGAAAGCCTCTGTTTTTGGCGCACAGTGCGAAGAACTTTGCGTTATCGGATTGTTGAAGCGGACAAAGAACGGCCGTCTTTTGGGTCAGGGAAAATGCCTTACTAAAGTAGTTGTTGAGCTCAGACGCAAGAAACCAAAGGTCTGTTTCGGACATTTTCGATTGCGCTTTTCGGGTGTCCAGGATTATGTCGTAATCGGCCAAAGGGGCCGAGGCCGACGCGATCTCAATAAGCATTTTCATAGACTCGTCGAGATTGAGCTGCCCTTCCGGGTTCGCCTTGATGAACTCCTGCGCGTGGATAATCCTGATGTTAGCCGGCATTGTCCCTTATTTTTCTTTCAGGTTCTCGAAGGTCTCCTCGTGGCCTATCTCTTCTTCCATTATGTGCGTGACGAGCTGGTAGGTAGCGTGGTCTTTGCCGAAAGTTTTCTTAGCGATCTTATTGTAGACCTCGATCGCCCCGGCCTCCGCGGCAGTGACGAGCTTGATGATCGTATCATAATCGTGGAGGTTCTTCATAACGCCCGGATACGGGTTGTTCGCGTTCTTCTCTAAATCGTTCAAGTTATTTACCGGAAGGCCGCCAAGCTTGACTATCCTATCCGCCAATTCCGTGGCATGCTCGAGCTCATCCTTGGCTATCTTGCCAAGGAACTCGCCCATATCCTCATAACCTTTGCCGTCAACGGTCTGAGACATATACCACCAGGCATAATAAGCGAGCCACTCGTCGCAATACGCCTTGTTCAGGTCCTTGATAAGATCCTTAAGGTCTATCCCGACTATTTCTCTGGCTTTCTTACCCATTTTATTGCCTCCTTTTTTTGCAAACTATTTTAAATTATCCGCTGCGAAACTCCAATTGATCAATTTTTCAAGAACGGCGCTGACGTAATCTGCGCGTCGGTTCTGGTAATCCAGGTAATAGGCATGTTCCCATACGTCTATGGTAAATAACGGCTTCATGCCCTTGGCCAAAGGTGAATCCGCGTTGCCTGTCTTGATCACTGTGAGCTTTCCGCCATCCAACGCAAGCCACGCCCAACCGCTGCCGAACTGGGTCGTTGCCGCAGCCGCCAACTCCTTCTTGCACGCATCCACGGTGCCGAAGGATGCTTCGATCTTTTGCTTCAAGTCTGCGGACGGCTCACCGCCGCCCTTAGAGCTTAAACTGCGCCAATAAAACGCGTGGTTCCACGCCTGTGCCGCATTATTGAAAATCGCGGCCTTATCCGGTTTGCCGGCTGTCTCGGTGATGATTTTTTCCAACGGTAAGCCCGCAAACTCCGTTCCCGCTATCAGCTTGTTTAAGTTATCAACATATCCCTTATGGTGCTTGGCATAATGGAAGTTGATCGTATTTGCTGAGATTACGGGCTCCAGCGCATTCTCCGCGTATGGCAAAGGCGGCAGGACATGCACAGATGCGTTACCGATCGTATCATTGCCCATCACTTATCCTCCATCGTTCAAGTTTCCGTTTTATTGCTTATTATTTTCTGCTTTAAGATTGGGTGATCAAAGCGGTTTCCGTCCGCTGATCAGGCGCAAAAGAATAACGACAATGGCAATGACGAGCAAGACGTGGATAAACCCGCCCATGGTATATGAGGTGACCAGACCTAACAGCCAAAGCACGACCAAAATAACCGCGATTGTGTATAACATGCCCCACCTCCTTTTATGGTGATATTATAGAAGCATCCAAAATGGAATCAATTGTACCCGGGTATAACCGCAGGATTTTTCATTACATCTTTACTGTTTCCCTTTAAGCTTTATAGCCTCTCCCCTTATGCCAAAGGCTATTGCTTCATATTCATCCTTGATCCCCGCTTTTAGCCCCACTTTTTTAAGCTCGCCAAAATCAAAAGGCTTCCCAAAAGTTATTTTGATCGGATATGCCCTCGGAAACGGCTTTGTCCTCGGCCAGGATTCGTATGAACCCGTTATTAATACGGGGACCAGCGGAACATCCAGCTCTTTCGCCAATATCCCGACCCCTTTTTTGAATTCTTTAATATTTCCGTCGATAGTCCTTTGGCCCTCCGGGAAAATACAGATCATCTTGTCATTTCTAAGGACGTAAGAAGACGCCTGCATGGCTTCCACGAAGTGCATGCCCGGATCGATGGGAATGACCCTGATATATTTTACGATATTTCTAATGAAGAATTGTTCGAAATAGGCCTTAAAACCGACGAAGAAAAGGCCCTTCCGTAAACGCGCAGGCATGGAAGCCTCGACAATAAACGCATCCAGGTAACTGCTGTGGTTAACGCACAAGACGCACTTTCCCGTTCCCGGAATGTTTTCTGTCCCGAAAACTTCAAGCCGCCAGACTACCCTGAAGACAAGGCGTAAAATTCCGGCGAACAACAGCATCCCAAAAATTGTCATCCGGTTTGGCGCCAGATTTATCTTTTTTATTACATCTTTGGCGGGTTTTTCATTTAAGATCTCATTCCATATAGCGCGGTCCTTAACCTCCGGAACGGGCTCTTCCCGGGCCCCTTCACCCGGGACCAGCCTCTCTATTTCGAGAATAAGTTCTTTAACAGTAGAGGCCTTGGCCATTGCCTCATCCGGTATGGTAACGTTAAGTGTCTGCTCCAGCATCACCATCAACTCTACGCGGCCCAGCGAATCGATGCCGAGATCTAATTCCAGATGATCGGCCGGGGATATCACCCTTTTTACCTTAACATATTTATTAAGGGCTTCTATTATCTTCCTGCTGGCACCGGAAGAGAGCAGCCTGACGTCCTCATCTGTGGCGGGAATTTCCTCCGTCGCGCCTTTTGATTTTATGCCTTTAAGCTCATCCAGATATTTTTTCCTGACTTCATGCCTTTTTATCTTGCCCAACCGGGTGCGCGGTATGTCCTCCTTTACAATGATAAAGCCTTTGATGCGTTTGTAGGGAGCGAGTCCCTCAGACAGGTTTTCCAGCTCCCACCTTATCACGCTATTAAGATCGACCTCCCCTTTCTTGCGGCAATAGTCGGCGTCAAGCACCACCACGGCGGACAGCCTCTCTTCCTCCGTCCCGCCGACTCCAAGGACGCATATTTCTTTGATGTAAGGGCTCTTGGCATAATGGGATTCGACCTCTTCCGGATAGATATTTTTTCCGGAGCTTAAAACAATTATCTCTTTCTTCCTTCCGGTAATATAAAGATAACCGTCCCTGTCTATATATCCCAGGTCGCCGGAATAAAACCAGCCATCCTTTAAAACGCTCAAGGTCTCGTCCGCCCGTTTATAGTAGCCTTTCATGACGTTGGGGCCTTTGATCACCACCTCGCCCACGCCCGCTGCGTCGGGGCCGTCAATTTTCAATTCTACGTCAGGGATCACCCTGCCGACAGAACCGATCTTCGGCCTCTTTAACGGGTTAAAAGCTACCACCGGAGATGTTTCGGTAAGCCCGTACCCTTCAAGTATCGTGAATCCGATCTTTACAAGATATCTCGCCGCTTCTTCATTTAGTTTTGCGCCGCCGCAGGCAAAAAATCTTAAATTTTGCCCGAACGGCCGGTGTATTGAAGACAGGGTCGGCTTGCTTAAATTTATCCGGATAAGCCTTCTTATAAACCACAATATCTCTATAAGCCCTAAAAGAGGCATCCTTAACATAAACGGTATCTTCTTTACCTTCTCCGCTATATTCATATAGAACAGGGAGATGAGCTGCGGCACCCCCACCAATACAGTTACCCCTGCCTCTCTCATCCGTTCCAGCAATTCATCGCTCCTAAGGCTCGAAGTATACGTGACCCGCGCGCGGCAAAAAAGAGGCGTGATCAGCGTGATCATAAAAGGGTAGGCGTGGTGCAGCGGCAATATCGATATGAAAATATCCTTATCCGAGAAGAGTTTCAGCTTATCGATGCTCCGGAAATCGGAGCATATATTTTTGTGCGTTAGCATTACCCCTTTGGGCTTGTCGGTGGTGCCTGAAGTATAGATAAGCGAAGCGGTATCCTCGGAATAAACCTCGGGCCATGTGGCGCCTTCCGGCAAGGTAGATCTTACCTTCGCCAGGCCTATAAGGTTCTCTTTCTCGATATCCAGGTCCAGGATGACGATCTTTTCCAGCCCGGATTTTATCTTATTGATATTTTTTGACAGGAAAACGGCATTGGAGACGAATATGACCTTTGCGGCGCAGTCATTGATGAGATTTCCTATTTCTTGTTCGGTCAGCTGCGGGTCCAAAGGGACGCAGGTAAGGCCCGCAGCCATTATGCCTAAATAGATCGCTGCCCATTCCGGACGGTTCTCTAAACATATAGCAGCGAAGTCGCCCTTTTTAAGACCCTCTTTGATAAGAAATGCGCCTATCCTCAGGGAGAGATCTTCTACCTGCCCATATGTCCACCTCTCCCAGTCAGGGCCCTTTTTTATTTGAAGGCATATCCTGTCTGAAAACCGGGAAGAAATTTGGGCAAATACCTTATGAATAACCAAATTTTCATTCTTCATAGCGTACCAAGGAACCAATTTTTTATTTCTGCGACGAATTGCCCAGGATGATCCCGCATTAAGTACTCTGCGTGCGGCCCATTCTTGATAGTAATTGTTTTCTTCAACCCGCTTACCTTTTTGTACAGGGCCTCGGAATGCCACGGCCTGATCACCCGATCCCGGCTGCCGTGCATAAACATGACCGGAATGGTGATCTTACCAACGTTATCAATAGGCCTCTCCTTAGCCAGCCAGAATGGCCCCGGTCGCACTCCTTTGCCGATCCTTCCCACGGGATTCAATAATGTGTATACTGCGTCCCCGCTCCAGTCAAGGGCCAATACCCAGTATTCAATTTTCGCCATGTCCGAAGGGGCGCTGACACAGACAAAACTATCCACGCGTTTATCATTGGCGATGACATTAATGCTAATACTTGCTCCGATAGAAAAGGCGATCAACCCTTTCTTGGAGTATTGCGGAGCAATAAAATCTAATACCGCCCGCAGATCGCTCCCTTCCCGGCTCGTCCAGGTAAATACGCCGCTGCTTTTGCCATGCCCGCGAAAATCAAACATAAAAATATCGTATTCTCCCCCAAGCACCCGGGCCAGCTGCTGCAAAGCTACCGCCTGTTTGCTATTATAATAACCATGCGCGATAATGATGACACCCTGGCAGCCATACTTAAAGTGCTGGAATGATATTTTCTGATGGTCGACGGTGGTGAGAGTGCCGCTGACTACCTCAGGAACAGCTATTTCAATGCCCATTTTAGAGGGATTTCCTCGCTTATTTATCCTGCGAAAAAATTACCACCGTGTATGGCCCTATACTTATCTTGCCGGAGCAAGGCAGCCCGTCGATCTTTTCTTCATGAGCCTCGACATCAGGGGTGGGATGATTTGCAAAATTTGGGCCGTATTTATATGAGTCACTGTTAAATCGCGTTTTCCACAACCCTGCCCGCGGAAAACCGATTGTATAACCGTCGCAATTTTGGTTCATCATATTCACCACCACGACTACGCTATCGGCTGGGCCTTGTTTGTCCCAGCGATGGAAAGCTATGATCTTGACCCCATCGTCGAAATGATAGATATGGATATTTTGACCGCACAACCCGCGCGTCACACCCGATAGATTGCGCCGCAAGGCGATCAGATCCCGGTACATTCCGAGAATACCGTGTTCATCCTCGACCCTGGACCAGTCGATCGGGTCTTTATCCTGGAACCAGCGGTCTTCCAGCAACTCTTGCCCTTCAAAGATCATCGGGATACCGGGCGAGGTAAGAACAAGAGCGCCGCCCAACGTAGAGCGTTTCTTGGAAAACCAGCTGTCCACCTTGCCCGGCCAGATCTCCTCCGGCACCCTGGCCCTGCCGTTGGCGACTTCGTCGTGCGACTCGGTATAAATAATCCTCCGAAAGACGTCTAAATCGTAACGATGCTCGATAGCTTTACTGACTGACCCTAGATCGCGGAGCTTATCATCACGTAAGATGACGGCCTGGCGAACGGGGTGAACAAATTCGGCATCCCATTGCGCATTAAAACCTGCGCCGCCCGCTCCTACGTCCTTAATGACCCAGGGGTTATTTTTCATGCTTTCGCCGATGCTGATTTTTCCGGGAAACAGTTTTTTGATTTCCACATTGATCCACTGCATCAGACTCCAGCCTTCGGGAATGGCGCTAGCCGGATTGTCGTCATTACCGTCAATGCTTTTGATATAGGCAATCATGTCCCAGCGTAAGCCGTCGGCGCGGTACTCCTCGAACCACATCAGAGCGTTATCGCGCAGATATTGGCGTACTTCACCCCGGCCATAATCTGGGCGTGTCTCACCCCAGGGTGTTTGTGAGCGGCGATCATTGTAAAAGTAAATTCCTCCCTTCCCATTTTCACTCCAACCGTCAAACTGCCACAAAACGAGATCGCCAGGACCGAAGTGGTTGTAGACGACGTCTATGATGACAGCTATACCTTGCTCGTGGGCCGCCTTAATAAATTTCTTAAAGGCGTCAGGCCCGCCGTAACTGCTTTCAACGGCAAAAGGATGAGCCGGATTATAGCCCCATGAAAAATCACCTGCAAACTCCATGATCGGCATAACTTCAATGGCATTAATGCCCAGTTTTTTGAGGTAAGGGAGTTTTTCAACCGCACTATCAAAAGTGCCGGGATGCCCCTTTTCTTTGGCATTAAAGGTGCCGATGTG
>CAISWF010000049.1 GCA_903889135.1 Candidatus Omnitrophota bacterium | reverse complement strand
TTTTGAAAGCCGTTGTCGTAATTAATGAATGCTTGCTGATTTTTTTCGCTTGAATAATCCCACGAACCTTCATAAGGGTTAAGCATTACCCCGTCAGCAAAAACCAGTTTAGCCCCGCACATTATCGTCACTACTAAGATCTGATAGAAGAAAAATAATAAAATGGTTCTTTTCATGGTTATCCCTTTTTGTTTAATTATACCACCAAAATACCCTCCGATAGACTTTTTTCGACTATACAGAAACTGTACAGTTTTTACAGATATTAGGCGCTATTAGCAGCAAATGGGAGCAAGCGCTGTAATACAAAAACAAACGCAACCCGCCGAACTTCAGAAGGTTGCGTTATAAGTGCTATTTTCCCAATACGATATAAAACAAACCTACGGGGGCGGCGCCGTACTCGCTGCTCGGCTTGTCGCCTCGCTACGCTCGTTACGGCATTCGCCAGTTTTTCCGTTGTCCGGAAAAACTGGCGGAGAGGCAGGGATTTGAACCCTGGAGGCCCTTACGGACCTACACGCCTTCCAAGCGTGCTGATTCAACCGCTCTCACACCTCTCCGTGAGGCACTATATTACATTATTATCGACGGGAAATCAATAGGGACCGCTCTTCTTCAGTATGTCGATGATATTCTCCGACAGGAGGAATCTCTTTATCTTCTGCTTCCTGCTCAACGGCGTGGCCGCCGGGAAGATCTTGCAGTTAAGTTCCTGCGCGATGGATTCTTTTTTAATCAGGAAATCCGCCTTGTCCATGCTTCTTGCGGCCTCGAAAGTGCCCAGGATCTCCGTCTTGACGGCGGCTTCGTCCACCTGGACGCCGGCCGGGGTCTTTTTTTTGACCTCATTTACTATCTTTTCCGCCGCTTTATCTTTCATCCTGGAATATTTGGCATCCGGCGCGGCTTCGATCTTCTCCAGCGTCTTAAGCAGCGGGGTGTTATCCTCGGCCTGGCCGATCCTTCCCTGGGATATTATCGGGATGATGCACGGCTTATAACCATCAAGGGCCAGGAGCTGGAATTTCTCCAGTTTCGCCTCCACTCCATCCGCTATACCGTCTATCTTTACCTGGGTCCCTCTTGTTATGCTTTCTACTTTATCTTTTACCTCCGTAAATTTCTTCGCGTCATCTTTTTCTACCGTCACCCTGCCTGACGCGACCGTGGTCTTGATCGCGCCGTATGCCTTCAGCGCGTCCGCTTTATATGCCGCGACCTCGTCGGACTCGGCCTTGCGGAGATCTTTTACTTCCAAGGCCCGCGATACGATAAAATCCCTCTGTTCCTTGGTGAGGTCCAGGCCATTCAGGAGGTTGATGGTCTGAATATCCGTTTTCATGCTGCTGATCTCCGTGCTCTCCTCCTCCGCATAGGCCCGCAAAGGACCTATTGCCGCTAAAATAAGTATTACAGCAAATAAATACTTTACCTTTTTATCCATTATTCCGCCACCTTAGAAAATGTTTCCGAGTGCGTCATATTATCGCCGAAGGTGATCTTTGACCCCACCGCCTTAAGGGACTGGAAACCGTCCAAAATGGGATAGACCAGATTATCCAGGTAGAGCTTTACCACCGGGAGGTCCATCTTTTTTGCGGTTCCGCGGCTGGCCATTGCCTTCACCTGTTCAAGGTCCTTCTTCTCCTTATCGAGCATATTCTGTTTCAATATGATATCGTCTTTCATCTTATCCGCTTCGGCTTGCTTCGCGGTGGTATCCGCCGCTTGCGCCTTAAGGCCTTCTATCTCCTTTTCAAGCAACGAGAGGGCTGTTTTGGACTCTTCCAGGGACGTCCCATCCTTGGCTATGCCGGCCGCAAGGGCGTCAGACCTGGTCTTCGCCATCTCCTTGTATTTCTCGGCTTGTTTCTCCACGATCCCCATCCACCCGTAGAGCCATTCGCATACGCTCTTGGCCCTTTGCATCAGGACATCGGCCTTAAGGAAATATACGGCGTTGGACTCTCCTGTAAGGCCGTGATTGACGGCCTTGAAATCCTCATTATCCAGGAGGGACTTCGCGGCGCCTTTAGAAGAGTCTATCGACTGCTTTATAGATTTGCGCCCTAACGATACAAGCAGGTAATCCCCCACATAGCAGTATGAAGGCTGAAGGTTAGCGCCGAACGGTAAAGCGATATATTTAAGATCGACGCCTTTATATGCTTCCGATTGGAAGGATACTTCTCCGCCTTTCAGGAGGGAGTCGAGGGCCTTGTCGATGGTCGCCTTGTCCTTCACTTTGAAACAAGCGACAAGCTCCGGCATGGGGAACAGGCCTTCCACGTTGATGTCCGTAAGGATAAAAGCGACTTCATCGCCCAGCGCCGGGACCAGCTCATTATCGATGCTCATCCCGGTCTTACTTTCCAATCCGGAGATAAGGCCTTTTATAATGGCTGAGCTATCGACCTGGCCGGCTTTTCCGGCTTGGCCGACCTGAATGGTCGGATGTTCCATTTCGGACCTGAGGTATTCCCAATACGACTTAAAGTCGAAAGTCCCCCATTGATAACTGATGACGTTTTCCGGCGCGAACTTGATGGTCTCGTTCTTCCGGGGCGCAAAAGAATACAATTTCGCATAAAGCGGGATCATCTTCGTTTTATCGTAGAAGAATACCGTCTTTAATTCATTTGTCTTGGCAAAAGAAGCGTAACCCGCGGTCTTGAAGCCCGAGTACAAGCCGAGCATCTTATCGAGCGTCTTGCCCATCTGCGGATTTGCCGCAACCGGCTGCCTGAGAGCGGAGACAAAAGATCCGAAATTGATATAGGCGGCTACGCTTTCGTTCTTCGGGAACTTCGACATCGTAGCGGCGTAGTCTTTATCCTGCGAGAGAGAAGGCTTATCTTTATTGATGACATCGATGCAGGAAGAAGCCGCCTTCTTACCCATGCCGACCACCAACAGGTCCTTTATCTTGGTATAGGCAAGGTCGGTATTGTTGCCGAGATTGATGACCGTGATCTTCCTGCCCTTATAGGTCTCCTCGGATACGTCCGCCTTCTTACCGGCTTTGTTTATGAGTTTTGATACGAATTCGATAAAATTGGCCTCAGGCCTGACCCTCGTAACCAGGATGATATTCGACGCGGCTTCCCGTATCGCTTCGGGGGTTATCTCCTTAATATTGCCCGGATATACCGCGAACGCTATCTCCTTCCCGAATAATTCCTTCATCACCGAGCCGCCGAAGGCGCTTGAGAACCATTTCTTCGCGTCCTGGTATCCCTCCATATCCTTCTTGGTCGCGCCGCTTTTTTCCATCAACATCTCTATGTCGATGTTTTTGATGTTCTTCCAAAGCCGCGTGGCCTTGAAATCATTTATCTGCTTCTCTACGTCCGAGACCCGGATATACGCTACTGCTCCTCCCGGAAGGACCTTATCTACGGGAAGCTTGGCTGTCATTGATTGGTAAATTATCCCGGCCGCTAAAACCAGAACTAAAGCACTGACAATAACCACTGGCCTTTTCATCTTATCCCCTTTTTTAACCGCAACGCGGCGTTAACGAGAATGATAAGCGCGGACAAATAAAACCTTCTTCTTATTCGTTGAAATACCTGCTTTTGAAGTAAAGCGAAACATTCACCAAACTTATAAGCACAGGCACCTCTACCAAGGGCCCAATAACAGCCGCAAACGCAGCTCCCGAATTAATGCCAAAAACAGCGATCGCCACCGCGATCGCCAGCTCAAAATTGTTGCTGGCCGCGGTAAATGACAAAGTCGCGGTTTTCGCGTATCCTGCCTTGATCCTCCTGCCCATGTAGAAAGAAACTAAAAACATCATCACAAAATAGATCAAGAGCGGCGCGGCGATCCGCAGGACATCCATGGGAATTTTAACGATATATTCGCCCTTAAGCGAAAACATGACGATAATGGTAAACAGCAAGGATACCAGGGTGATGGGGCTGATCTTAGGTATGAATTTCTCTTCATACCATTTCTTGCTTTTTAATTTCAGTAATGTAATTCTCGTAATAATGCCTGCCAAAAACGGAATACCAAGATAAATAAAGACGCTGTTCGCGATCTGGACAATGCTGATGTTGACTTGAGCACCTTTTAGCCCGAAATACGGAGGCAGCACCGTAATAAAAAACCACGCGTAGGCCGAAAAAAATATGACCTGGAATAATGAATTAAAGGCCACGAGGCCCGCGCAATATTCGGTATCGCCTTTGGCCAACTCGTTCCAAACGATGACCATCGCGATACACCTGGCAAGCCCGATCATGATCAGCCCGACCATATATTCCGGGTAATTCCTTAAAAATAACACGGCCAGGAGAAACATGAAAACGGGGCCGATGATCCAGTTTTGAACGAGCGACAGGACCAGCACTTTGACGTTCCTGAAAACCCCTCCCATCTCTTCGTATTTAACCTTTGCCAGGGGCGGATACATCATAAGGATCAACCCGACAGCGATCGGTATATTGGTAGTCCCTACCTGGAATTTATTCCAAAAACCGACGATCTGGGGATGAAGATACCCTGAGGCGACACCGATCGCCATGGCCATAAATATCCACAGGGTTAAAAACCTGTCCAGAAATGACAACCTTTTTGTAATGCTCTCCGGCATCAGCGTCTTCCTTATTTGGAACGGTTTTGGCGCAAAAGTACTATGGATTTATTGGATTATTATAACTCTATGAAATATAA
>CAISWF010000048.1 GCA_903889135.1 Candidatus Omnitrophota bacterium | reverse complement strand
TTATGATCTTGGAAAATACGAGCTTGCCTTGCAAAGGTATCGGGACCTTCCCGGCGCCGCCGAAGATCCTGAAGTGATATTCAAGATGGCGTTATGCAATCGCATGCTCGGGGAGAACTTTGCCGCTTATTCACTTTTTAAGAAAATAGAGTCCGATCACAAGGATTCGGGGTTTTATGACGGTGCGCTTTATTATATGGGGCTTCTTAACAGGGAGGCAGGCCTGCTCGATGAGAGCCAGAGGCTTTTTGAAAGGTTAAAATCCGAAAAGCCCGGCAGCGAATATAACGCTATGGTTGAAAATCTGAAGAAAAACGATGTCGACCCAAAAGATAATACCAAGTAAGGAGGCGTAAATGCCTTTGAAGACTAAGAGAAGCCTGGCCTATTTTTGCGTTTTTCTGGCGTTGTTTGTTTTTACGTTCAAGCCATCTTACGCGCTTTCAGTTTCCCTTTTTCAGTCTGCGGCCCAAAGTTCCCAGGCGACTGCTGCCCAGGATTATCTCAATACCGTGCTTAACAATATAAAAAACTTTAAAGCTCCTGCGACCCCTTCAGGTATGGAAATTCTTGTCAGTCTCCACGATCACGCAGTAGAAATGCAAGAATTAGAGAAATCCTCTCCCGAGCTTGCGGCAATCCTTAAGTATAACAATATAAGCGCTGACCAATATTTTGCATATCGCTCAGCGAAGATTAAACTCGGCGGAACAGCGCAAGCAGTCGATAACTGGATAGTAGGCCTTCAGGAGCAAGTTGGCCCTGTGCCTGCCTCAACGGCCTCAAGCACCAGTGATTCCGTTATTGCAAAATATGGAGCTTCTTCTACAAATCTAATAGAAACGTTTGCGGATCCAGCCTTAATCACGCCTGGAAGCGTTTCTGCTAATCCGTCTTCAGGCCAGCAGAATAATAAAAAAAGCGGTGGGGCGGGGATAACACCGGTTTCCGTAGATGGGCAGCCCGCCATTCCATCTTTGCTTGAGCCATATTTTGGTACTTCTTCAGGGAACAATGGCCTTGATTCTGGAAGCACCGCCTCGGGTAACAAGGACTCCGATAGGGGAGGCTATTCTTCAGCTGACTCCGGAACCCCGGGGAATACGGCTGACCCAGGAACCACAAATGATTCGGGAACCGATACCGGAGACTCGAGCACTAACCCGATCACTCTCACTCTCCCATCAGATGGCTACTGGTCCGATCCGACTCTGCCTGATCCGACGGCCAATGCAGGCGACCCGATTTCGATTCCGGAAGGATATTTCTATACCCTGGAACACGACCTAAAAGGCAATTACCCCTGCCATATCCTCGAACGCTATTACAACAGCCTCAGGCACATGGACAGGGGTCTCGGCAGGGGTTGGAGCACCGGTTATTCATGGGATCTAAAGCAAGAAGAAAACGGCAGGGTAGTAGTCGTCACCCCTGACTGGAAAGAGCTTGTCTTTAATTTCGACAAGGCAAGAAACGCTTACTATCCGGCAAAGCCATCTAATTTCTCCAAACTTAAGAAAGAAGGAGATTCATTTGTCCTCGGATTCCCGGATGGAATGAAATACTTTTTTCAAACAACCAAGCTCCCCGGCAGCTTCGCTGTCTCAAGGATAGAAGGTCCGGAAGGTAATAAATTTAATTTTTCTTACAATAAAGAGACGAATTTCCTTACGCAGGTCTCCGATAAGCTGGGCAATTATATCCTCTTTGAATACAGCGAAATCGGCCATATCACAAAAGCCAAGGACAACCTGGGGCGAGAGGTGATCTTCTCTTATTCTTCGCCTACAGGGGCTATTTCAGGCGTCAAGCGTCCTGACGGCTCACTCATCAAATATTCATACGACTCCCGCGGGAACATGTCAGAGAAGACCTTCCCCGACGGCACTATCACCGTACCGCCTATCGGCAACACGCATCCCGCGGTCT
>CAISWF010000047.1 GCA_903889135.1 Candidatus Omnitrophota bacterium | reverse complement strand
TGCCTTACGTTCGCCTGCTCGGTAAGGAGGGAGCCTTTATTTTCGGTGCCGGCCTCATAGCTTAAAGTCACTAGTTCATAATTTTGTCGGCGGCGGTCGTAGATCTCCTGGCTTATCTTGACCGATTCCTGGGCGTTAAGTAAATTGATAAAAGCCACGCGGAGGCGCTGTCTTACCTGCGAGGATGTAAAATAATAGCTCTGCTGGGCCGCTTTGATGTTTTCCGCGGCCGAGTTCACTTTATTTATTGTTTGGAAACCATCGAATATGAGCTGGTTGCCGGTCACGCCGTAGGTATAATTATTTATGGCGCCGGAAGAACCGGACGAGAAGCCGCCGGACCCGCCGGATGAGCCGCCCGAGGAGCTGCCGCCGGAGCTTTTCGACCGGGAGGCGTTAAGATCAGTGCTTATCTGCGGGAACAGCCCGCTGGCCGTTATTGATCTGTCAGCCTGCGAGCTTTTGATCGACTGCTGTGCCGAAATAAGGTCCGGATGGTTCTTCGCGGCCATCTTGACGCAATCGTCCCACGACATTGGAGTCAAGGGCTCAGGAGTTGCGGGAGCAGCGGTCATCGCGGGATAGGCTGGCATCGCGGGAGCAACGGGCGCCGCCGGGGCTTCTTCCCCGCGCGCTCCGCCGCACATGAAAATTACCGCCGCGGCCGCCAATATGCACTTAATGTCTTTTTTCATTTTATATATTATACCACGTAATCAATTAGACGCAAAAAATATCAAAAGGTTTACAAATAAAACGCCCCGCCTAGTGAAAGGCGGGGCGTCAAGGGTAGTTACTGCCTGTGTTCTATTTAGAGTTCTTGATCGAGAGCAAGTCAAGCTTGTCACCGACCTGGTCTACCGTGACATCGACCGTAAGTTTGCTGTCCTTCATCTTCAGGAACTCGACTATCTTCTTATTGCTTTTGCCCGCGGCGTTGAACATCGTGAGTTTGCCGTTCGAGTAGATCGAATATCCGCTCTCTACACACGCCGGCATCAGGGCGCAGCTCTTCGGGTGAGTCTTTATGAACGTCGCTATGTCCTTGGCGTGGCCTGAAGCGCAGGCGTTATCTATTATGGTGCCCGTCATCTTAACCGGCGCCGCGTACGCTAATGACGCCGCTAAACATACAGCCAACACTACAAACATCAACTTCTTCATCTTGCCCCTCCTGTATTTACGGTGATAATATTATTTCCCGCCGGTTATCCCGCCGCCCTGCACCACGCCGCACGCGCCCTTCTCCATCCCCATGTGGCCCGTTCCTTTACCCATCGAGCACATTCCCTCCATCGCCTGCATCATCGGGCATTTGCCTGTCGCGACGGTATAAATGCCTTTCGCGAACATCAACGCCGACACGATGATCAAAATGACGGCAACCAATTTTCCGAAGGTCTTAAGGCCGTTCTCCTTTACCTTCTCGACCGCGAACAATACGAAAAAGCTCGCTGCGAGCAGCATAGACGCGGGAATAAAAACTATAAAACCCAGTATCCTCATTGTCTTTCCCTCCTCTTATTAATGCCTATATTATAGGTGCGGCTGGCCAAAAATGTAAACTGGCTGGTTCCGCTTTTTATTGACTTTTTTCACCCCCTGCCAAAACGGCAGGGACCTGCGGGCTACCCTAAGATTTCCTTTAAATCCGCCTCAGCGGTGGTGATGGGCTTGACACCGAATTTCTCTACGAGGACGTTGAGCACGTTCGGCGACACGAATGCAGGAAGCGACGGGCCTATCCTTATGTTCTTTACTCCCAGCGAAAGGAGCGTAATGAGAATGCAGACCGCCTTCTGCTCGTACCAGGAAAGTATTATTGAAAGCGGAAGGTCGTTGACGCCGCAGTTGAACGCGCCGGCGAGGGCCAGGGCGATCTTTACCGCCGAATACGAATCGTTGCACTGCCCCACATCGAGCAGGCGCGGGATGCCCCCGATATCGCCAAAATCCAGCGAGTTGAAGCGGAACTTTCCGCAGGCGAGCGTAAGTATCACGCAGTCCTTCGGGACTTTCTGGGCGAAGTCGGTGTAATAATTCCTGCCGGGCTTCGCGCCGTCGCATCCGCCGATGAGGAAGAAGCGGCGTATCTTCTTTCCCTTTACCGCCTCGATGACTTTGTCGGCGACTCCCAGGACCGCGTTGTGGCCGAAACCGACGAGTATCTCCTTCTCTATCTTATCCTCTTTGAACCCGCCGAGCTCGAGCGCCTTTTTAATGACCGGGGTAAAGTCTTTCTTGTCAAAGCCGGGGATATGAACGACCCCGGGCCACGCGACCAGCCCTGTCGTGAATACCTGCGCCTTATAAGAATCGCGCGGCTTCTGGATGCAGTTTGTCGTAAAGAGGAACGCGGCAGGAGCGCCGTCGAATTCCTTCTGCTGGTTCTGCCACGCCGTCCCGAAATGCCCGGCGAGGTGTTTATATTTGTTGAGCGCGGGATACCCGTGCGCCGGCAGCATTTCGCCGTGCGTGTAGATATTTATTCCCTTGCCCTCGGTCTGCTTAAGCAGTATCTCGAGGTCGAGGAGGTCATGGCCGGTGACGACTATCGCCGGGCCCTTTTTTACGCCCAGCTTTACCTTCGTAGGGACGGGATGGTTAAAATGGCCCGTGTTGGCCTTATCGAGCAACTCAAGGCATTTAAAATTCACCTTCCCGAACTCCATATTCAACGCAAGTGCTTCTTCGACCGAGAGGTTATCTTCGGCGAGTTTCGCGAGCCCCTTATGGAAATACGCGTTCACTTCCTCATCTTCAAGGCCGAGGACCGAGGCGTGGTCGGCGTAGGCCGCCATGCCTTTAAGGCCTAAAAGCAGGAGTTCCTGCAGGCTGCGCGAATCCTCATCCGTCGCCGGCCAAGAAAGCACGCCGACCTGTTTGCCCTGGTCTACCAGACCCTCGATGCTATTCGCGGGTTTCCAGTCCGCTGAAGCAGGAAGCCGCGCCGCGAAATCCTTTCCGTATTTCTTCTTATACTCCCGGAGGAAGAGCCCCTTTATCTTTTCCTTTATCTCATACGCCCGCGCCAGGAATTGCTTGAGCCGCTCCGGGTCGAAATCAACGTTCGTTACTGTCGTAAAAAGCCCTTCTTTCAGGAAAAGGTCCGTATCTTTATCTTTTATGCCGAGCTCGCGCGCCATATTCCCGTAGACCGCGATGCCCTTCATCGCGTATATGAGAAGGTCCTGGAGTGTCGCCGTGACCGGGTCTTTACCGCAAACGCCGTGCATAGTGCAGCCGGATCCCTGCGCGGTCTGCTCGCATTGCCTACAGAACATTTGAGTTTCCATTGATCATCCCCTCTATTGTTATCGGTTTCAGTTGGATGTTTATGAACTGCTCTATTGTACCGAGCCTCCTCCTCAAAAAGCAATTATTTTTATTCGGGCATGCCTCCTTTTGAAGTACGCACTCGCTTAATTTGATGGGACCCTGGAACACCTTGACCACTTCCAGTAAAGATATCTTCTTCGGCTCGCGCGCCAGCCTGAAGCCGCCGCCCCAACCCCTCTTTGACAGCAGTACGCTCTCGTTATTAAGGATCTGCATTATCTTCCTTATGAACGCCCGCGGGACTTTCAGCTCTTCTACCAGCTCGCTGACAGACGTAACATGGGGCTTATGCTTATGTTCGCGTCTCGCCATATAGCACAGCGCCTGGACCGCGTAATCCGTATTCCTGTTTATTAATTTTATGCTCATGGTGATAATGATACCATTATGGTATCATTTGTCAAGTTAAATTATGCAGCGTGCGGAACGCATGCTGCATAATAATCCCGCGCCTGCGCAGAAAATCCCTAAGAGATTTTTAAGCGATTAGGCGCGGGGAAAAAATTATTTATTCTTTTGCACCGGCTTTAATAAGCAATTGCACCGATTCGTTATCCCTGCTTCTCTTAGCAGCGTTTAACGCGGTATCGCTGTTACCGGCTCTCACGTTAACATCTGCGCCTTTGGCAAGCAACATCTTCACTATATCGAAATTACCGCTTTCAGACGCCATGATCAGGGCGGTCTTGCCTCCTCTATCTTTCGCGTTAACATCGGCGCCTTTGTCGATAAGCGCCTTCGCTATATCAAAATTTCCGCGATATCCTGATACCTCCATCAAGACCGTCGTGCCGTTTTTATCTTTCTCGTTCACATCGGCGCCTTTGTCGATAAGCGCCTGAACTATCCCCAAAGACGCATTACCAATAAACGCCCCACTCAGGGCAGCCCAGCCATCATTAGCTTTCGCGTTAACATCGGCACCTTTGGCAAGGAGCGCCTGGACTATATCAAGATGCTTGGCTGAAGATGCAAATATCAAGGGGGTCCTGCCGCCTCTATCTTTCGCGTTAACATCGGCTCCTTTGGCAAGGAGCGCCTGGACTATATCAAGATCGCCGGCATCAGATGCTATCATCAAGGCAGTCTCTCCGGTACCGGATTTTGAATTCGCATCGGCACCTTTGGCAAGGAGCGCCTGGACG
>CAISWF010000046.1 GCA_903889135.1 Candidatus Omnitrophota bacterium | reverse complement strand
TGCGTACAACGGTTTCTGGATGAAATTGGGCGATTTCGACGCGACATCTTACAGCAAGCTGATCTTTTACGTGAAGGGCGACGCGAAAATAGGATATCCCGCGAAATTCAAGATAGAACTTAAGAACGCGAACGGCGAAACCGGCAAATACTATGTGACGCAGATAAGCCCTACATGGGCGCCGGTAGAAGTGCCGTTCTCGGGTTTCGAGGGAATAAAAGATTTCAGTAAATTGACCGAATTTACCGTCGTCTTTGAAGATGCCGTTTCAAGGCCGAAGGTCGGCAGGATCTACCTGGATAACATCGGGTTCGCGAAAGACTAAAGACATATGGATTTCAAGATAACCGAAGATAACTTCAAATTAAGCGGGCAGGATCTTTACGTATTCTCGGGAGAGGTCCATTATTTCAGGATAAGGCCCGAGAATTGGGCCGCCCACCTCAAGAAGGCCAAGGCCGCAAACCTCAATACGATAAGCACCTACATCCCGTGGGACTGGCACGAATATGAAGAGGGAAAGTTTGATTTCTCCGGCCACACGAACCCGCAGAGGAACCTCCTCGGATTCATAGAATTATGCAGGAAGAATGGTTTGTACCTGATAGTCAAACCGGGCCCTTATATCCTCGCAGAATACCTTGATCACGGAATACCGCAATGGCTACTCTCGTCGCATCCCGAGATACTATCGCTCAACAGAGAGGGTAAGCCTTTTAGCCATGCCCGCGTGACGCTGATGCATCCGACATATTTGAAGTACGCGAGGTTATGGTATGACAAAGTCCTCGAGATAATAAAAGACAATTCGATAACAAAGACCGGCGGGATAATACTCTCGATGCAGTTATGCAACGAGATAGGGGTGTTTACCTGGCTCGACAAGGAGGCCGATTACAACCCTGTCGCGATGGATCATTACAGGAAATTCCTCTCCGAAAAATACAAGAAAATAAACCGCCTGAACGTCCTCTACAAGTCTAAATACAAGAGTTTCTCGTCCGTGGTGCCGCCGTCGGGCAGCCCGTCGAAATTGACCGAGCTGGCCTCGGACCTCGATTGGCACCTTTTCTGGCGCTATTATTACGCCGCGTACGTGGAACATCTTCTGAAAGAAGTCACCAAGAGCGGCGTCCATATACCGTTCACGCACAACCTCCCCGGATGGGTCTGGGGCCGGGCCGTCGAATACCCCCTTAATATCACGATGTACCAGGATGTGGCAAAGCTCTATCCGAAGGTCTTTCTCGCGGTCGACCATATCCCGGAAAATATCTCTTACAGGAATTTCCACGATGCCGCTATAATACAGAAATTCACCAGGGCGATCCAGGGGAACCGCGGTCCGGTTTTTGTCGCCGAGATGCAGGCCGGCACGCGGGAGCATAACGTCGTCACTTATCCCGACGAGCTGGAACTTTTTTACAAATCGGCTTTGGCGTACGGGGCGGCCGGAATGAATTTTTACATGTTCTCGCAGGGGAAGAATCCCAAAGGCAAATCCGCGGTCGGCCCGACTTTCTACTGGCAGACGCCGCTCGATTACGACGGCAGGGAGACCGCACTCTATCCGATCGTCAGGCGTTTCGGGAAGCTCGTCTCGACGTTAGGGGCGCTTGCCTCCAGGGCGAAGCCCGATTCAAAAGTGGCGCTCCTGTTCTATAAACCGTATTACTACACCGAACTCAGCCACTATTACGATCTCGAGAAGATGGGCCTGAGCTATAACCCGAAGACGATAAGGGACAATATCTTTTATGAGGGCATGGCGAAGATCCTTAAGATGCTCAATTGTGATTATGATATCCTCGACATCGAGCTCACCAAGCCGAAAGACCTGGCTAAATACAAACAGGCGTGGTTAGTTTCGCTCGAATACATGGACGCGGATTCGCAGAAACTCCTGGCGAATTATATCGGCAGCGGCGGCCACCTGGTCATCCTCCCGAGGATCCCGAAGTACGACCTGTCGCTTAAGCCGTGCGAGGTGCTGGGGCAATTCCTGAAAGTCGGAGAGACGGAGGAAGTCACCCCCCGCGCGCCCACGATAGACTTTTTCGACGTCAAGGAAATATCCGTGCTTAATCCCGTGCAGGTCTTCAAGGAGCCTAATGCCGAACCGATGGCGCTTCTTCCCGACGGAAGCACATGCGGTTTCGTAAAGCATTTTGGCAGCGGCTGGGCGCTGGTCATGGGGACCGCGTTCGGGTATTCGACGGAGGAGAACATAGACGCATATTCGCGCATCCTGAAAATGGACGATATCCGCGGCAGCGCGTCCCCGACGAACGGCAAGATGATCGTCCAAGAGTCTTTTGTCGAAGACCGCGCCTTCCTCTTCGTCGCTAATTATTACAGGAATACCGAATCCGGCTACATAACTTTCACGGATCCGGTCTCGAAAAACGAGAGGAAAATGCCCTATAACATGCCGCTCACGCTGGCAGGGTTGACCGGCCTTATTATACCGGTGAATTTTCCGGTACACGGCAGCGCAGCGAAGATAATCTTCTCGACGTCGCAGGTATTGAGCGCTTTCGAGAAGGGAGGCTCCGTATTCGTGGAATTACACGGCCAACCAGGATCGGACGGCGAATTGACGGTGGCCATCAAGAAGAGGCCCAAGCAGGTCTTTGCCGACGGCAGGAAGCTGGAGTTTTCCTATAGATCAGGCGAGGCGATAATACCCTTCAAACATAGCGACGAAGGCCCTGTCCTAATGAAAATCAATATAAGCTAAAGGAGATACAAGTGGCGAGGAACTTAGCGGTATTTCTTGTCCTTTCTTTTGCCCTTCTTTTCCCGCTCCCCTGTAATGCCCAAGAAGATATCCTTGTCAGGGTGCCCCCGCATTCGGATGTGAAAGTCGTAGCGGATTTCGACACCGGCAAGGATCCCAACAGCATAGGCGGATACCCGTCAATTAATTTCAAAAAACCCGCTTTTCTCCAGTCAGCGTACAGCAAAAAGGAGAAGCACGGCGCCGCCGGCT
>CAISWF010000045.1 GCA_903889135.1 Candidatus Omnitrophota bacterium | reverse complement strand
GGGTTACATCGGAAAAGTAGAGGTCATGGATTCCTCATTTATCGTAAAGGAAAATGAAGAAGCGCCGATAAAGGAAAAACTTGACGCGAAATTGAAAAAGGAGCTTAACGCCGAACTTGAGGAATTAAAAGGCGAGTTCAAGCGCCTTCAAGGCGAGGTAGGCAGGCTCAAGAAAGACAAGGAATCGCTCGAGCGCTCAGAGATATGGTTCAAACCGCCTTTCCTTAAGACCAGGCAGCTCGTGATGATCGGTTCCTTGGTGGTCCTCATCCTTGTGGCCTCCGGCTCGTTCTTCGCGATAAAATTCTTCGTATCGAAGGTCAACCATAAGGAACCGGTCCTTGCCGAAACTACGGTCTCGAAAAAAGAGACCGTTCCTTCCAAGATCACCGCAGTGAAAAAACCAGTTAAAAAGGCGAGAGAGAGGAAGCCTTAACCCGGTAAAGGGTTAATCCAGTTTCAGGACGAAATTCTGGCCCGTGACTTCATCCAGCATTTCGACGCTGCTGTTATGGATTTTTACTATCTTGGCTCCCTTTATTGAGGCGCCTTCCTCGAGGATCCTGTTCTCTATTATGGCGGCCGGTTTGCCTGAGCCGTAGACGATCCCGCTGAGGGCCAGATGGGGATTGGATAGTTTTGTTATGAAACTGCTGATAGAAGTAGCCTCCTGCTTAGGAGCGGCCGGGAGGGGGACCGTAGAGTACCCTTCAGCGGCAATGACCTTGTTCCCTCCGGCTGTCATATTCTGCGTCCCGTTCTGCGGGAGGGTCAACAATGCCACAAGGCCGACGATCACGAACGCCGCCGCGCCCATGAGCATTGTCCTCGAAAGGTTGAATCCGCTGTCATGAGCTTCGTCTTTTTTCATCTCGATTTTTTCTTCCCCGTTTTTGGCTGCAATTCCCGCGGCAAGAGGCGTTGTGCCCCTGGTCACGGATGCTTTTTTTAAGGCCTCAAGTATTATGCTCATATCTTTACGTATCCCTCGATCTCTTCAACAGAACGTTTTATCATGTCCAGAGTCATTATCTTTGTCTCCATCGTGAATCCCAGAAGTAAGGCCCTGTCGCAGATAAGGTTTATCAGCCTCGGCACGCCCGAAGAGTACTCGTATATCTCTCCCAGCGCATCCGGCTCAAAGGTTATGTCTCCGCCGGCGCCCGCGACGCGCAGGCGGTGGTAAATATAATCTCCCACTTCGGCCTTGTCCAGGGGAAGGATATGGTACCTTACCGCGATCCTCTGCCTAAGTTGTTCCAGTTCGGGTGAATCAAGTTTTTCCCTGAGCTCCGGCTGGCCGACCAGGACTATCTGTATCAGTTTTTCCTTGTCGGTCTCAAGGTTTGAAAGCAGCCTTACCTGTTCCAACTGGGCCGCTTTCAGGTTTTGCGCCTCATCTACGATGAGGACCACATTGGAACCGGCCTTAAGTTCCGCGATAAGGAACTTGTTAAGTTCGGTGAGGAGGCTTATCTTGGTCTTTGGCTTGACCGTGAGCCCCAGGTCTGTGACTATAGCCAAAAGGAGCTGCATCTCCGGAAGGTTTGAGTTCAGGATGAAAGCGGTCTTAGTCTTTTCATCCAGTTGGCTCAAAAGGGCGCGGCAAAGGGTGGTCTTGCCTGTGCCGATCTCGCCGGTTATTTCGAGAAAACCCTTTCTTTCTTTTATGCCGTAAATGAGATGGTCGAAGGCTTCGCGGTGTTTTTTGCTGAAAAAAAGGAAATTAGGGTCCGCTGTAACGTTGAAAGGTCTTTCTTTTAAGCCAAAAAAACTTTCATACACGTTGAGAACCTCCAAAAAAACAGAAGACCGATTTTTGTGATTTTTATTCTATCATCATAATATACTCTTGTCAAAGCAAAAATCCTGTTGTAATGCCCGGTTTAGAGGGTATAATATACCAAAAAGGTGATGAAAAATGGGATGGGGCGGGATCGATACCAGAAGAGGCGTACGAGTTGCTTTTGAGTGCGTTGTCATAGTAAGGAAAAAAGATACCAGCCTTGTCTTTAAGACTCAGACCGAAAACATCTCTACCGGAGGAGTTTGCGTCATACTCGAGAGAGGGTTGTTGAAGAACACCCCCGTAGAGATCGAACTTTCCCTTCCCGACGACCCGGTGCCGGTGATATGCGAGGGAAAAATCGCCTGGTCCATCCGGCGCGGTGAATACTCAAAGAGAAAATCGTTGCAGTTTGACACCGGCATAGAATTTAACGAGATTACTGACGAGGATAAGGGGCGTTTGAAGCGCATAATCGAGGAATTGTTGGAATATTAGGCCCGGATCCGTCCGGGAGTTTTGAAAAAATAAATATTGATTGACTTTTAATATTGAGGGGTAGATAATAATAACAACTGAAAAAGGAGGGCACGATAGAACTTTAAAAAACAAGATGGGGGGTGAGGGGGATGAGCGAGAAACGTAAGTTTATGCGTTTTGATGTATCCGTGGAAATAGAGTATATGGTTCCCGGAAATGGCGCCCCGATAGAAGGTATCTCCGTGACGCGCAATTTGAGCCGAGAGGGGATGCAGATAACCGTAAACAGCAAACTTATACCGGGCACAGAATTAGAGATTAAGCTGAGAATCCCCGAAGATATAGCTCCGGTATATGCGAAAGGCGACCTGGTTTGGGTCGAGAAGTCCGAGATCAAGACGGAATCTTCCGCCGGAGTAAAGTTCACTCAGATGTCACCTTTTGACAGGAACCGCATACTGGACCACGTTTACAAAGAATGGGTGGAGGAACAAATCGGCCAGAACGCAACGCTACCGCGGAATAAGTAGTAATATAAAATATGCCAAGGTCTAAAGCAGAGAGAAGAAAGCATCCGCGTGTCGATGAGAAGGTGCCTCTAAAGATAAAGGATGAGGGCTTCGACACGATAAGTGTGACAAAAAATATAAGCTGTTCAGGTGTTTTTTGCCAAGTTGACGGTTATTTCCCCCTTTTATCAAAAGTCAAGGTCGTACTCCTGCTTCCTTCTGAAGAGAAATCAAAGGCGCACCCCATCCATATCGAAGGAGTTGTAGTCCGCTCCGAACCGGTCAAATCCCCGTCTAATCCCAACTGCAGGAACATAGGATTATTTTTCAGCAAGATCAAAAAGCAGGACATGCTGAAGATAACCGGCTATATAAATTCCATCCTGGCCAAGAGGATGGTAATAATTAATTGAAGCTTTGCCGTACCGCATTCTGCGTTTTATAGCGTTGTTCATCTGCAAGATCCTTTTCCGCGTAAAAGTCAACGGCCTGGAAAACATCCCTCCAAAAGGAAATATGATAATTGCCGCCAACCACTCAAGCTATCTGGATCCGATCGCGGTCGCAGTTGTTGTCCCGAGGCGGATAAAATGGGTAGTCCGTAAAGACGTATTTGATGTCTGGTGGCTGAAGCCGTTGTTCACTTCGACGGGTATGATCAGGGAGAACGGCTCTGTGGGGAAGACCTTGGACCTGCTTGGGAGAGGCGAGGCCATAGGGGTATTCCCTGAGGGGGTAAGGAGCCCGGACGGAAAGCTCGGCGCGGGCAAAAGGGGCGTGGCTGTCATGGCGTTAAAGTCAGGGGCGCCGGTGATCCCGTGCGCTATCAGGGGGGCTTTTAAAGCATATCCGCGGGATGCCGTATTGCCGAGGCCCTATCCCGTAGAGATAATATTAGGAAAAGCGATAGAGCCGGGGAAGTCGGATGAGCCGGATGAGGCAGCGATCGATTCCGCCTTAACCGGGATAATGTCAGCGATAGGGTCGCTGATGGAGCATTAAATGAAACTGCAGATCGGGTCTATAAAGCCGACCAAGATAATATGCGTAGGGACCAACTACCGCGACCACGCTAAAGAACTGGATATGAAGATACCGGATGAGCCGCTTATCTTCTTGAAACCCGTTTCCTCGTTGATCTATGATTCGCAGGAGATTGTTTATCCTGACGGGGTCGCAAGGCTGGATTACGAGGCGGAATTGGCGGTCGTTATCAAGGAGACGGCCAGTAAGATAGGGGAAAAGGATGTTCCAAAATATATCCTGGGCTATACATGCCTTAACGACGTCACCGCCCGGGACCTGCAAAAAAAAGACGGCCAGTGGACAAGGTCTAAATCGTTCGACACCTTCTGCCCGATCGGCCCGGTGATAGATACGGACATCGACCCGCGGGACGTAAAGGTGGAATCTTATTTGAACGGAGAGTTGAGGCAGTCTTCAAGCACCAGCAGCCTCATATTCAGCATCGCCAGGCTCGTTTCTTTTATATCGGGGATAATGACGCTCTTGCCCGGCGATATCATTTCGACGGGAACGCCCGACGGCGTCGGCCCGATGCTGCCCGGCGATAAGATAGAAATAAGGATAGAGGGGATAGGCAGTTTAAAAAATAAGGTAGTTAAAGCGCGATAATTCTCCCGGTATTGACTTTACTTGCGGCCGTGATATAATTGTATTGGAAAAAGAGGATATCTACCCTATGCGTGATAGGGTTGGCGCGATGATCAGCAAAGTTGTATAAGGGGTTTAGAGTCCAGATACCTCTCGGGGTATCCGGCAGAACCCCACCTTGAATAAAGGGTCAAGCGGCCAAGCCTGCACGGTAGGGTTGAGTATTTGATCACGGCTCAGGTTTTAACCTGGGCCTTTTTTATGGGATGATACAGATATGATGAATTTCGAGATAGCGGCTATATTCGACGAGATGGCGGAGTTGCTGGAGATAAAGGACGAGAACCCGTTCAAGATAAGGGCATACAGGAGAGCCGCCCAGAGCGTCGAAAGCCTGACTAAAGACATCGAGGATATGGCGAAGCAGGGT
>CAISWF010000044.1 GCA_903889135.1 Candidatus Omnitrophota bacterium | reverse complement strand
TCTCTAACTTGCTCTTCCGGCCGGAATTCCGCTACGACCGTTCCGACCACTCGGTCTTTAATAACAGCGACCGGAATCACGAGCTGACATTCAGCATGGACACCCTCTTTACCTTTTAGAGAGCTTTTTCGTTACCAAAATTTATTGGGCGGCGTAGGGAATACCTCTCTAAAGCCATATAATTCTTGTTATAATAGGCTAGGGCCTGTACAATTATAACAATATGAAAAAGACATTAGCTATTGTAGTTTGCGTCGTTTTCTTTTCTTTAAGCCTGATAGCCGTATTATCAGGAATTCCGCATGTCCATCATGATGATTGTTCAGCCGACGAATGCCCTTTTTGTCAATTCCATTCAATTAACCCGATAGGATTCAGTGTTATTTTTGAATCGCTTCTTTTGATTGTTTTTATAATTTGTTTAATAATTTGTCACTTTAATGAGCCTATCCTTTCAGACAAATTTTGCATAAGGTCATTTTCCTCGCGAGCACCCCCCGCTTTTTAGTCCGTTAGTTCCAAAATCCAACCAAATTAATATTTAAAAAGGAGAATCTATGAGGATTCTAGCCGTTCTCATTTTATTTAGCTGTTTATTTTTATTAATAAATACAGCATTTGCCGATGAAATGTCCGAGCTAAAAGAACAGGTGAAGACATTGACTCAAGCAGTTCAGGGCTTAAAAAGTACAGTCGAGTCACAGCAGAAGGAAATTAATTCTTTAAAGGAAACTTCGTCCCAGTCTGCTGCCCTTCCGGATAAAACTGTGCCCTCTACCGTAGTGGCGCCGGCCTCTCCGCTTGCATCTACACCACCGGCGGGAGCGGCCACGCAGGAGCAAATTAAGGAGGTCAACGCGAAAGTAAATAAGGTCATTGAAGCCCAGAAGAAAAGTTTGCCAGGCGAGTTCAATCCGGCCATCGGAGTGGTAGGGGAGACTTTGTTCTCATATCGTACGCGCGGCTCAGCCGCCACCGGCAGCGATCGTCCCGGCGGTTTCGACATATTCCAGCGTTCCGTAGAATTAAACGTGGCGGCATCGGTGGACCCTTTCGCAACCGGCTATGCGGTCATCAATGCTTCAGCCGACCCAATTACGGGGGAAGCGAATTTGGAGGTTGAAGAGGCGGCCGCACAGACTACCTCGTTACCGTGGAACCTGACGCTGAAAGGGGGAAGGTTCTTCGGTGAGTTTGGACGGTTAGCATACATCCATGACCACGAACTTCCGGTCGTGAACCGTCCGCTGGTACTTGACCGGTACATCGGCGGCGAATCGCAAACGGATGGAGCGCAGGTCAGTTGGTTATTGCCCATCGAGCATTACGTAAACTTTACGGCAGGCTTGGGAGATAAATTCGGCGATCCGCAAAATAATCCCGGCGTTTTTCGCGGAGGCAAGGAACTAAACTATTTTGGGCGTCTATCAACCTATTTTGATCTGACTCCTGATTGGCAGGTGGAAACAGGCGTTTCTGGCTTGATTGATCCCCGGACCGTAGACCGCGGCGGCGCATTAGTGCAACCCGACGGCTCTACGCTTAGCGAGAAGGAACGGCGTCTTGCCGGCATGGATTTTTCATTGCGCTACGTGCCGCTTAGGGACAACCAGTTCCGCAGCTTTACATGGGGCAACGAAGTATTATTCAGCGGTAATCGCTATCTTTCAGACCCCGATGCCATCCCGGATAGCGGCGATGAGTTCTCTAAATCGGTCAATTCTACTGGCCTGTATTCGTATTTGGCTTACAAAATTGACCGGGAATGGACGACAGGCTTATTGTTTGACTTCCTTGAAAACGAACAAAACATGCGTGATCGGACCTACGCATATTCAGCCTATCTGACTTACGCAATCAGCCACTGGAATCAATTACGGTTGCAATACACCCATACCGATCATAACGCGATATCCGGCTTGCGCGACGATGACGCTGTATACCTGCAGTGGACATGGATCATCGGCTCGCATTCACACGGATGGCAGCAACGTTAATGAGCGCGCAACTTACGGAACGACAGTGACAGTAAGTTGCATGCGCGAATTAATCCCGTACCCGAAGGGTATCGGGATTTATATGAAAGGATCAAAACATGAAGAAACACCCATTACGCCTGTTATTTTTGGTTGTCATTACGGGTCTTGCGTTCGTTGTGCAACCCGCTTACGCGGCCAAGATCAAGGTGGTAACTACGCTTACGGACTTGGCCGATCTGGTGCGCAACATTGGCGGAGATAAAGTTGAAGTGCATAGTCTTGCCACCGGAGTAGAGGACACGCACGGGGTGCCTATGAAACCGAGCTTTGTCCCTTTGATGAATCGGGCGGATCTGATTGTGTTGGTCGGTTTTGATTGTGAACACGCGTTCCTGCCGGCGCTTTTGGAAGCAAGCAGAAATCCGCGCATCCAGAAGGGGCAGCCCGGCTATGTGGACTGCTCAGAGGGCATAGCTCCCGTGGATGTACCCAGATCTACGGACCATTCGGAAGGCGACGTGCACCCTTACGGAAATCCACACTATATGCTTGATCCCGTGCTGGCTGAGACCGCGATCCATAATATTTACAATGCACTGGTCACTTTTTCGCCGCAGGATCAAGCAACCTTCACCAGTAACCGCGATGCTTATCTGGCCAAGCTTGACGCAAAGATCTCCGAATGGAAAGCGGAAGCTGCGCCCCTGAAAGGCGTTAAGTTCATTTCCTATCATGAAGAATGGAACTATTTCGCTGAGAGATTCGGTATGGTGTATTTCGGTACAGTAGAATTGAAGCCGGGGATCGACCCGACGCCTCGCCATATCGAAGAATTGATTACTTCCATGAAGGCAGAGCACGTTTCAATTGTTGTCCGTGAGCCGCAGTTTCCTGAGAAAGTTCCGGCCTTTATCTCCGAACAGACCGGCGCCAAGCTTGTGACATTGCCGATTATGCCAGGCGGCGTAGCGCATACGGATACATATATTGAGATGATGGATTACATCGTAACGACTATGGTGAGGGCAACGGGAAAATGAATATATCGCTAAGTAAGCATGTTTGCAGCGAACCATTCATTACTTTTGATAATTTGAGTATCGGCTATATAGGCCAACCCATACTTTCCGATATTTCGCTCTCGATCTGTCGCACGAGTTTTACCGCCATCCTCGGCGCAAACGGATCAGGGAAATCAACCCTGCTTAAGACGTTGCTCGGCCTTCAGCCGCCTATCTCCGGTTACGTTCGTTTTTCCACTCCGGATAACGTTCCGGTTGTATTCGGCTATGTACCGCAGGCGGTCCGCTTGGATCCTCTTTATCCATTGACGGGTTTTGATGTTGTACTGATGGGGGCTTATGGACGAGTCAAACCCGGGCGCGTTGTGCCGCGCGAAGAACGGTTTTTTATAAAAGAATGTTTACGCGCGGCAATGGCGGAAGAATTCGCCCAGAAGAAATTTAGTGAGCTATCAGGAGGCCAGAAACAGCGCGTGCTGATCGCACGGGCATTAGCCACACGACCGGATGTGCTCGTTCTGGATGAACCGACCGCAGGCGTGGACGCTCAAGCGACTCACGCGTTATTGGAGTTTATTTCCCAGATCCATCGAGAGCGGAAGTTGACGACTCTCTTGGTGACACATGACCTGGAGCTCGTTCGCAAGCACGCACAACACGTTATTTGGTTGCACGGAGGAAAAGTACTTTACGGCACTACTTCAGAATTGCTCTCGCCGGAACACATACGGGAGATTTTTGAAATGGAGATAAGTTAACATGGATACATTACATCAGATTCTTTCGTTTAATTTCCTGTTGCGCAACTCGGTTTATACGAGCATGCTTATTGGTTTTGCTTGTCCGCTCGTTGGCGTGTTTCTTGTGCTGCGGCGATTAGTGTTCGTGGGTGTGGCGTTGCCGCAGATTTCCTCAACCGGGATCGCGGTATCGCTTTCCTTGCCTTTGTGGCTGGGTTTTCAAGTGACTCCGCAACGCGAACATGCGCTGGTATTTATCGGTTCGACTTTGTTTTCAGTGGTAGCCATTCTCGTTTTGGCGTTTCTGGAACGGCGTGGCCGCGGCCTGCCTGAAGGCCGGCTCGGGACCGTCTATGTCGTTGCGGCGGCAGTAAGTATTTTGCTGTTATCGAAGAACCGTTATGCCGAACTTGGCTGGCTCGATCTGCTAAAAGGCGAGGTGATTACAATTTCCAATTTTGATTTGGTTTTGACGGCCGCGGCTCTTGCGCTGGTTTTGGCGATGCTTAGTTTGTTTAGGAAAGAGCTGTTGCTGGTGTCATACGACCGTGTGTTTGCGATCACGCTCGGCAAGCACGTTGTCTTGTGGGATATGTTGCTTTATTTGCTGATCGGGCTCACGGTATCAATGGCCGTGCTAAGTGTGGGTCCGTTAATCGCCTTTGGTTTTCTTTTGATTCCCGTTTTGACGGCGCAAACGTTCGCGCGGAATATGCGGCAGTTAACTATCTTCGCTTCGTTATTTGGGGGAGTGGCGGCGTTTGTTGGTTTTTGGTTGGCCTACCAATGGGATTTTCCGGTTGGCCCGACCGATGTAGCTTTATTGGGATTTATCTATGGAGCAGTTTTTCTTATGCGAAAGATATGGCCGGTACAAAAAGTATAACATATCTTACATAAAATCCATTGAAGAGGGAATATTATGGAGTATAATAATATACTAGAAGTTAATCCGGCGTTCGCTAAAGATAAGGAGATCGTATAGTGACAATCAAGCCCGGCATCAAGGAATTTCTGTGGATGGCCACCGGGGCGGCGATTTTGCTTGTGGTCATATTCGTAGCGCTGCACTTCCGAACAGGACAGGGCCCCGCCGAGCAATTCGCCTTCAAGGCCAAACGGGTGGACCTGGTAGCCCGGATGCGTTTGACGTTGGCCTCGGCCTCAGAGGCTGAGAAGAGCGCGGTCTTGGCCGTCACCGACCAAGATTCGCAGACTTTCGCGGACCAGGCTCGCGCGGCCACGGCTGAGGTGGAGCTGGAACGCAAGGAACTTGGGGAACTACTGGCGGCGGGCGGAACCCGGGGTGAAAAGGATCTTCTTGCCCAATTCTCCAAGGTTTTTACCGACTTCCAGCGCATCGACAACGACCTGCTGGTTCTGGCAGTCAAGAACACAAATATCAAAGCTTACGGTTTGGCTTTTGGCCCGGCCGCAGATGCGCTTAAGGAAATGGACACCGCCCTCTCTAGCCTCGTGGCGAAGAGCGCCGGCTCCCCGGAGGCCGGCAACGTGACGTCGCTTGCTTTCGGCGCCCAGACCGCAGCGTTGCGCATACAGACTCTGCTCGCGCCGCACATCGCGGAAGAAAGCGACAAGAAAATGGATGAGTTGGAGGCGCTGATGACCAAGGAAGATCAGGATGTCCGCAAGGACCTGGATGGCCTGGTCTCGCTGCAGAAACTTCACGGCGATCCCGATCTTGAAACGGCGGCGTTGGACTATGCCAGGTTCAGTGAGGTCAGGGGGCATATCCTCGCTCTATCTCGTGAGAACACGAACGTCCGATCCCTGGCCATGTCCCTGGGTCAGAAACGCAAGGTGTTGTTTCTGTGCCAGGACGCCCTATCCGCCCTGCAGCAGGCTATTCAGGAAGAGCCCGTCTCGGGCGTGAACTACGAGCCCGTGTCCGGACCTCGTTCCCTGCAAGTTGGAAAACCGGCGGATACAAAAATAAATAGCGTAAAAGGCGAATAGGATATATCATATCCATATGGAAAAACGGCCGAATCCGGATGAAATATTAGCGAGGGTCAAAGCGGAAGACGCCCGGCGCGGAAAACTAAAGATATTCTTCGGCGCGGTTGCCGGCGTCGGAAAGACCTATTCGATGCTCGAGGCCGCCAGGCACCGGAAAAAAGAAGGCATTGATGTTGTGGTCGGTTACGCAGAAACCCATAAGCGCGCCGAGACAGAGGCTCTCCTGGAAGGTCTCGAGGTCCTGCCTCCCAAAATAATACCGTACAAAAATGTCGATCTCCGCGAATTTGACGTCGACGCCGCCTTGAAAAGAAACCCCGGCCTTATTTTAGTAGATGAATTAGCGCACACAAACGCTCCCGGGTCGCGCCATACCAAACGCTGGCAGGATATCGAAGAGCTTCTCGATAAGGGCATCAATGTTTATACGACGCTAAATGTGCAACATTGCGAGAGCGCTAATGATATAGTCTCCCAGGTGACCGGCATTACGGTGCACGAAACCGTCCCTGATACATTTATCGAGAAGGCGGATGAGATGGAGCTCGTCGACCTGCCCTCCGAGGAGTTGCTTAAACGTCTTAAGGAAGGGAAGGTCTATCTCGGCGAGCAGGCCGAGCGCGCGGCCCAGCATTTTTTCCAGCCGGGGAACTTGATCGCTTTACGCCAGTTAGCGTTGCGTTATACCGAACGCAACGTAGATTCCCAGTTAATGTCGTATAAAAAGGCGCATTCCGTCTCAAAGGTCTGGAACGTAAGGGACAGGTTTTTGGTATGCATAAGCCCTAGCCCGACCGCGATGCGTTTGATCAGGGCGGGAAAGCGCATAGCCTCTGATCTGGGGGAAGAGTGGATAGTCGCGTATGTCGAGACCCTTGCCGAATTGCGTCCCGAGGACAGGAACAGGGTGACCGAGATGATGAATTTCGCGGAAAAGTTGGGCGCGGAAACCGTGACGCTCAGCGGCCAAGAGATCGCGGAGACGCTCATCTCTTACGCGCGCTCGAGGAACGTCACCAAGATAATCGTGGGAAAACCCGGCAGGCCGAGGTTGAGGGAGCGTATTCTCGGGTCCGTGATAGATAAATTAGCGAGGAAATGCGGAGAGATCGACCTTTACCTTTTGAGCGGTGATGTCCAGGCGCAACCGGTCAAATTTAAGCCGCCTGTTTTAAAGCCGTTTTCCTGGAAAAACCTCGGTTGGACCGTAGGTATAGTAGCTATCTGCTCCCTAATCGACCGGATGCTGTTATCCCGCCTTGCCCTCGCGAACTTGATAATGATCTACCTTCTTGGCATAACCTGGATCGCGTTCTGGTACGGGCGCCGGATGTCCATCATAGCGTCTTTCCTGAGCATACTCGTTTTTGATTATTTTTTCATACCCCCTTATTATTCGTTTCGAGTCGCTAATATCGAGTATGTCTTTACATTCCTGGTAATGCTGATCGTGGGTTTCATGATAGGTCATTTAACCGGGCAGCTTAGACGCCAGGCGATAACGATGAGGATCAAGGAAGAGCGGACTGAGATCTTATACGCCTTAAGCCGTGACCTGTCAAAGAGTTCCTATCCGGATGAACTCTTTAAGATCGCGCTTAGCCATATCGAGGAGTTTTTTAAATGCAGGGCTGTTGTCTTTACCCAGGATAAGGATAAGAAGCTGGCAGCCCGGTTTGGCGAAGCCTCGAAATCAGAATTGTCCCAAAATGAACTTGCCGTCGCCCAGTGGGTATATGAACATAGGAGACCCGCAGGCAAGGGAACAGATACTCTCCCCGGCTCAAGCGGCATGTATTTACCATTCATAGGTTCCGAAGAGATGGTGGGAGTCCTTGGTGTATTCCCTAATGAAGAGAAGCAGTTTGCGGACCCGGACCAACTCCATATGCTCGAAATGTTCGTCAACCAGACCGCTTTGGCGGTTGAAGGCGCCAGGCTTGCCGCGGCCGCTATCGACGCGGAGACGAATATTGAAAATGAACGCTTAAGGAATCTATTATTGACGACTTTTTCTTACGAACTGCCTGAGCCGTTGACGTCCATTTCACAAACAGCCGCAGAATTATTGAAGCCGGAAAATATGAAAGATGAATCGAAACAGCGCGCCCTGATCCAAAAAATGCGCCAGGAAATAGACCGCCTGAACACCCTCATAGCGGAATTACCCCAGATAATCGAGTCCGAAAAGTAGATCCTCGCCCCCGGAGCCAGGTAGAAAAAAGTCAATAAATAGCGGAAAATCACTATGGACATATTTCTACTATTTCCTATATAATACCTGTCGTATAGGAGAAGTCCATGAGGTCGTTCACGAGTTTAGTCCTGTTATTATGTCTCACTTGCTTTTCGCCGTATTCGTACGCGTTGCCCAGATTTTTATTGAGATCCGACTACCCCGTCCCGCCGACGCTCCTTTATCCCACGACAAATGACATCAGCCTTGAGGAAAAAGATTCCCTTGTCTTCCGGTGGGAGACGACCGATTTTGCCCAGACAGAATATTATGAATTAAGATTATATAACGGCTATGACACCACGGTTACCGGGTTGATCTTGAAACAGGATATCCCGACGAGCCCCGCGAAGATCCCGGCCTCTACGTTCAAGGAGGACCGGGTCTATACATGGAGCCTGAGGCAGGTATTACTGGGCGGCAAAAAGAGCGACTATAGTTATAGTTCATTCAGGGTCATAAAGAAATAATTCTGAAAGGAACAAAATGAAAAAATTATTGCACATTATAGCCACACCGAGAGGGGAGGAATCAAGGACATTGGCGGTAACCGGCGCCTTTCTCGAGGCCTTCAAGACAGGCCATCCCGACTGGGCAGTGGAGGAGCTGGACCTTTCGAAAGAGGACCTACCCTCGCTTACGTCAAAGAGGGTGGACGGAAAATATGTCCTTTTGTCCGGTAAGGATCTCTCCGGCGACCTGAAAGGAGCATGGGAAGAGATCGTCAGGCACATCGAGAGGTTTAAGTCGGCAGACGCCTACCTTATAAGCACGCCTATGTGGAATTTGAGCATCCCGTACACGCTCAAACATTATATAGATGTCATAATCCAGCCGAAGTACATGTTCCGTTATACGGAAAAAGGCGCCGAAGGCCTGATAAAGGACAAAAAGATGGCCGTCATCGCCAGCAGGGGCGGTGATTACAGCGCCAAGGAAGCCCGCGCGGCCGATTTCCAGGAACCGTATTTGCGCGCGATATTCGGTTTGGTTGGCATCACCGACATTTCTTTTGTTATCGCCCAGCCTATGGACATGGGACCCGAGTTGCAGAAACAGAAGATAGGCGAAGCTCAACAGGTCGCCAGGCTTGCGGCCGCAAAGTTTTGACAGACTGCGACCAGCGGCCGCTAAATTCTGATAAAGGAGAAATATATTGCCGGATGAGCTGACTATAAGGATCGCCGGGGACGCGGGCCAGGGTATGCAGACGGTAAGTACGGTCTTGGCCAAGGCGTTCAAGAAAGCCGGCTTTCATATATTTGTTAACCAGGATTTCATGTCGAGGATACGCGGCGGAAACAATTTTTCCCAGCTAAGGGTATCGGTAAATCCGCTCTTCGCCCCGCGCGCGAAAAGCGATATCACCGTATCCCTGGACAAGGAAAGCGTGCATCTTCACAGGCCGTCCATTGCCGACGAGGGCATAATGATACTGGACAGGCAAAAACACGGCATAACGGATAACGACTCGGCATATTTTGACGTCCCGTTTTACGATATGGCGAAACGGGCAGGAGGCAGCGAACTTTACGCCAATTCCGCGGCAAGCGGTATCCTTGCCGGGGTAACGCGCCTCGATTTCCGTCATATTGAAGAAGCGCTGAAGGAAACGTTCGGCGACAAATCTGCCGACGTGATAAAGATTAATATCGATGCGGCTCGCCTGGGGTACGACTTCGCGAAAAATAATTTTAAGCCGGATATATTCGCGATCAAGGAAGGCGGCCCGAACGTAAACTTATTGATGAACGGCAACGATGCGATAGCTCTCGGCGCTATAAGGGCAGGCTGCAAGTTTTATTCCGCGTACCCGATGTCCCCATCCACGACCATCATGGAAAATATAAGCCGTTATGCGAATGATTTCAATGTCATCGTCGAACAGGCCGAGGACGAGATCGCCGCGATAAATATGATAATAGGGGCTTCTTTCGCCGGCGTCCGGTCTATGTGTGCCACGTCCGGAGGCGGATTCGCCCTCATGGTAGAGGGGTTAAGCCTTGCCGGGATGCTCGAAACTCCGATCGTCATAGTGGACGCTCAGAGGCCGGCTCCCGCGACCGGGTTGCCGACACGCACGGAACAGGCGGACCTCGATTTCATCATCCATGCCGGCCACGGAGAATTCGCGAGGGCCGTATTCGCCCCGGGGACCGCTGAGCAGGCTTTTTACCTTACGGTAAAAGCATTCAACCTGGCGGAAAAATATCAGATACCCGTCCTGATAATGACAGACCAACACCTGGCCGATTCTTCCCGAGACATAGGCTCGTTCGATATGGATAGGGCGAAAGTAGAGCGCCACATCATCTCAAAAGAAGATTCGAAGAAGGTCACCGGATATAAACGTTATCAGCTTACCAAAACAGGCATCTCGCCTATGGCAGTGCCTTCGTGGATAGATGACGTGATCTACGCGGACAGCGATGAGCATACCGAAGAGGGACACATCACCGAGGACGCGCATATAAGGATATCAATGGTCGAGAAACGGTTATATAAGAAGATGGAACTGCTCTCGCAGGAAATCGAGGAGCCGACCAAGTTCAATATTGACAGCGCCGATACAATACTGATCGGGTTCGGTTCGACTTACGGGGTCATGAAAGAGGTCTGCGACTCTATCCCGCGCAGGAAAGCCGGATTTATTCATCTTTCACAGGTATGGCCGTTCCCCTCGCGGCATTTGACCGAGCTGTTGAAAGGGGAGAAGAACATCCTTACCGTTGAGAACAACGCGGGCGCGCAGCTCGCCGGCCTCATCCGCCGCTGCACGGGAATCGAAGTCGACGGTTCGATACTGAAATATGACGGGAGGCCTTTTGACGTCGATCTCCTTTTAAACAGGGTCTCGGAGGTCACAAGCCATGGCAGACGTTAAAGATTTCATGAGCAATGATCCGATAGCATGGTGCCCGGGATGCGGGGACTTCGGCATCCTCAACGCTTTGAAAGCGGCGCTCGTAAAACTAGGCCGTAAGCCCAAGGACATAGTCATCGCCTCCGGGATAGGCCAGGCCGCAAAACTGCCGCACTACATAAAATGCAACTGTATAAACGGGCTCCACGGCAGGTCCCTCTCATACGCGGCCGCGGTCAAGATTGCCAACCGCGAATTGACCGTCCTCGTCACCACAGGCGACGGCGATTGTTACAGTGAAGGCGGAAACCATTTCATACATAACATCAGGCGCAATACGGATATTACCGTTATAGTCCACAATAACCAGATCTATGCGCTCACGAAAGGCCAGGCCTCGCCCTCGACCGACGAGGGATATGTCACAAAGGTGCAGCCTCAGGGAGTGATCCTCGAGCCGATACGCTCCCTTGAGATGGCGATAGCTCTCGGCGCGGGTTTTGTGTCGAGGGGTTATTCCGCGGACATGGATCACCTTTCTTGGCTGATGCTCGAAGGGATAAATCACAAGGGGTTCTCCCTTATCGAGGTACTACAACCGTGCGTCTCGTTCAACAAAAAAAATACCTACGAATGGTATTCGAAGAGGATATATAAGGTGAACGATGACCCGGCATACGATCCCAGGAATTTTGCCGCGGCGTTCCAGAAAGCCTCGGAATGGGGCGATAGGATCCCGACGGGCATAATATACAGGATCGAGAAACCTTCCTATGGAGAAAAGAGCGGTCTGGATAAGGTGCCGCCGCTGGTCGACAGCAATATAGACAATATAGACATAACCGGCATCTTAAAAGGGTACGCGTAAAAAAGATTGAAAGCGAGGAGATAAATGGCTGATAAGATCTTGATAGTGGATGATGACGAGGGATTAAGGAGCGAACTCCGCGAATACCTGGAAGGATACGATGTAGTCGAGGTATCTGACGGGGAAGCGGCCCTGAAATTATTGAGCAGGGCAAACGAGATCGGCCTGGTGATTCTGGACGTCAAGATGCCTGGAGTGAACGGCCTCGATGTCCTGGCCGAGATCAAGAATAAGGACCCGCACCTCAAGACCATTATACTGACCGGACATAGCTCTAAAGACGTGGCTATCGAAGCCCTGAAAGCCCGCGCCGACGATTATTTGGAAAAACCGGTCGGCCTCGGGAGGCTTAAAGAGACGGTAGAAGGCCTGTTGGAGACCAGGCGCGGCGAAAGCGGCCTGAACGAACAGGGTTTAAAAGGCAAGATCAATAAGGTCATGCGGTTCATGGAGAGGAACTGGTATAAGAAGATAACCCTCAAAGAAGCGGCCGGAGCCGTCTGCCTGAGCCCGAAATACCTGAGCAGGATCTTTAAAGAGATCACAAAGAAGGGTTTCATTGATTATAAATTGGAGCTGAAGATAGGCAAAGCCAAAGAGCTCCTGAAAAAAGGCGATTACAATATCAACCAGATCTCCGAGAGGATGGGTTACGAAAATACGGAGTCGTTCATAAGGCAGTTCAAAAAGATAGCAGGCTGCACTCCTACGGAATACAGGAAGAAAGTAAGGCCCGGAAAACGCGCTAAAACCGCAAAACGTAAGCGGTAGACAAAAGTCAAAAGAAAGTGGAAACAGCCAATTTACATTCCTTGCTGATGGTATATCATACATAGTAACAAGAAAAGGGAGTGTTAATTGAGATGGCAAACAAAAAAGTGATGATCGTGGACGACGACGCGGAATTTCTCGAGGAACTGAACGAGACGATGTCCGCGAGCGGCTATGAGATGATCCCTGTCAATGATTCCACTACCGTGGTGGATATAGCGTCCCGTGTAAAACCCGATCTTATAATCCTCGATCTTAAGATGCCGGGGAAGAGCGGATTCCAGCTGGCCGAGGAGATAAGGCGGTTACCGGAACTGGAAAAGATCCCGATAATCGCGATGTCAGCGTTCTTTAAAGAGGAGTACGCGTTCCTCTTGAGCATATTCGGCATCAAGAAATGCCTCAAGAAGCCGTTTAATCCCTTGGATGTCATCACCGCGGTGGAAACCGCGTTCAAGTCGTAGGATGGCTACCAGAACCGTGACCTTTAAAGGAAGCCCGGTGACCCTGGTCGGAAGGGTCTTGAAGACCGGCGTTGAGGCGCCGGATTTCAGGCTTATTTCGGGCGACATGAAAGAAGCCAGGTTGGGTGATTTTAAGGGGAAAGTAAAAGTGATAACCTCTTTCCCTTCGCTAGATACGCCGGTCTGCGACCTGCAGGTAAAGGAATTTAACAAACGGGCCGCCGGACTTTCCGGAGACGCGGTCATTATAGGGGTAAGCAAGGACCTGCCTTTCGCGCAGAAGAGGTTCTGCGAATCCTTCGACATAAAGGATATAACGGTATTGTCGGACTATAAGAGCTCCTCTTTCGGTATAAATTACGGGCTTTTGATAAAAGAGCTGGGCCTTTTAGCCAGGGCCGTGATCATAGTAGATAAAAACGATACCGTAAGATACTTGCAAATAGTGCCGGAATTGGCCACGCCTCCGGATTATCGAGCGGCCCTGACTGAGCTAGATTTGATTTTAAAAAGTACCCCGTCCGGTGACGGGGTGATGCTAGGTGAAGGTTTGCCGGCGCACTGCAAACCGTGCGGGGGAGGCACCCCTCCGCTGCCGAGAGAAAAAGCGGATAAATTAGCAGCCGCGTATAAGGGGTGGCAGCTGGTCGAGGAGAAGAAGATCGTGAAGGAGTTTATCTTCAAGGATTTTATCGAAGCGAAATATTTCCTCGACCTTATAAGCGTCATCGCCGAAGAGGAGGGCCACCATCCAAGCATGACGTTGGCCTATAACAAACTGAAAGTAACGCTTACTACCCACGCCGCCGGCGGACTGACCGAAAATGATTTTATAATGGCCGGGCATATTAATAGTCTTGAGGAGAATGACTGATGAAAGCTAAAATTGATCCCGCTATCTGCATAGGCTGCACGCTCTGCGTACAGACTTGTCCGGAAGTCTACAGGATGGAAGGCGAGAAGGCGGTGGTTTATGTTGCCATCGCGCCTAAGGCGGCCGAGGCCGCCTGCAAGCAGGCCGCGGAGGAATGTCCTGTAGCGGCGATCGTAATAACAGAATAGCGTATTTCTGAAATTCTGATATAATATGACGCATGAAGAAACTAGCCCTGGTGACCGGCTCGGCCGGCCTGGTAGGTTCGGAATGCGTCAGGTTTTTTTCTCAAAAGGGTTTCGGCGTCATTGGCGTCGACAACAATATGAGGAAAAACTTCTTCGGCGACGCGGCCTCCGTGGAATGGAACAAGGCCCTGCTCCTCAAGACTGCCCCCGGTTATGTCCATTATGACTTCGATATACGGGATAAAGCCGCTGTCGAAAGCCTTTTTACAAAATATAATTTCGACCTGATAATCCACGCCGCGGCCCAGCCCTCGCATGACTGGGCGGCGAAGGAACCTTCCACGGATTTCGATATTAATGCCGGCGGGACGCAGATCCTGCTGGAAAATTTCAGGGCGCGTGCTCCCGGCGCGGTCTTCATATTCCTTTCGACGAACAAGGTCTACGGCGACAATCCCAACAGGCTTCCCCTGGTAGAGCTTGATAAGAGGTTTGAACTGCCTGAGAGCCACACGTTTTACGGCGGTATAGACGAATCATTCAGCATCGATAACTGCCTCCACAGCCTCTTCGGCGCCTCAAAGGCCGCCGCCGATATACTAGTCCAGGAATACGGCAAGTATTTCGGCCTCAAGACCGCGGCGTTCAGGTGCGGCTGTATAACGGGTCCCTATCATTCCGGGGCCGAGCTTCACGGCTTCTTATCGTACCTGGTGAAATGCTGCATCTCGGGAAAGAAATACACAATATTCGGCTATAAAGGCAAACAGGTCCGTGATAACATCCATTCCCGCGACCTGGTCGAGGCCTTCTACCAGTTCTATCTCAAGCCCCGCTCGGGAGAGGTCTATAACATGGGCGGGGGCAGGTCCGCCAGCGTCTCGGTCCTTGAGGCGATAGGTATTTGCGAGGCGGTCTCCGGCAGAAATATGTCCCATGAATATGTTGATCGCAACAGGATAGGGGACCACATATGGTGGATATCCAGCCTCTCTAAATTCAAGTCGCATTATCCCGGCTGGAAGATCTCCTACGATGCCCGCGGCCTCATCCAGGATATATTCACGCAGCAGAAAGAATTTGCCGGAGATAAATGAGAAAGTCCGCGATCTTTAACTATATTTTCTGGTCGGTTGTTTCCATCGCCGTGATAGCGACGGGCTACTCCCTTTCCCTAAGAGGCGGCAGGGACTTGAAGGTGGGGCTATACGGCGTGGATCAGGTGTTGCACGGGAAGTCGCCGTATGAAAATATCTCCGACACGAACCGCCCGCTTTTCCGTTACGCCCCGGGAATGGCTATAATCCAATATCCTTTTATGCTGATGAGCAAGAAGATCGAGCCCCTCTTTTATGGAGATCCCCTTGACTTCAAAGACATGCTGCCTTCCATATTCGCCTGGTACCTGGCCGAACTCATTGCGGTCGCTCTCAGCGGGTTGATGTTGCTCAGGCTTATCCCGTCGCCGACCAAAGAGGAGGGGCTGCGGAATCTGAAGATAAGCCTGATGTTGGCGTTACCTTTCCTGTTGTATGAATTGTCGAACAGCCAGAACAAACTCATCGCCCTGCTTTTCCTGTTGGCAGCCCTTTTATTGTTCAAGGAAAAAAAGATGTTCTTTTCGGCCGTCTATTTTTGCCTTGCTTTGACCGTATACAGCCCGTTACTGGTCTTTATCCTGTATTTCATAATTAAAAGCAAAGGGAGATACATCTTCAGTTTCATCGCGGGTGTTTTCATCGTTTTTTTCCTCGTCCCTTCCGCGGTATTCGGCGTCGGGTTCAATAACTATCTGCTGCAGCAATGGTTCGATCGCGCCATCAAGCCGTTCTCCGCCGCGGCTTCTTACGTGACCTACCTCGACCTCAGGGTCAGCAACCAGTCGCTGCCGGGCGCGATCGGAAGGTTGTTGGCGCCGGGCGGGACCATAAATTTCCATTATCTCGTTTCTCCGGTGTCAATTCACCTGCTCATCAGGGCCTTGTCGGCGGTGATCGTTCTGTTCTCGTGTATCGCGGCCTGGAAAAATTCGAAAGAGACTTCAGAGGGCCTGGCTTATCCGGTCTTCCTGATGCTCGCCCTTATGCTTCCGCAATATTGCATCTATTATACCTGGGCTTGGACGTTCGTTTTTTATTTCGCAGCCCTTAATTATGCCGGTCGTAAGGAAGCCCCGGCCGCCGATAAGATATTCTTGCTTGCGGCCTCCTCAGTCTTGTTCATTTCCACTTGCCTGGCAGGAGTATCTTTCCTTAAAAGCGGTTCATTCATTTTATGGTCTACGATGGCCTTGTGGGCGGTGATGGTGAAGATCCTTATCGGGCAGACCCCGCGGCTCAAGAAAGCGGCTTCACGGTGAAAAATAACCTGTCGGCCGTTTTGATAGCCCATAATGAGGAAGAGAATATCGGCGGGATGATCGATGGCCTGCTGAGGGATTATGGCGATGAGCTTCTCGAGATCATCGTGGTCAGCGATTCCAGCACTGACAGGACATCCGATATCGTCCGGGAGCGGATGGGCCGCGACGGCAAAGTCAGGCTGATAGAGAAGGGCAAGCCGAGCGGGGCCGGGACCGCCTTAAAGGCGGGCTTCAGGAACGTCAGCCCCAAAGCGGGTTATGTCCTTACTATGGATTCGGATTTTATAGAGAATATAAAAGAGGTGCGGTCGCTTATCGAGGCGACGGAATCGGAAGGGCGCGACGGGGCGATAGGCTCGCGGTATATGAAAGGCGGTAGATTGGTCAATTATCCGCTCATGAAGAAGATAATGAACCGTTCGTTCCATCTTTTAGTCAGGGCGCTCTTCCATATAAAGCAGAAGGACCTCACCAATAATTTCAAACTTTATAAGGCAGGGATAATCCGCGGTCTTCCCTGGGAGAGCGATGATTTCGCGATAAACGCCGAAACCGGCATATTCCCGATCGTGGCGGGATATAATATCGCCGAAGTACCGGTATCATGGATACAGAGGGGGGCCGGGATGGGTAAGTCAAAATTCCGCCTGTTCAAAGTGGGCCTAAGCTACATTAAAGTGATCAGCCGGGCCCGGCGGCTTTCGGCGGCGGTGCATCCCCGCGTAAAATTATCATGACCTGCAGAGTTTTCTTGATATAACCGCGGCATATGCGTATAATATTCTATTAAAACCGGGGAAGGCGAGAATACATTATGGAAAATAGCCAGTTTTTTTTCGGGAGCTTCCGCTCCAAAATCACGGTGGCCCTCGTCCTTTCGCTGTTTTTGGTGGCCGCGATCAGCAGTCTCCTCATATACCAGTTCAGTTATAACGCGCAATTCGAGCAGTTCAGGGAACAACTCAAGATGGTCGCCCAGACCGCTGCCCTATCCGTCGATCCGGAAACCCTGATGCAGGTCCCCCTCAGCCGCGCCGGCGCAAAAAGTTTACAGTATAACGCCATCGCCGAAAAATTATCGCTGATCAAAAAATCGAACCCCAAAATACTTTTCATATATACCATGGGCCGGACCGACAATGGCATATGGCAATTCATAGTTGATCCCGAGCCCAGGGCCCAGAGCATGGGGGAATCCGGGGCCACCTCGTATCCGGGCGATAAATATGACGCCTCCAGGTTCCCCGAGATGTTAAAGGCGTTAGCAAGCCCTTCCGTAGACAAAAAACTTATGGTAGATGAATGGGGCGCCACTCTGTCGGGTTACGCGCCGGTCCGCGGCAAAGATGGCAAGACGGTAGCCATACTCGGCATAGATATCAGCGCGCAGGACGTCTATGGAATACAAAAGGAACTCTTACGGCGCGCTATTTTAGTATTGGGCGTGGGTATGCTTATCTCCATAGCCCTGGGGGTTTTGGTCTCAAAGCGGGCGACCGATCCGATCAAGAAGCTCGAGGAAGCGACCAGGCATTTCGCCTCGGGTGACCTCAATTACAGGGTGCATATGAAGGAAAGGGATGAGATAGGCCGGTTGGGAGAGTCCTTTAATAAAATGGCCGAAAGCCTCGTCGCGTCAAAAGAGGCCCTCCAGGATTATTTCTACCGCATCGTCCAATCGCTGGTGCGAGGCCTTGAAGCAAAAGACAGTTACACGAGCGGACATTCGGACAGGGTTTCCGAGTACGCGCGCACACTTGCCATCGAGATGGGGGTCTCCGAAAAAGAAGCCGACATGCTGAAAAAGGTGACTGAGCTCCATGATATAGGGAAGCTGGGCATAGATGAGAGGGTATTGAACAAGGTGGAAAAACTGACCGATGAGGAATGGCGGACGGTCAAGGAGCATCCGGTCATGGGAGAGGAAATACTCGGGCCGGTATTCCTTGATAAGCGGATGCTTTCGATCGTCAGGTCGCATCACGAACGGTACGACGGGACAGGTTATCCGGACGGGCTTAAAGGCGATGAGATCAATACCCTGGTCCAGATCGTTTCGGTCGCGGATGCTTATGATGCCATGACCACAACCCGCGCGTACAGGGGCCCGCTGACCAAAGAGGCGGCTGCGGAGGAATTGAAGAGGAACAGCGGCACGCAGTTCAACCCCAGGATCGTGGAAGCTTTTTTAAGGGTTTTGGGCCGGGGAAATGCGAATATATAAAATAGCCGCAGCCGTAATATTTTTATTTTTTGTTTCGGCGGCAGGCCGTTGCGAAACAGGAAAATTTGAATTTTATAAGGAAAAGGACGTCGTCGTCCGGATGCGCGACGGCGTTAAACTGAAAGCAAATATATACCGTCCCTCGAAAGAAGGTAAGTTTCCCGCCCTTGTATTCCGTACCCCATATAGCAAAGACGAGGGCGACGCCGATAACGAAAGTACTTTTTTAAATGCCGTAAAGCGCGGATACGCGGTAGTAATACAGGACGTGAGAGGCCGTTACTCTTCAGAAGGGGAATTCACCCCTTACTTCAACGAAGGCAAGGACGGCTACGATACGATAGAGTGGGCTGCCCTTCAGCCCTGGTCGAACGGCGCGGTGGGGACGTTCGGGCTTTCATATCCCGGCGCAGTGCAGTGGCTCGCCGCAGCAGAGAACCCCCCGCATTTAAAAGCCATGGTTCCGGCCATGTGTTTCTCCACGTTGAGACAATGCGTCTATTTTGGCGGGATCTTTGAGATGGATTGGATCGGCTGGGCGTATAAATGGATGTCGCCGGACGCCCGCGTAAGGCTGGACCTGAAAGGGCCGCGCAACTGCGATGAATCCGTTAAAGAGTATGACAGGATAGGCGATAAGGAATTGCGGGGCTACCTGCCGACGCTCGAGATGCCGTACCTTAAAGACACCGCCCCGTATTATTACGACTGGATCCGTCATGGGCCTTATGAAAAATACTGGGACTACGGTGACCTGGGCGCGAAATACGGGAATGTGCGCGCCGCGGTGCTCAATATTTCCGGATGGTACGATGAGCCGTACGGGCCCGGAGGGGCCACGGCAAATTACCTCGGGCTGCTGGATGCCAGGAGAGGGCAGGCCGACCCCCGGACAAGGATCATAATCGGCCCCTGGTGCCACGGCGTAGACAGCACGAAAAAATCCGTTTCCGGCGACCGCAAGTTCAGCGCCAACGCGGGGTTGGATTATGACAAATTGGTATTGGACTGGCTTGACCGTTATGTAAAAGGCTCGGATAACGGGATCTCGGTCTTGAGACCGGCGACCATATTCGTGATGGGCGATAATCGCTGGATCGAATCGGATAGTTGGCCTCTTAAAGAAGCCGTCGAGTTCCCCATGTATATGGCCCCGTCCGGTAATAAGACAAAACAGGGGACATTAACGGGTGAGCCCGTAAAGACGGTTGCGGTGAGTTCTTATATAGCCGACCCGACGGACCCGGTCAGAGATGAATTCGCGACTAATTTCGGGGCTTACGACCTGCGGAAAATAAGCGGCAGGAAAGATGTGCTCACTTTTGACAGCGAGCCCTTGACGCAGGACCTGGAAGTCGCGGGAAATATAAAAGCCGAGGTATATCTCTCAAGCGACGCGCCGGATTGCGATATATTCGTGAAGCTCCTCGACGTCGCGCCGGACGGCACCGCATTCAACCTCATGAGCCCCGGCATGGAAGCGCTGCGCGTCAGTTACCGGGACCGTTTGCCGGAGAGAAAACTGCTTAAACAGGGGGAGGTCGTAAAGCTTACGCTGGATAACATGATGACCGGCAATACTTTCCTGAAAGGCCACCGGATAAGGGTATGTATAATGTCGAGTTGGTATCCCATATATTCGCGCAACCTCCAGACCGGCAAACTCGAGAGCGTGAGCGCCGAAACGCGCAAGGCGGCTATAAATATTCATTGCGGCATCAAATATCCTTCCCGGGTCATCCTGCCGGTGATACCTAGAGAGCAAAAACAGAAGAAGTAGCCCGGCAGGGGAAATTGTTATATAATATACAAGTTGCCGCATAAGCAGGTCATTCAGCCAATTCAAGGAGGGAACGTTAAGTGTTCAGGGAAAAAATAAAGGTGTTGGACTGCACGATAAGGGATGGGGGCCTCATAAATAAGCACGACTTCGATTTTAAGTTCGTCCGCGCGGTTTATAAGGCGCTCTCGGAAGCCAAGATAGATTACATGGAGATAGGATATAAGAACTCGAAGAAGCTCTTCTCGGATAAAGAATACGGCAGGTGGAAGTTCTGCGATGATGATGAGATAAAAAAGGTCATCGACGGGATCGAATCGCAGACGAAGATCTCGGTCATGGTCGACGTCGACCGCGTCGATGTAGAGGACGTGAAGCCGCGCAAGGAAAGCCCGGTCTCCATGATCAGGGTGGCTTGCTATGTAAAAGATATAGATAAAGCCATATTCCTAGTCAACCAGTTCGCGGATAAGGGTTACGAGACCACGGTCAATATAATGGCCATATCAAGGGCGCCTGAGGCCGAGCTTACCGAGGCTTTCCACCAGCTTGAGGAGGAGTGCAAGGCCGGCGTGGTCTATATCGTTGACAGCAACGGTGCGCTGTACCAGGAGACTACCGAACTCCTCGTAAAGAAGGCCAAAAGCATAATAAAGAGCAAGGAGATAGGAATACACGCCCACAACAACCAGCAACTCGCCTTCGGCAACACGATAGAAGCGATAATCCACAACGCGAATTATGTAGACGGGACAGTCTACGGCCTGGGAAGGGCCGCCGGCAACTGCCCGCTCGAACTCATACTCGGGTTCCTTAAGAACCCGAAATTCGATATACGCCCGGTGCTCGACCTCATATCGAAAGAATTCATACCTTTAAGGGAGAAGATGGAGTGGGGCTACATCATACCGTACGCGATAACAGGCATCCTTGACGAGCACCCCCGCGCCGCGATGGCCCTGCGCGACAGCGATAAAAAAGAGGATTACAAAGAATTTTACGAGAGCCTCGTAGGTAGCGCGGATACGCAATAAAGAAAGGTATCGGATGTTTTCCAGAAAGATCAGGAATATTTTCAGAAAGGCGCCGTTCTTCCTGGTAGTCGCCGCCGTTTTGGCCACGATCTGGTATCTCGCCTGGCAGAACCATAATCACTTCGAGAACGCGATGGTCAGGCAGGCTCAGAACCAGCTGACTATAATCGCCCGCTCCGAGGCCCAGAGCATAGAAAAATATATCGGCGATGTCGACGGTGAGCTTTCCGAACTTTGTTCGGACCCGCGCCTGCTTAATGCGATGGCGGATAGAGGCGGAACAGAGAAAAAAAATACGGACCTTCTCGGAAATTCATTTAAAGAGATCGAAAGGCTGGCTGATTCCTTATCCCTGACAGATGATAAAGGCGTTATCGTGGATCTCGTGCCGTTTAATGCCCCTTACATAGGAATGGACCTCTCGAAGGCGCCGGATATCAGCCTCATGCTCGCCGGGCATAAGACATTCACGAGCGGCGTATTCGAGAGCGTTTCGGGAAGGAAGGTAATATCCAACCTGCACCCGGTTTTTGACGGGAAGAAATTCGTGGGAATAGTCCGCGCTTTGGTCCTCGTGGAGAGGATAAACAGGCTCATCGAACACATCAACAGCCGGGAAAAGGTATCCGCGGTCGTTATAGACGACGACTCGAATATATTGAGCTCTTCGGACAAGGAAAATATAGGTAAAAACGCCATAGATCTGTTAGGGAAAAATCCGTCGCATCCCGAGTTCTTAAAGATGAAAGAGATCATAAATCAGATGAACGGGGGGAGATCGGGCACCGCGGTCATCAAGTATCTGCTGGACCAAGGCAACAGCAATAGCGCGGATATGCTGGTCTCGTATACGCCGATCAGGGTAGGCAGCGAGATATGGTCTATCGCGGTCGCCATGGACTACAGCTCGATAATAGGGCCCATCAACAGGAACGCCCGCGATAATCTGGTCTCGGGAATATTCGTCGTCATCGTTTTGACAATCGCACTGGTCATATTTTACAGGTCCGAGAAAAAGAACACGGAACTTTCCGTGTCAAAGACATGCGTGGACCTTATAAATAAACAGTTACATTTGGAGATAGAGGAACGCAAGAAGATCGAGAATAAACTCAAGGAGAGCCTCAGGAACAGGGGGGAATGAGCTAAAACATTTTAAAGGAGGAAGCTCAAATGTCGAAAAGGATGTTGTCCAGGTACGTATTGATCGCGCTGATAATTATGACCGCGCCGGCCTTATTTGCCTCAAGCCTCTTCATAGGCAGGGCGCAGAGGAAGGCCAACCGCGAGCCCGAGATGCAGGAATTACAGAAGCAGTTCCAGTGGTGGCCTACGGACGCGAAACCCGCTCCTATAAAAGATGCCGATATGGGAGGATACTGGTGGTGGCCGCAGCAGCCCGGTACGGCCACGCCTTGGGGGAACAGGGGCTACATATACCTGTATAAGATAATATTTGATTACAAATCTGAAGAGCTTCCGCCTCCCAAGCCGCAGGAATTGAGGCCGTCACTGCTTATCAAGAACATAAAAAAGAACGTAAAGATCTACTTTGATTATAATAAATCCGATTTGCGCGTTGACGTCAAGAAGATCCTCAATGAGGCTGTATGGACGCTGAAGCATAATCCCGATTGCAGCATCCTTATAACCGGTAACTGCGACATCCGCGGGACGGAAAAATACAATGAGAAACTGGGAAGGCAGCGCGCCGACGCGGTGAAAGATTTCATGCTCAAGAACGGCATACCTGACAGCCGTATCAAGATAGTAAGCCGCGGAAAGCTCGACGCCATCGCCCCGGTCACGGACCTGGTCGGGATGCAGAAGGACCGCAACGCCCAGTTCATGATAGCCGAGGTCGAGGAGGTAATGATCCCGGCCCCCGGCGAAACCCAGCTCGATCAGGCCACGAAGGTAGAAGAGGGGAAATATGTCGTCGAGGAAGAGAAGAACGTCGAGAGCAAAATAAAAGTCTCCACCAGGGAGTATATAGTGCAGAAAGGCGATACGCTTTCTTCCATCGCGAGAAAAGAACTCGGCAATCCCTCTAAGTGGAAATATCTTTATGAGATCAACAAAAATAAGATAGGAGACCCGAATAAGCTCAAGGCCGGGACGAAGATCGTAATCCCGGTAGAATAGGCAGGAAATGGAAAAATATATACCGATACATTATTTTTACCTGGTGCTGTTCTTCCTTGCGACCCTCTATTTCGTAGTGAAAGAGAGGAGGCTTAAGGACAAGTACCGCGAACTCGCCCATTATGACGAGCTTACCGGTTGCGTCAATTTCCGATGGATAACCGAGATACTCGAGAACGAGATATCCCGATGCAAGCGTTACCATAAGGAAGTAGCCGTCATAATGCTGGACATAGACAATTTCAAAAAAATTAACGACAAGCGCGGCCATTCCGCGGGAAACCTCGTCCTGAAGATCTTCGCACAAACGCTTAAAAAGAACGTAAGGAACATCGACACGGTAGGCAGGTACGGAGGGGAAGAATTCCTGATAGTGCTCCCCGAGGCGGATCGCGATGAGGCCCTTGTCGTCCTTGAAAGGGTAAAGGAGAGCGTTAATCAGATCCCCCTTCCGCTGTTGATCTCCGATAATAGTGTCAACTCTACCATTAATTTCAGCGCCGGGATATCGTCTTTTCCCCTGAACGGCGAGAACTACCAGGACCTGGTAAGTGTGGCGGACAAGGCGTTATACGAAGCCAAGACGGCGGGACGTGACAGGATAGTAGTAGAAAGACGCAACTCTCCAAGGGTAAAACCTCTTCCCGGCGTAAAGGCGGAGATGGTGGGCCCGCAGGAGGAGGCCGGGCTTCCGGTCGTGAAGATAATGAACATTTCACGGACCGGGATGCTGGTCTCGATCCCAAAAGATATCGATGGCAAGGATTTCTTATGCAAGATCCAATTTTCCCCGGATGAAAAACCCGCCGAGGCAAAGTGCAGCGTTATGCATAAAGAGAGATCCAGCGGAGGCCTCTACTTCGTAGGATTATCTTTCATCGGTCCGCCGAAAGATTTCGAAAAAGGCCTGACCTCGCTTATCAGGCGATCTATCTTCCCCGTTTAAAGGATGAATTTCGGGTCCTTGAGGAGAGGGTTGTTCTTTATTTCGTCAGCGACCTTTTCAGAGAGGCCGGATTTGCCGAGTTTGTAATACATGTAGTTCTTGTATCCTTCCACGCCCGGCTGGTCGAAGGCGTTGACCCCCAGCAGTTCCCCCTCGAAAGCAGTGGCCATCTCGAAGAAGAACAGGAGCGCGCCCCAATTGTAAGCCGAGGCCTCGGGCATAATTATAGTGCAGCTCGGCCTCGATTCCCTTACGAGCGCCCACTCTGTCGCTTCCTGGGCGAGCGTGATCATCTCCGAGAATCTTTTTCCGGCAAGGATGCCGCTTTCTCCGCCGGCGGGGACCTTGATCTCGCTGTTAAATTTTTCCACTCGGATGAAAGTTACGGCCTTATTATTCATCCCCTCAATGTTGTTCTGCTGGATGGAATGCAGGTCGTTCGTCCCGCGCGCCGGGATAGGAGTGCGTCCGACATTGACTACGCGGCCCGTATCGTTTATCCATTCCTCGCGGCCGTCCCGCGCCTTGATTATTTTCCTGGCGTATTTTTTCCCGAGGCTCTCCGCGAGCATCTGTATGTACCAATCGGCCGTGGATTTCAGCGTCTCAGAAAAAGGCATGACTATCGCTATATCCTTGCCTTTCATCCTGTAGAGTATTGTATGCAGGGCCGCGTACATATACGCGGGGTTCTTGAAGAGGTCGGGTGAGCTGCACCTTTTGTGCATATCCGCGGCGCCGTTTAGGACTTTTTGTATATCAACACCGATTATCGCGAGATGCAGCAGGCCCATATTGAATTCCGAGAACCTTCCTCCCACGCCTTTGATCAGCGGCAGGTTCCTGAAGCTGAGCTTGTCCTTCTTCTGGCGCTCGTCGACGATCTTACGCAGGCTCCCGGATTGCGGGTCAGTTATCGCGAATATCTGCCTGCCGTAATTCCTGCCCGCACTCTTCTTAAGCCAGTTCTCTACGGCGATAAAGGCGGTTCTCGTCTCGGTTGTCTCGCCCGATTTGGAGATGACGATAACAAAAGTCTTTTTCGGGTTTAAATTCTTTAGCAGGACCGACAAGGTGTGCGGGTCGAGGTTATTCCCTTCGAAATATATCCTCGGCCGCCCGTTCCTTGCGCCGGCGAATTCATTATAATAGGGAGAGCATAGCGCATCCTGCGCCGCCTTCAAGCCGAGATACGAACCGCCTATGCCCAGGGATATCACGTTCTCATATTTTTTCGCTATCTCATCCCCGAGCTTTTGGATAATCTTTATTTCCTTCTTGTCCTGGAAAGGCAGGCGCGTCCATTCGAGGCCCAAACTTACCCTGTTGCGGCTGTCGGCAAGCACCGAAACCAGGTGTTCGTGCGCCTCTTTTACGGAGTAGGAGAGGGCGTTCAATTCCGTTTCTTCTACACCGTGCTCTTTCCCGACGTTGGAACCAAACATGTTATTAAAATCAAATTTCAGACCTTTCATTGCAAATCCCTTTCTGTTTTTGGTTTGCCTATTTTACTACTCTTTGATACAATAAATCAACAGAATCCAACCTTTCCTTAATAAGGAGGCACGCGATGCGCAATAACTCCACCGTCAAGGATGATTTCACGCAGGAAGATACCTGGCGGATATTCAGGATTATGTCCGAATTCGTGGATGGGTTCGAGACCCTCTCCCAGGTCGGCCAGGCCGTGTCGATATTCGGTTCCGCCCGTTTCAAGCCCGGAAATAAATACTACAAGATGGCGGAGGAGACCGCCTACCTACTGGCGAAGGAAGGGTACGCTATCATAACCGGCAGCGGCCCGGCGATAATGGAAGCCGCCAATAAAGGCGCTAAAAGGGCGAACGGCCTCTCGATAGGCCTGAATATCCAGATACCGTCCGAACAAAAAGCCAACAAATATGTGGACACCCTCCTTGATTTCCGCTATTTCTTCGTAAGGAAAGTCATGTTCGTAAAATACGCGAAGGCCTTCGTAATAATGCCCGGCGGATACGGGACCCTCGACGAATTCACCGAGGCCATCACCCTCATCCAGACGCAGCGCATACAGAAATTTCCCGTGGTCATAATGGGAAGCGAGTACTGGAAAGGAATGATAGACTGGCTGAAGTCGACGGTCCTCAAGAGCGGGGCGATATCCAAAGGGGACCTCGAGCTCTTCACGATCGCGGATGAGCCTAAAGACGCCGTCAAAGCGATAAAGAAATTTTATGAAAAAAGGGAAGAGGAGATATAAAATGCCGAAATTCAGGGTATTGCTTGTTGATGACGAGCAGGATTTTCTCACGGTCATGGGCCGCAGGATCGAATCGTGGGGTTATGAAGTCATGCCTGTCTCCGGAGGGAAGGAAGCGCTGGAAGCCGTCAAACAGAAGAAGGCCGACCTGGCCATACTCGACTACATGATGCCTGTGATGGACGGCATAAAGACCCTCAAGGAAATAAGGAAGATAGACGTGAAGATCCCGGTGATCATGTTTACCGCTCACCTTGAGGAGAAAGTGATCCAAGGCACCGAAGATCTCATGGTGAACGCGTTCATACCCAAGTTGAGCGAATATTCCGATTCCCAAAGCGCTTTAAAGACGACCTTGGACATACACAGAAAGTTAAAGGAAAAGGATAATTCCTAGATGAAACGGACTGATCTATTTAAGACGGCCTCGGAATGGATGAGCGCTATTATATTCCTGTGGGGCTTAGCCATGTTATTCGGCTGGGCTTTTGATATCACCGCGCTGAAGAGCTTATCCCCCGTCTTGCCCCAAATCAAAACGAACGCGGTGATCTGTTTTATGCTGACCGGTTTATCTCTATGGTTGTTACAGGAAAAACGGATAGGCAGCCGTTTAGGGCGCTTTATCGCGCATTTAGCCGCTTTTTTGGTATTTCTGATAGCATCCCTGACGTTCTATGAGTATATCTCGGGCGTAAATTTAGGCATAGATCAGCTTTTATTTAGAGAACCTGTTAACGCCGTTTTAACGAGCAGCCCCAACAGGATGGCATTGCCCGCTTCGATCAACTTTATGCTGATAGCCGTTGCGCTGTCCTTGCTTGAGGCAAAAGGGGAATTTTTATCATATCTGGCCCAGTCGCTGGTCATTATGCAAGGCCTCATTTCCGGTATGACATTATTAGGGTTTATTTACGCTGCGAATCTGTGGTATTTAGAGCCCGGCCTTAGCACCGCCATCTCATCGTATGCCGTAATGTTATTCCTCCTGGTTACTTTTTGCTTCCTCTGGTCCCGACCGGAGCGCGGTGTCATGAAAACAGTAACCAGCGACGGCTCCGGCGGCATGATCATGCGCGCGATATATCCTACCGTTATTTTTATCACGGTACTGTTAGGTTGGCTTGAGCTTTGTTGGGAAAAACTAAAAATGAGCAACGAGAACAGCATAGCGCTCATGACGCTAGCCTACATCATTGTTATAAGCCTGTATCTCTATTTCCTCTGCCGCAAATTGGATATGGTTGATGTTATAAGAAAAAAAGGTGGAGAGGCATTGCGCCTGTTAGCGGCGATAGTGGAATCATCCGATGACGCGATAATAGGCAAGGCCTTAGATGGTACTATTCTAAGCTGGAATAAGGGCGCCGAACGGATGTACGGCTATTCCAGCGGAGAGATCAAAGGGCGTAATATAGCTATCCTCATCCCTCCGGATAGGCCGGATGAATTGCTGCAGATGTATAAAAGGCTTGAACGGGGCGAGCGTATCGAGCACTTTGAGACCATGCGCTGTAAAAAGGATAGTCACTGTATAGATGTTTCCATATCCGTTTCTCCCATTAAGGATGATAAGGGGATTATATCCGGTTTTGCCACAATCGCCCGCGACATCACCTACCGTAAAAAGGCTGAGGAAGAATTGCGTAGGAGCGAGGCGTGGCTTTCTACCACAATAAAAAGCATCGGGGACGGGGTCATAGCTACCGACAAAGACGGTTGTGTCATCTTCCTTAATCCCGTCGCCCGGTTATTGACCGGATGGAAAGAGGATGAGGCCAAATGTACGCCGTTAAAAACTGTCTTTAATATTATAAATGAACAAACGGGGCAGAAAGTGGAGAGTCCCGTCGACAAGGTTATCCGCGAAGGCACTATCGTCGGGTTGGCAAATCATACCATATTGATCGCCAAGGACGGGAGAAGAGTGCCTATCGATGACAGCGCAGCTCCTATTAAGGATGCAAAAGGAAATTTTATCGGGGTTGTCCTGATCTTCCGTGACGCCACCGCAAAGAGAGAAGCGGAAAAGAAATTGCAGGAGAGCATGAAGCTAAAATCGGACTTCGTGAGCCTTGTGTCCCATGAGTTGAGGACGCCGCTTACCGCTATGAAGGAAGGGCTCGCGCTTGTCGTTGACGGAACGACCGGTCCTCTCAATGACGACCAGAAAGAATTCCTGGGCATAGCGAAGAGGAACGTTGACAGGCTGGCCAGGCTCATAAATGACGTCCTGGACCTCCAGAAACTTGAAGGGGGCAAGCTGTCCTTAAACTTAGCGCTTAATGACATAAATGAGGTCGTTAAAGAAGTATACAAGGCCATGGGGAAGATGGTAAAAGGTAAAGATCTGACCGTCGAATTGAAACTGGCCGAGGGATTGCCGAAAGTGATGTTCGACAGGGACAAGATAATACAAGTCATGACTAATATCATCAACAACGCGATAAAATTTACCGATAAAGGGAAGGTGATCATTTCTACAAGCAAGGAGCCGAACGCAGTGGCGGTTTCAATCCGTGATACAGGGCCGGGCATACGCGAGGGAGACATCCCGAGGCTCTTCCAGCGTTTTGAGCAGCTTGAGAAAGGAACGGAGAGGAAGCCCGGCGGAACGGGCCTGGGATTGGCAATATCCAAGGAGATAATAGAGATCCACGGCGGAAAGATATGGGTGGAGTCGGTTTTTGGCGAAGGGACGACTTTCTTTTTCAATCTGCCGATCATTGAAAGGAGGGGTTCACGTGTCTAAGAAGATACTTATAGTTGATGACGAGCCGGATCTGGTAAGGGTCACGAGTTTCAGGTTGAAGAAGATGGGTTATAACGTTATTGTCGGCACGGATGGAAATCAGGCGTTGTCACTTATCGAAAGCGAAAGGCCCGATCTCGTCTTACTGGACCTGCGGCTGCCCGAGATAGACGGCCTGGAAGCCTGCAGGAGAGTAAAAGCGGACCCAAAATTGAAAGATATTCCCATCATACTTTTTACGGCAAGCACGAACGAGATCAATGAAAATGTCAAAACTTGCGGCGCGGACGGGTATCTTATCAAGCCGTTCAACCAGGAACAACTAACGGCTGAACTCAAAAAGTTTTTGGGCTGATGAGAACGATAAAACTCAAACCCATAAACGTCACCGAGAAGATACTGCTGCGCCTCGAGACGAGGGGGCTTATAAGGACGCTTAAGCCGACGGCGAAGGTGTTGCGGAGGACAGTAAAAAACGGCCTCGCCGATACCATTTATTCGTCGCCGGTCGAGCACGGCACCCACAAGTTGATCTGCGTCAGGTCGGATAACGACGGCAGGATTGCCCTCAACTCTCATCCCGACAACGAGGAATTCATAATGATAAACAATACGGGCCTGAAGTTAAAACCGGTGTTGATGTTAATAGCCCTTACTAAATATAAGGATATAGAGAGGAAGGCCGTTAAAGGGAAACTGGCTTCGAAGGATTTTCTTTTCCTGCGGCTCAAATACAACGATCATAAGACCTGCGTTTTCACGATGCTTAAGGATACGCCGCATTGCGAGATGTCGGAGCCGGGCAAGGGCAGGGCGTCCATTTTCTTCGTAAGCGAGCCGACAAACCTGCCGATGCGCTATTTGGACTTGTCCGGGTACATCTTCGCTTTATAGGGATATGAACGCATGATTTTTGATGTCGGCACAATAACGGAAATAATAAAAAACGGTTCGCCCTGGACTTTCGTTATCGTTTTCTGGGCGGCCGCGGTCCTCAGCCTCGCCTCCTGCACCATAGTCAGGATACCGGTGCTTGTCGGCCTTATAGGCGGCGCCTCCTCATCCAGGAAGAAAGCGTTCCTGCTGACCTTGTCTTTCGTATCCGCCCTCATCCTGAGCTATACGCTTATGGGCGTCATGTTCTCCCTCGTAGGCACACTTGCCGGGAATATGATGAAGTTGAGCCGCTACTTTTATTATCTCACGGCCATCATCGTCCTGCCGGTCGGCCTGCAGATGGCAGGGCTTATCAGGTTCAGGTTTTTCGAGACTGCCGCGTCGCGCGCATTCCAGATACGGCACGGCGGGATGCTGGGCGCTTTCCTGTTCGGGCTGGTCTTTGTCCTGTTCGAGGCGCCGACATGCCCGGTCTGCGGACCTTTCCTTTTGGTCATCGCGAGCCTCGGGATCCTGAAAAAGAACCTCATCTATTGCATCCTGTTGTTTTTCACCTATGCGCTCGGCCAGTCATTCCCGATAATACTGGTCGGCGTATTCAGCGGCATCGTCAAGTATATCAGCCCCAAAGTGGAGTCCGTGGAGAAGGTCGCCTCGATAATAGGCGGTAATATACTCATAATGCTGGCCATATTCCTTTTTATACTGGGTTGACAATGATAGAGATAGGAAAAAAAAGTAATTATATTATCAGCGCGGTGCTCATCGCGGGGTTATTTTTCGCGCTGAGGCCGGCGTTGGCGTATCTGCTCTATAGGCGCGCAGGTGATTACATGAGCGCGAGGATCGTACCCGACGCGGCGAGGAGTTACGAGAAGACGCTTGCCTTCAATGGGAAAGACGTCGACTCGAGGAACTGGCTGGCGTATTGTTACAGCCTCATGGGCCATGGCGACAAGGCCCTCGTCGAATATAAGAAGGCGATAGAGCTTGATCCGGACGACGTCGTAGCCCTTTTTGACGCGGGAATGATATACAGGAAATCCGGTGACCTTAAGACGGCGAAGGAATATTTCTCGAAAGCGGCCGCGGCGACGCAAAGCCTGAACGTCACCGACCAGAATTACAAATTTTATACAAAGTCCGCCAGGACGATACTGGAGATCATCGCGAAGGCGGAAAATAAAGGCGCGGCCCGCTGACGGCTTTACCCGGAGGCGACCGAAGGGTTGACAGATATCCGCCGGTATGATATATTAACATCCCTAGTTTCCCACCGGGAACCTTTAATCAAACTTCGGAGAATAAAACCAAGATGCACGAAGAGAAACTATCCGCTGATATAGAGAATATCGTCAAGAAATGGGAAGGCAAGAAGGGCAGCCTGATCATGATCCTGCACGATATCCAGAACCTCTACGGATACGTCCCGCGCGCCACGTCGCTGCAGCTTTCCAACTACCTCGATGTCCCGCTTGCGAGGATATACGAAGTCATAACCTTTTACCATTTTTTCAAGCTCGAGCCGCCGGGCAAGCACCTGATACAGGTCTGCATGGGGACCGCCTGCTATTTGAAGGGCGCCTCCGACCTTTTGCATGAGATGCGCGATATACTCGGCGTCAGGGAAGGGACGACCACCAAAGACGGTCTCTTCCGCCTCGAGGTCGTAAGGTGCCTGGGCTGCTGCGGGCTCGCCCCGGTCGTGAAGGTCGACAGCAAGATCTACAGCAAGGTCAGGAAGGACCAGGTCGCGGATATACTCTCCGAATATGAACAGGAAAAGGCCGTCAAATGAGCAAGATCACAAAAGAAGAACTTGATAACATAGCGAAACAGCCGAAAAAGGAAGATAAGAACTGGATAAAAGTCGGTATGTCGAGCTGCGGCATCGCCGCCGGCGCCGAAGATGTCTTTAAGACCCTCACCGAAGAGGTGAAGAAGAGGAATATCCAGGTCACGATAAAAAAGTGCGGCTGCGCCGGGATGTGCTCGGTCGAGCCGCTCGTAGAGGTGAACGTCGAGGGGATGCCCCAGGTGACCTACGGCAAGGTGGACAAGGATGTCGCGATACAGATACTCGATGACCACATACATAACCACAGGCTTGTAAACGACCACATTTACGACATACAGGTAAAGAAAGCTAATGGATAGGAAGATTGTATATATAAAGGATACCGGGATATTGCAGCCGGAGAGGACGAAGGATGTCTACGCGGCCTTCCTGAACGGCCTGCGGGAACGCGGCATGCAGGATTCGGTAATGGCTGTCCGCGCCGCCGATATCGGCGTCTATAACCAGGGCGTGGTGATAAAAGTCCTGCCGGATACGACTTATTATAACGTCAAAGACGGGGATATAAACCGCATCATAGATTCCATAAAAGAAGGCGAAGTCCCTTCGCAGGGGGGCAAGCCCGTCCAGGACCTCGTTACGTGCAAGGAGCCCAAACAATTAAGGATAGTCCTCAGGAACTGCGGCATTGTCGACCCGGATAATATAGACGACTATCTTGCAAGGGACGGTTACCAATCGCTAAAGAAAGTCCTTTTTGAATTAAAGACCCAGGAAAAAGTCATAGACGAGATAAAGAAGAGCGGCCTGCGCGGCAGGGGCGGCGCCGGATACCCGACGTGGATGAAGTGGAATTTCGCGAAACAGATGACCGCTGACCAGAAATACGTCATTTGCAACGGCGACGAGGGCGACCCTGGCGCTTACATGGACAGGAGCGTGCTCGAGGGCGACCCGTACTCGGTCGTCGAGGGCATGATGATAGCCGGTTTTTCCATCGGAGCCACAAAAGGATATTTTTACATAAGGGCCGAATACCCGCTCGCCGTCGACAGGATCCAGAACGCCATCGACCGTTGTTACGAGCGCGGGTTGCTGGGCAATAACATATTGGGAAGCAATTTTAATTTCGACCTCGAGATAAGATTAGGTGCAGGCGCTTTCGTCTGCGGCGAAGAGACGGCGCTTATCGCCTCCATCGAGGGCAGGAGAGGAACGCCTCATCCGCGCCCGCCGTATCCTTCGGTAAAGGGCCTCTGGGGCAGCCCGACGGTAATAAATAACGTCGAGACCCTCGCCAACGTGCCTTATATCATACTTAAAGGGGGAGATGTGTTCGCGCGCGTCGGCACGGCGACATCGAAAGGCACAAAAGTCTTCGCGCTCACAGGCAAGATAAAAAATTCCGGGCTCGTCGAGGTCCCCATGGGCACGACGATCCGCGAGATAGTATATGATATTGGCGGCGGCATATTCAATAACAAGGCGATCAAGGCGATACAGACAGGCGGCCCGTCCGGCGGCGTCATACCCAAGGATTTTCTTGATACGCCGGTAGATTACGAGAACCTCCAGAAGCTGGGCTCGATAATGGGTTCGGGCGGCATGATAGTCATGGATGAGGACGACTGCATGGTAGATATCGCGAGGTTCTACCAGAGGTTCTGCTTTGAGGAGTCGTGCGGAAAATGCTCTCCGTGCAGGATCGGCACCGCCCAGATGCTCAACACCTTGAGCAAGATCACGGAAGGCCTGGGGGAATTGACTGATCTCGATAATTTACGGAGGATTTCGCAGGCGATGCAAAAGGCCGCGCTCTGCGGCCTCGGACAGACCGCGCCTAACCCGGTCGTCTCAACACTTAGGTATTACCAGGACGAGTATGAAGTCCATATCATCAATAAAAAATGCCCGTCGAAGAAATGCCGCAACCTCTTAAGCTATAAGATAATCCCGGAGAAATGCAAGAAGTGCTCGGTTTGCATGATGAACTGCGAGGCGAAGGCGATAACCGGCAACAAAGATGACGGCTACGTCATAGACATGAACAAATGCGTACGTTGCGGTAAATGTTTTGAGGTCTGCAAGTTCAAAGCGGTATCAAAGGAATAAAAATGGCAAAATCCATACAGGCGAAGATAAACGACATATTCATCAAGGTTCCCGAGGGGACGACGATACTCGAGGCGGCCAAAAGCGTCCAGATAAAGATACCGACGCTTTGCAAGCATCCCGACCTTCCGCCGTCCGCGTCGTGCGGCATCTGCGTGGTCAAGGCGAAGGGCTCCAACAAGATGCTCAGGGCCTGCTGCACCCCTATGGAAGAGGGGATGGAGATAACGACCCACGATCCCGAGATAGTCGCGATAAGGAGGAGCGTCCTTGAACTGATACTTTCGAACCACCCCAACGACTGCCTCATCTGCGGCCGCAACAATAACTGCGAGCTCCAGAAGATAGTCGCGGACTTCGGTATCTCCGAGGAATATTTCCCGAAGATAAAGCGCGACCTTCCGATGGATGACTCGACTAAGGCCGTCGTCCTCGAGCCGGAAAAATGCATCTTGTGCGGCAGGTGCATCTATGTCTGCCAGGAGATGCAGGACGTATGGGCGCTCTCGTTCCTCCAGCGCGGCATAAAGACGAGGTTCTCCCCGGCCGGTGACATAACGCTGGCCGAGTCGCCGTGCATAAAGTGCGGCCAGTGCTCGGCGCATTGCCCGACCGGCGCTATCGTCGAATACTTCGACGTGCCGAAGGTCTGGAAGGCGCTCGAGAATGCCGATAAGTATTGCGTAGTGCAGATCGCCCCGGCTGTCAGGGCCTCCATAGGCGAGGCGTTCGGGGTCGCGGGAAAGAATTTCACCGGGAAATTATACGCCCTGTTGAGGCGGCTCGGTTTCAAGGCTGTATTCGATACGAGCTTCGCGGCCGATGTCACCATAATGGAAGAGGCGAGCGAGTTCGAGCAGAGGTTCGTAAAAGGCACGAAGCCGCTTCCTTTGATCACGACCTGCTGCCCGTCGTGGGTGGATTTCATGGAGAAGTTCCACACCGACATGATAGACCATTTCTCATCCTGCAAATCGCCGCACGAGATATTGGGCGTCCTCTCGAAGACCTATTACGCGCAGAAGAACAACATCGACCCTTCGAAGATAGTCATGGTCTCGGTAATGCCCTGCACCGCCAAGAAATACGAGATAACCAGGAGCGACGAGATGTCCGCCTCAGGTTACCAGGATATAGATATCGTCATGACGACAAGGGAGCTCGCGCTGATGATCAAACAGGCGGGCATAGATTTCATGAACCTTCCCGATGAAGAATCGGATACGATACTCGGCGAATACGCCGGCGCTGGCGTCATCTTCGGCTCGACCGGCGGCGTCATGGAAGCCGCGTTAAGGACCGCGAATTATTTCATAACCGGCGAAGAGTTGAAGAAAGTCGACCTCGATGTCGTCAGGGGCCTGAAGAGGGTCAAAGAGGGTGAGATCGAAGTCGGCGGAAAAAAAGTCCGGGTCGCGGTCGCGCACGGCATGGCGAACGTCGAATATGTTTTGAACAAAGTAAGGGAAGCGAAGAAAGCGGGCAAAGAATTGCCCTATCATTTCATCGAAGTAATGGCGTGCCCGGGCGGCTGCGTCGGAGGCGGCGGCCAGCCGTACATGGTGACCGACGAGGTCAGGACGCTCAGGTCACAGGCGCTGTATGAAGACGACAAGACTAAAGCGGTCCGGTGCTCGCACCAGAACCCGTATATAAAGAGGTTATACAAGGAATTTTTGGAGAAGCCGTTGAGCGAAAAATCCGAAAAACTTCTCCACACGACATATAAAGGACGTCCCATCTACAAGAGGTAGCGCAGTCCCGCCTCAGCGGGGGTGTTCTATTAAATACCTGCGGTAAAGAGGCGACTCTGAAGCCAAGGGGCTGAAAGCGGTAAATTTAGCCCGGCTTGGCTCACGCCGGGCTTTTTTTATTTAGGAGGTGGAAATGAACAAGAGACTGGGGTTTATGGGGATAATAGTGACGGACAGGAACAAGCAGGCGGGAGAGGTCAATAAGATCCTGTCCGAGTTCGGGAATATCATCCAGGGGCGGATGGGCATCCCGTACAAAGAAAGGAATTGCTCGATAATAACGCTCATCGTCGACGCTACGACCGATGATGTCGGCGCGCTGACCGGAAGGCTGGGGCTGATACCCGGCGTTTCGGTGAAATCCGCTTTGAGCAAAGGGAAATAAATGCGCAACCGCACCGAAAAAGACCTTCTCGGCGAAAAATCGCAGATACCCGAGAACGCCTACTGGGGGATACATACCCAGCGGGCGTCGGAAAATTTCCGCGTCAGCGGGATCAGCGTTAATAGCGGGCTGATAAAAGCGCTGGCCATGGTCAAGAAGGCCGCCGCGCTCGCCAATCGCGAACTGAAATATATCGACGCCAAAAAAGCGGATGCGATAATATCGGCGTGCGATTGGGTAATACAAGGGATCGATGACCGCTCCTTAACGGGCGAATTCCCGGTTGACGCGCTCCAGGGCGGCGCCGGAACCTCGACGAATATGAACGTCAACGAGGTCATCGCCAACCGCGCGATAGAATTGCTGGGCGGCAGGAAGGGCGATTATTCACTTATCCATCCCATCGAGGACGTCAACCTCCATCAATCTACGAATGATGCCTACCCGACCGCGCTCAAGATAGCGTGCATATACGGCTTTCGAAATTTGAGCGCATCGGTCGAGAAGACGCAGGGGGCTTTCCAGAAGAAGGAGAAGGAGTTCGCCGGGATAGTCAAGGTCGGGCGCACGGAATTGCAGGAAGCGGTCCCGATAACGCTCGGCGCGGAATTTTCTGCGTTCGCAGAGGCGTTCGCGCGCGACAGGTGGCGCACGTTCAAATGCGAGGAGCGCCTGCGCGTCGTAAATATAGGCGGGACCGCGGTAGGGACAGGCCTGACCGCTCCGCGCAGTTATATATTTTTAGTAATCGAAAAATTGCGCGAGATCACAGGCCTTGGGCTTGCGCGCGGGGAAAACCTTTTAGACGCGACCGCAAATCCCGACTCCTTCGTTGAGGTATCGGGGATATTAAAAGCGCACGCGGCCAACATAATTAAGATATCGAACGACCTGCGGCTGATGAACCTGCTGGGGGAGATAGGGCTGCCGAAGGCTCAGGCAGGCTCGTCAATAATGCCGGGCAAGGTAAATCCGGTGATACTCGAGGCGGCGATACAGGCGGGGACAAAGGTCATCGCCAATGACTTCATCGTCACAGATGCGTGCTCGAAGGGCTCGCTCCAGATAAACGAGTTCATGCCGCTAATTGCGCAATCAATGCTCGAATCACTAGATATGTTAACATATGTTAACAATATGCTGGCGCCGCACATCGAAGGGATAAAAGCCGACGCTGAAAAGTGCCGTGAATATTTAGACAAGAGCCCGGCGATAATAACCGCGTTTTTGCCTTTGATGGGATACGAAAGGGCGGAAGCGTTATTGAAGGAATTTTCTTCGTCCGGGAAAAAGAATTTAAGGGAATTTCTCGTGGAGAAACTCGGAAAGGAAACCGTCGAAAAGACGCTCTCACCGCATAATTTGACTTCGTTGGGATATAAAGATGATAAAAACACCTAAATCGTTAAGGTTGCAGATAGGGATCTTCGGCCGGACGAACGTCGGCAAATCGAGTTTCCTTAATATGATAGCCGGGCAGGACGTGGCGATAACCTCGCCGGTCGCCGGCACTACGACGGATGTAGTAGAGAAATCGATGGAGATCTTGCCGGTAGGGCCGGTCGTCTTCCTCGATACAGCGGGCCTCGATGATAAGTCCGAGCTAGCCCCGGCGCGTCTCAATAAAACGAATAAGATCTTCGACCGTTCGGATGTGGCGGTCCTCGTTGTTGAACCGGGGATATGGACGGATTATGAGGACGCGGTTTTATCTGAGGCGGAGAAACATAAGATACCCGTGATCGCGGCTATAAATAAAATAGACCTCGGAATGCCGGCCGCCGCCTTCGTAAATAATATTATAAAAAAGATAAACAGGGTAATCCTTTGTTCGAGCGTAAACGGCAAGGATAGGGATAAGAGCATAAGCGAGTTTAAGAAATACCTGCTCGAGGCCTGCCCTGAAGATTTCTTTAATCCTCCCGCGCTTATCGGCGACTTGCTCCCAGCCGGCGGCCTAGCCGTGCTCATCGTCCCGATAGACCTACAGGCGCCGAAGGGGCGCCTAATTTTGCCGCAAGTCCAGACGATACGCGACGCGCTCGATAACGATTCGTCCGCGCTCGTCGTGAAAGAGAGGGAATACTCGTCCGCGCTCGCCAAACTGAAGTCGCCGCCGGATATCGTAGTCTGCGATTCGCAGGTCGTATTAAAGATGGTCGCGGATACGCCGCCGTCCGTGAAATGCACAACATTCTCGATCTTATTTGCCAGGTATAAGGGCGATCTAGTTGAGGCGGCAAAAGGCGCGGCAGTGATCGGATCTCTGCAACCCGGCGATAAGGTATTGATCGCCGAGGCGTGCAGCCATCACGCGATAGAAGACGACATCGGCCGCGTGAAGATCCCGCGCTGGCTCAGGCAATACGTCGGGGGAGACCTGACGATAGATATCTCTTCGGGCCGCGATTACCCGGATAATTTAAAAGAATATAAACTGGTGATACATTGCGGCGGCTGCATGATAACGCGCCGCGAGATGCTAAGCCGCGTAGGAAAGGCAAAAGAAGCGGGCGTGCCGATAACAAATTACGGGCTCGCAATATCCGTGTCGCAGGGCGTGATAAAAAGGGTGCTCTCGCCGTTCCCGGCGGCCCTTGACGCTTTTGAAAGAGGTTCGAAAAAGGAGAAGAGATGAAGCATATCGACGAAAACAAGATACAGGACCTGCTCAACAACGCCGGAAAGGCCGGCGAGGATAAAATCGTCCCGATTTTAAACAAATCGCGCTCGCTCAAGCGCCTCGCCATCGAAGAGACGGCCGCGCTCCTCGCGGTCAATGATCCGCGCCTGGTAAAAAAGATCTTCGAGGCGGCGGCATACGTCAAGAACGCCATCTACGGCAACCGCGTTGTCCTATTCGCGCCGCTTTACATCTCGAATTTCTGCGCGAACGAATGCGTCTATTGCGCGTTCCAGTCCGGCAATGCCGGATTAAAAAGGAAATACCTCAACGCCGCCGAGATCCGCGAGCAAGTCGAGTGGCTGCTTAAAAGAGGGCACAAGCGCATCCTCGTCGTAGCGGGTGAATCGGGCGTCCCGGGCAAATCCGCCATCGAATATTATGCGGAGGCGGTCGAGGCCGCGTATTCAGCGCGCGTCGGCCAGCACTACATAAAGAGGGTGAATATTAACTGCGCGCCCCTGTCGGTAGAAGATTTCAAGAAACTTAAGGCCTCGAACATCGGCACATTCCAGCTGTTCCAGGAGACATACCACGACGATACATACAGGAAATGCCACCTTAAGGGGCCGAAGAGCGATCCTGACAACCGTCTCGATGCCATAGACCGCGCCTTTTCGGCCGGGATAGACGACGTCGGCATAGGGCCGCTTTACGGGCTTTACGATTACAGGTTCGAGACGCTGGCGATGATGATGCACATCGAGCACCTCGAGAAGAAATTCAACGTCGGCCCGCACACGATATCGGTTCCGCGCATCGAGCCGGCGGTGGGGTCAGAGTTTTCACTCCATCCCCCATATCAGGTATCGGATGACGATTTCAAAAAACTCGTCGCTGTCATCCGTCTGTCTGTCCCGTATACCGGGATGATACTTACGACAAGGGAGACGGCAGAGATGAGGGATGAGGTCATTAGTTTGGGCATTTCGCAGATAAGTGCCGAGTCGAAGACCTCGCCGGGCGGATATTCCGACAGCGAAAAATGGGACGGCCAGTTCACCACGAGCGATAAGCGCAGCCTTGAAGAGCTCGTCGGCATGCTCATCGAGAAAAATTATATCCCTAGCTTCTGCGCCGCCTGCTACCGCAGGGAGAGGACAGGGGAGAGTTTCATGAGCCTGGCAAAGCCCGGCCTCATAAAAGGCATGTGCAGCGTCAACGCGCTCGTGACGTTCAAGGAATATCTCGCCGACTTCGCCTCACCCAAAATAAAAGAGACGGGCTACGAACTTATCGAGCGCGAGACCGCGAAACTCGACGAAAAATCCCGCGCCCAGATCTCAAAATTATTCTCAGCTGTAGACGCGGGCATGCGTGATGAATATGTATGACGCAAAAGAGCTCGAACGGCTTCTTTCGCTCGAAGACGAGAAGTCGCTCCTCGAGCTTTATGAACAGGCAGATAAAGTCCGCCGTAAATATGTCGGCGACGCGATCCTCCTGCGCGGGCTTATCGAGTTCTCAAATTATTGTGGAAAATATTGTTACTATTGCGGGCTCAACGCGACGAACAGGTCTCTCGAAAGATACCGCCTGACAAAAGAAGAGATACTCGACAGCGTCTCGCAGATCGCCGCCGCAGATATAAAGACTGTCGTCCTGCAGTCGGGCGAGAATCCCATGCTGAGGCCCGAGTGGCTTGCCGGCCTCATCAAAGATATAAAATCAAGATATGAAATCGCGGTGACCCTTTCGGTGGGGGAGAGGCCGCGCGAAGATTATAAATTATGGAAGGACGCGGGCGCGGACAGGTATCTACTCAAGATCGAGACGTCCGACAAAAAGCTTTACAATTCCCTGCACTACGGCATGGATTTTGAGAACCGCCTGCGCTGCCTGCGCGACCTGAAAGGCCTGGGTTACGAGACCGGCTCAGGCATAATGGTCGGTCTCCCCGGCCAGACTTTGCGTTCCATCGCCAACGACATATTATTCTTCAAAGAATGGGATTTCGACATGATAGGCATCGGGCCGTTCATCCCGCACGGGAAAACGCCGCTCGCGGGCAAGCAGGCCGGAGATGTCAATTTAGTCCTTAAAACCCTCGCGCTCACCCGCATAGTCACGAAAAGGGCGAACCTCCCGGCGACCACCGCCCTCGGCAGTCTGGGAAAAGATTTCAGGGTAGAGGGGCTGAAGGCCGGAGCTAATGTCCTCATGCCGAACTTCACGCCCGCGCCTTACAAAAAATTATACGAGATCTACCCCAATAAAAGATGCATCAGCGAATCGACCGGCGCCTGCGCCCCGTGCATGGGATCCATCGCCGCCTCGATAGGCCGCACCATCGCCTGATTAGAGGCGCTTCATTAATAAAAAAGGCGAAGATTTAAGTCTTCGCCTTTTTCTAAAGATCTACGCCCTTAGTATTATTCGATCGGATTGCCCGCGGCGTTAGTCAATCTTATTACGCCTGACTCATCAACGAAGAATGTCCTCGTGCCGGTAACGTTCGCCGTTACAGGCGCAGCCGTGCAGGTGTACTGGTTCGCGTTTACCAGCGCATACGTAAACTTGTAGCCCTGCTTCGTACCACCTCCCAATGTGGCATCGATGTACGGAGGAACAGCGCCGGACAGCGCAGCCAGGTTCGCCGGATATGTTACCGGGCTCTGCACGGCCCTGAAACTCTCGCATGCGGTACTGGTAGTACGAAGCGCGGATATAGCTGCCGCTTCGTTCGCGTTGAGTCTTGCGCGCAGTAAGTTAGGTATCGCTATGGCTGCTAAGAGAGCTATGATCGCGACTACGATCATGATCTCAACGAGCGTGAAACCCTTTCTTCCCACTAGTGTTCTCATGCCTGTTCCTCCTATATTAGGACTTTCAGCATCTTATGATGGTAGTATAACATAAAAGTAAAACGTGTCAAAGAATAACCTTCTCTATTGAATAAAGGTTTCAGCAGGGGTATAATTTATCCATATCTACAGGAGGGAATAAAATGAACAGGACGGTGCTTGTCGCGGTATTTTTGTTCGGTTTGGTACTGATCTGCTCGGCCGGTTTCGCGCGCGCCGCATCAACGGATTTTTTTACGGACGCCATCGATGACTCCAAAGGGCAGTATATGTATTCCTACGGCGCCGGGACGACTTTCGAGATAGTGAAGGAGGGCGCCCACTCAGGCGAGGCGTGCCTGAAGGCGGTCTTGAATTGCGCGCAATGGTCGGGAGCGGTCGTTGGGCGCAACCCCCTGGTCCCCCTGGTTGACCTGACGAAGCTAAATAAACCCGCGGTCGAGTTCTGGGTCAAGGGCACCGAGGCCGGAGAGAATTTTGAGGTATTATTGGTCGATTCCGATGATACCGACCACAACAAGACCGAAGTAGGCGTGATGGCCACACCGAAATACGGCCAGACCTCCAAAGAGTGGCAGAAAATGACCATACCTTTCTCCGCGTATCCCAAGAAAGGGCAGTATTGGGATGACACAGCCAAAAAGATGGTGACAGACGTCAACTTCAATCCCGCCGAACTTAAAGAGATAAAATTCGCCGTCGGGCCCAATTATAATCCCGGCAACTCTTTGAACCATTGTGGCAAATGCATTTCGTCTGTGGAG